>JANMKU010000281.1:0-34654 GCA_031372205.1 Gemmatimonadaceae bacterium | reverse complement strand
GCCGCAAATAGCTCGCGCTCGCCGCATCCGCACGTGGTGTTCTCAGTGCAGCTAGCCAGCCGAAAGCACGTCGTGCAGGGCCCGCGCCAGCCGTGGCGCTGCTTCGGCGACGGCCGCGATTGGTGCACCTAGGTGCGTGACCGCTCGGACACGGCTTGGCGTCCACGACGACACACGCACGCCGAGTTCTGCTGCGCGCGCGACAACCGCATCGGCCTTGGGGAGTGGGAGATCGATCATGAGAATGTTGGTGTCCGGCGGCACGACAGTCGCACCACCAATGCCATTGATCATGTCCCCGAGATATCGCGCAGCTTCGTGATCTTCCGGCACGCGCGCGAGATGGTGTTCGAGCCCGTACAACGCGGCGGCTGCAAGTACGCCGCTCTGTCGCATTCCACCGCCCAGGCGCCGTCGCACACGGACGGCGCGAGCCATGACGTCGCGCGAGCCGGCGAGCAACGATCCGATCGGGGCACCGAGGGCCTTGGAACACGACACCATGACGGTATCGGCGCAGGCAGCAAAGTCCGCGAGGCTGGTGCCTGATGCCGCTGACGCATTCCACAATCGCGCGCCATCGAGATGCACGGGCAGATTCGCGGCGCGCGCGACATCCCACAACGCGCGAAGGTCCACGAGCGACGTGACAACGCCGCCCGCCCCGTTGTGCGTGTTCTCCACGCATACCAGCGAGAGTTCCGTCGCATGTGGTGACGATGGCGAGAGTGCTCCTGCCAGGTCTCCCGCGCGAAAGACGGGCGCCGCACTGCGTACCACGCGAACCTGCACGCCAGCCAGCGCTGCGGTTGCCGCCATTTCCGAGTGCACGATGTGCGCATCCGCGTCGACGAGCAGCTCTGTGCCAGGCGTGGTGAGCAACCAGATGGCCACCTGATTGGCCATGGTGCCGGTTGGAAAGAACAGCGCACTTTCCTTGCCGAGCCGCTCCGCGATGACGGCCTCGAGGCGTCGCGTGGTCGGGTCGCCATCGAGGACGTCGTCGCCGACTTCGGCGTCGGCCATGGCGCGTCGCATACCGCTCGTTGGTTTGGTGACCGTGTCACTGCGTAGGTCGAGCGGTGCGCGGTGTTCACGTTCGGCAACAGCACTCATTTGCGTTTTCGTGTAGGAATGACGGCAGGAATTCGCGCCGGCGCCGTCTCTGTCGTCTCGATGCGACGCCGGTCGAACGCATGCGCGACCTCGCCGCCGATGAGAAAGAGCAGCGCGCCGTAGTACGTCCAAAAGACAACGGCGACGATGGCCGCAATCGAACCGGTATACAGCGAGCTCGGATCGAGATTCTGTACAAGCAGCGCAAACAGATGTCGCGCAAGCTCAAAGAGCAGCGCAGCAACACCGGCGGCCAGTATCGCCGTTTGGCGTGATGGTCGCTTACGAGGTAGTCCTCGATACAGCGCAAAGAACAGCGCGAACACCACCGCGTTCGCGAGCAGCCGTCCGCCGACGTAGGCCACGCCACCCATTGCCGATTCCCGAACGCCGAGCCCAACAAGGAATGCGAGTCCGCGTGTGGTCGCCAGGTCGAGATACGCTGAGAATACCACATAGACAACCACGGCAACCGTGGTCAGGATCGTAGCGACGACGTCGAACAACTTGCCAACGACGATGCCATGATCGGTGCCGTCGAAGATCAGCGCTAGGCAACTGCGCAACGATCCAAACAGCCGCGTCGAGAACCACGCGAAGCTGACGGCCGCGTAGAGCCCGATGGCACCGCGCGTGCTGAGTACGTCGGCGACGACATCGCGCAACAGCATCGACGCGGCAGGCGCGTTGGTGGGTAGCAACCGCTCGGCCATGCCTGTGACCGTGCGCGCGGCTTCAGTCGGTTCACTGCCGAGCAGGAATGACAATGTGCTGATGAGCAGCAGCACAAGCGGCACAAGCGCGAGCAACACGTTGAATGCGAGTCCGCTCGCCAGAAAGAGTACATTGTCCTCCGCGCTCTGATTCCAGATGCGGAGGACAATGTCACGTCCGACCTCAGCCCGCGTGTGAGGCGCCGTCAGCCGTGTCCTGTCCATGATCGGACGATGGATCGATGAGTTGTGCATCGTCATGGTGGTGACGACGTGCATCCGCGGCTCGGGCCTCGCGATACGCCCGACGACTATCCGCGTAAGCGCGTTTTGACGTCGCGACGGCGCGCTCAAGATCGGCGCGTGCATCCAAGGCGGCTTCGCGCGCGGCCGTCACCGCTTCGCCCACCGCGCGTCCGCGAGAACTCACGGCGTCCTTGGCGCGATCAACTTCCTTGTCGAAGCGCGTGCGCGTGCGCTCAACGCCGTCGGCCACGGTGTCGCTGACCTGATCGGTGAGCTGACGCGCACGACGACCGGCGCGCCGCGCCTCGCGCTGGAGACGATCACGCGTTTCAGCCCCGCTGGACGGCGCGAAGAGCAGCGCCGCCCCAGCACCGATCGCCAGTCCGAGCAGCAGCATGCCCGCGCCAACGCTGCCTCCATCTCGCTTGACGATTACCACGCGATCGTCGTCGTACTCATCCTGTCGAGCCATCATGTGCTCCTGCCGCCAGCGGCGGCGCCGAGTGTCAGTCGCTTAAATCCATATCGTCGGGTGCTGCAATGATCGTAGTCGTGCCGTCCGGAAGTCTCCTGTGCTGTTCAGGGGCCGAGATAAAACGTGACACCGTTTCGCGCGTGCCGACAATGCCCAGCTGCGTGAAGAGGAACGAGAACTTGTCGTCGTAGGCCGCACCAAGTGTTGCGCGCACCGACGCCGACAGATTCCACAGTTGGCGCTTGAACGGTCCGATCGCCTTCTTGCGCGTCTTGTAGAAAAACTGCTCGGCGCTGTCGCTCGGTTTGCGCTCGTCCTTGGCGTTGATCTCGAGCCACGCGTACATCTCGTCGCGGAGCGCCGTGGGGATATGATCGTACATCATGTTCTGGAAATTCGTCGCGAGGTGAATCTCGGCCGTTTCCGTGCGCGGGAAATTGTGGAACGCGGTATCTGGCAGCGTGGACGCCCCGTGCTGGACCGCACCGGAGAGACCGTACGCATCGCGCGAAATGCGTGACAGCGTTTCCAGCGTATCGAGATCGAGCTTGACGTCGGCAATCGATCCATCGGCCAACACGATACCGCCGTGCGATGTGCCGGACTGCACGGAGATCTTGGACAGACCAGCCATGCCCGGTGCCTGCGCGTGCAGCGTTTCGCCGTAGCCATCCATGAAGGCCTTGAGCTCGGCGGGCGTACTGTTCTCCGTCCCCACCTCACCGATTTCCCCGCCAATCGAGATCGTCACGCCCGCAGGCTCTTCCGCGCGCACGGCGCGTGTGATGTCAACGCACACTTCGTAGTTGAGACGTTGCTGTTCGGCCAGCGTTGCCTTGGACAGATCGACCAACGTGGACGTATCCACGTCAATATTGTAGAAGCCCGCGGCAACCGCTTCCGTCACCAGCATTTTGACCGCGTTCACTTCGGTGACCGGATCGACCGCAAACTTCTTGTGGTTGACCTGGAAATGGTCGCCTTGAATGAAGAGTGGACCGCGAAATCCTTCGCGCAGTGCCGCGGCGATCGCGACCGCGACGTACTCCGCCGGCCTCTGCTCGGTATAGGCGATTTCTGAGCGGGCGATTTCGAGAATGAATGCGCCTGCGTCCAAGGTGTTCGCTGTGCGGAAGACCGATCGCATCGTATCGTACGACATTGCCCGAATGTTCATCGCCGGTACGGTGAAGCCGTGACACTTGCCCTCGCCGCGCGCGATGTACAGCTCGTGAATCGAGGCCGGCCGTACGCCAACTGCCTGCCCTAGCTCCCAGATCAGCCAGCGCGCTATGGTGCGCTCGCCATCATCGCCAAACACGGCCTGGCGAACGAGGGCATCCATATGCGTGCTCGCCAGCGCGGCGGAATTCAGCACGTGCACGCGGCCCGCGGCGACCGTGACGGCGCCGCCAAAGAGCGTGGAAGACGGGGTCGTATTCTGAGACATTCGTGTCGGGCATCCTGTCCGGTGCTGCAGAGCAACCAGAGCGGCAGCGAGTGGGTGGGCGTGTGCACGGCCAAACGACCGCGGACTGAACAAGTCCCTACCAAGTTCCTATGGGCGAGACGGTTGCGGCAAGGGCACGTTCGCGATTTCGTCTCTCAGACGCACCACCGCGGATCGGGTTTCGGCAGTGCGTCCCATTCGGCGCGTGCCGCGTCGCTGCCTGGCCGACCGAGCATCGCGTAGGCAAAGTTCTTGCCAAGCTCCACGCCCGGCTGATTGAAGGCATCCACGCCGTAGAGCGACCCCGCGTAGGCGGTGGCCAGGGCAAACATCTGCATCAACCCACCCACGTGCCACGCATCAATCGCGTCGATTCGTATGGTGCCATTGAAGCGTCCGCGCGCCGCTAGTGCGCCCGCCGTTGCCCGCTGTTCGATGTCCATCAGTGTGCCGAGGGTCCGCCCGCCGAGGTAGGCGAGTTCAGGAATGTCGGCGTGGCGTGTGGGAATCGGTCCATCCGCTTCGCGCCCATTGACGGCTACGAACGTGACCGTCTTGTCGAGTGGTCCTTCCATGAACAGTTGCACCTGCGAATGCTGGTCGGTGGCACCAACGGCCGGAATCGGCGTCGGCCCAACGTGCGTGCCGTCTGGACGAATTTTGCCGAGTGACTCTGCCCACAGCTGCACAAACCAGAGCGCGAGGTCACGCAGCGGATCGGCGTATGGCATGAGTGCCTGCACGGCGCGACCATGTTGCGTGTCGGCGATCCACTGAAGCACGGCGAAGACACCAGCGGGATTGCGCGCAAGGTCGTCCGATTCGGCGCGGTGAGTCATGTCCGCAGCGCCGGCCAAAAGGGCCGCAACGTCGATGCCCATCAGCGCGGCCGGCAAGAGTCCCACAGGCGAGAGCACGGAGAAGCGTCCGCCTACATTCGCTGGGATCTCCAACGTGGTCACGCCCTCAGCGCGCGCGATGCGACGCAGTGCACCGACCTCCGGATCGGTGACGAACACCAGATGCGTTCGCGCACGATCTTCGCCGAGCGCTGCGGCGAGTGCGTCCCGCACGATCAGGTACTGCGCCATGGTTTCGACCGTTCCACCCGACTTGGAGACCACGAGCACGAGCGTCTGCGCCAAATCGAGTCGTACCAACACCGCGGCAATGGTGACCGGATCAACGTTGTCGAGCGCATGAAGCCGCGGATATCCACCGCGTGCCGAGGCGTCGAGAGCGTTCCACGCATTCGGCCGTAGCGCCGTGCGGAGCGCGATCGGCCCAAGCGCAGAGCCACCGATCCCAAGGAGCAGCACATCGGTGTACCTGCCGCGCGCCGCGTTCGCGACACCAAGCGTGGCGTCGAGCATTGCGGTGTGGGTCGGTAGCGACAGGAATCCGAGATCGGCGCGGCGCGTCATGACCGCCGCGTGCGCGCCGCGGAACGATTCGTGCGCCGATGTCCATTGCGCCGTGGTGATGCCTTGGCCGCCCGACAGTGTGCCCGCCATCATGTTCGAGAAATCGAACGAGATCGTCATGCGATCATCCTTGGCTGTGCGAGGTCAACGACCAGTCCGTCGTACGCCGGACTGATGCCGTCGGGAAGTTCCGCCGCGAGGTCGGCGTGGAAATTGTCATGCGTCAGGTGTGTCAGAAATGTGCGGTCTGCACCAATCAATTGACTCATCACGACGGCCTCGTCGATGGACAGGTGGGTTGGATGCGGGCGTCGCAACAAGGCGTTCAGCACCAGCACGCGAATACCCGCCAGTGCTCGGCGAGCCTCTTCGGGGAGCGTTTTCGCGTCGGTGACGTAGCCGATCGGTCCAACGCGATAGGCGAGCACGTCGGTGCGTCCGTGCGGGACAGCAATCGGCAGAATTTCGGTGTTGTGTACGCGGAACGGCACCCCATCGCTCACCGCAATGATGACGCCCTCGGGCTTGGTCGTGCCGGGCAACGGCAGCATGCGCTCGTCCACGATGTAGGGAAATCGGCTGCGGATGACATCAAGGGTGGCCTGCGACCCATAGAGCGGCAACGGCACGCCACGCCGGATGGTGAAGGCGCGGAGATCATCGATCCCGTGAATGTGATCGGCATGTTCGTGCGTGAAGAGCACGGCATCGACGGTATCGATGGTCGCTGCGACGAGCTGCAATCGGAGTTCTGGTGGCGTATCGATCAGCAGGCGGGTTCCGTCATCAGTGTCGATGATGGCGCCGCATCGCGATCGCTTGTCGCGCGGATCTGTCGACGCACACACAGCACAGGGGCACGCCACCTGTGGCACACCGAAACTTGTGCCCGTCCCCAGAAACGTGAGCTTCACGCCGCGCTCAGTCGGTGTGCCAACTCACACCACCTCCACCTTCAGCAAGTTCGTGGTCCCGGGCACATCGAATGGTACGCCGGCCGTCACGGCAACCCGATCACCCTTTGTTACCAAGCCGAGATCAAGCGCCTCTCGCAACGCCATCGCGACCATGTGGTCGTAGCCGCGCGCCGTCGGTACAAGTCGCGGCACCACGCCCCACACCAGCGCCATCTGCCGACACACGCGGGGCTCGTCGGTGAGCGCCAAAATCGGTACGCCGGGCCGATGCGACGCCACAATACGCGCCGAGAAGCCGCTCTTGGTGAACACCACAACGAGTGGCGCTTCCAGCATGCGAACGGCGGCGATCGTGGCTGCCGCGATTGCTTCTTCGGTATTCATGCCTTCTGTGCCGACGCGGCGCGGTGCACGCTGCTTGTCCGGACGTGGGTGCGATTCAATCTCCTTGATGATGCGACGCATGGCTTCCACTGCCAGGCGCGGATACGCACCAGCCGCCGTCTCTGCCGACAGCATCACAGCGTCCGTGCCATCAAGGATTGCGTTGGCGACGTCACTGGCCTCAGCACGTGTCGGTCGCGGATGCTCAATCATCGACTCGAGCATCTGGGTGGCCGTAATGACCGGTCGCCCCATCCGATTGGCGAGTGCGATGATGTTCTTCTGCGCGATTGGCACCTGCTCGAACGGCAACTCGACGCCGAGGTCACCGCGCGCCACCATCACCGCGTCGGAGGCACGAAGAATCTCTTCAATGTTCTCGAGCGCGACATCCTTCTCAATCTTGGCGACGATCAGCATCGTTTTCGGAATCAAGGCGCGGAGCTCGTCGATGTCTCCGGCGCGACGCACAAAACTCAAGGCCAGTGCATCGAGGTCGTGCTCCACCGCGAACGCCAGATCGGCGCGATCTTTCTCTGTCAACGACGGCGCCGACACGGCGATGCCGGGTAGGTTCATGCCCTTGTGGCTGCTCAGCACACCGCCGTGCACCACGGTCGTGGTCACGCGCAAGCCACTCACCGCGGTCACCACGAGTTCGATCAGACCATCGTTGATGAGAATGCGATTGCCCGGCCCGACGTCGTGTGCGAGATCGTCATAGGTGATGGGGATCTCGTGTGCTTCCGCGACTTCTTCGGGCGCGAGGACGATCGTGCCGCCGTTCTCGAGCTGACGTGGTGCGTCCAGCGACCCGATGCGAATACGCGGACCCTGCAGGTCGCCGAGGATCGCGACGGGACGACCAAGTTCGGCGGAGAGCGCACGCACAATATCGATGGTTCTCGCGTGCTGCTCGTGCGCGCCGTGCGAAAAGTTGATGCGCGCGACATCCAGCCCCGCTTCGATCAGGTCGCGGATACTCTCGGTCGTATTGCTGGACGGGCCGAGTGTGCCGACAATCTTCGTGCGCGGCACGTGGGTGCGCTGAAATGGCGGCGGCGCATCGTCGGCGACCACATGCGACGCGGCGGCGCGTTCCGGACCGGTTCGCGAAATCGAGACACCGTCTTCGTTTGCTGACAACTGCGTTTGCTCCTAGTGCGAGGAAGAATGCGCCGCGAGTGCCGCGCGCTTGCGTTCGAGTCCGGCCAGCAGTGTCACGAACGATTGCCCGAATGACGCGAGGCCGTCCGCCAGCAGTGTATCGGTGACGGTGCGGAGCGAGATGCCTGCGGCCTCCAGCGCGGCGAGCGCGCGTTCGCCATCGGCAATCCCGTTCGTCACCGACTGTCGTACGTCACCGTGATCGCGAAATGCTTCGAGTGTCGCCGGTGGCAGTGTGTTGACCGTGTTGGGGCCGATCAGCTCTTCCACATAAATGACGTCGCGGTACGATGGGTTCTTGGTGCTGGTGCTCGCCCACAACGGACGCTGCACATGCGCACCGCGGGCAGACAACGCCGACCAGCGGGGTGTGGCGAATTCTCGCGCGAAGAGTTGATAGGCGAGTTTGGCGTTCGCAATGGCGGCCTTCCCGCGCAATGCCCGAAGCGCGTCACCGTGCGCCGCGTCGGCAGCGGCCATCGTGTCGAGTGACTTGTCAATCGCACTGTCCACCCGACTGACAAAAAAGCTCGCGACGGAGGCGATGCGATCGATCGGCAACCCGCGCGCGACGCGCGACTCGAGTCCTGCGATGTACGCCTCAATGACGCGCGCATGTGCATCGATGGCGAACAGCAACGTCACGTTCACGTTCAGTCCGTCCCCGATGAGCCGCCGTACGGCATCAGCGCCGGCGAGGGTGCCCGGCACTTTGATCATGAGGTTCGGACGACCGACGAGCGCCCACAGGCGGTGCGCTTCGGCCACTGTGCCATCCGCGTCGTTGGCCAGCGCGGGCGACACTTCGAGCGAGACATACCCGTCCACCGCCTTGGTGGCGTCGTAGACACCGCGAAATGCGTCGCACGCCTCACGCACGTCGGTCGCCGCCAGCGCTTCGAAGGCCGCTTGCACGGACACCGTATCGTCGAGTGTCGCGAGTTGGGCGTCGTACGCCGAACCGTCAGCGAGTGCCTTTTCGAAGATCGTCGGATTGGACGTCATCCCCGTTAACGCGTCGTCGCGAATGCGGCGCGCGAGGTCACCGTTGGACAGCATGGCGCGATCGATGTAATCGAGCCAGAGCGACTGACCGGCCGCGTGGAGGTCGTGAAGGCGGGCAGACATTGATGAGATGGGCGATGGCGGAGAAGTGAGCGCCGGGTGCGGCGATACCGCATGGTAACCCACGATGCAGCTGTATCGCGACTGGCCACTCACACGTCTGCTGAGACGCAGGCGGCACCGGGACCACTCGTTTCCCTCGCCGTGATCCCCTAGCTTGATGGCCGATGCCCGACAGAACATCCGCTCGACGTGCTACCGTCGTCCTCTCGTTGCTCGGCACCGCGTGCCATGCACACGTGGGCAGTCGCAACCCGTCCGCGTCGACGGCTGTCCCGCCGGTGACCGCCGAGTGCGCCGCGTCGCCAACCACGCGAAGCATGCTGGCCAAGACGCCGGGCGCAATAGCGCCGGTGGTCACGTTCGACAGCGCATGGACCATCATTGCCCGTTCGCATTGGGATACGACCTACAACGGGGTCAATTGGCGCGCCCTTCGCGACACGCTGCGGCCCCGCGCCGCCGCCGCCACGTCCAACGTCGAGCTTCGCGGCATCCTGACCGACATGGTGGGTCGCCTTAGGCAATCGCACTTTTCGATCATTCCGCAAGAAGTCAGCGACGCCACGACCGGCGGGTCCGGCGACCGCAGCGGCCACGTCGGCATCGCGCTCCGCTACACCGAAGGAACGATGGTCGTTTCGCGAGTGCAAGCGGGCAGCAACGCGAAAAACGCTGGCGTCATGCCGGGGTGGACGTTGCTGGCGGTGGGCGGGTGTTCCGTCGCCAGTCGGCTGGCGAAGATTCCGGTGGCGATGGAGTCGCGCCGATTTGCGTTAACCGCCTTTAACGTGACGACGCAAAGCATGGCCGGCGCCGTGGGTGACACCGTGCACCTCACGTTCCATGATGGAGCCGGGAAGCAGCGACGACTGGGTATCGCGCGCGAAGCGGAGCCGGGCTCGATCGAGCGTTTCGGGAATTTGCCACCGCTCAATGCCCATCTCGAGTTTGAGCGGGTCAAGCACGGCGATCGCACGGTCGGCATTATCCGATTCAACATTTGGATGCCGGTGCTCGTGGCGCAGTTCAATGCGGCAATCGATGCGCTCCGCGATGTGGACGGCATGGTGCTCGACGTCCGCGGCAACTTCGGTGGTGTTGGCGGGATGTCGACCGGCATCGCGGGCCATTTTCTCGACTCGGCGCGGACGATTGGCACCATGCACCAGCGCGGCGCGACGCTCAACTTCGTGGCCAATCCCCAGCGCGTCGACACACGGGCGCGCCTAGTGTCCCCCTACGCTGGCCCGTTGGCCATCGTCGTCGATGAATTGTCGATCAGTACAACCGAGATCTTTGCCGCGGGCATGAAGGACCTTGGCCGCGCTACCGTGTTTGGCAGCCAAACGGCGGGCCAGGCGCTACCATCGGTGCCGGAGCGTCTCCCCAATGGCGATGTGCTCTACCACGCGATCGCCGATTTTGTATCGCCGAATGGCAAGCCGCTGGAAGGCGATGGGGTGCGCCCGGATATCAAGTCCGTGCTGACACGGAAGGCGCTGTTGGCGGGCCGTGACCCAGCGCTTGATGCAGCAGTCCTATGGGCAGCGGCCACCGCAAAGCAGCGTGGGAAGGCAGCACGTACCCCGTAGACCGCAGGGTTTTCGCGTTGTTCACCCCACGTGGAGAGATGTGATGACGTATCTCAAGAAGCTCGTTGCGACTGCAGCGTTGGCCCTGGCGGCGATTTTGACCGCACCGTTTACGAGCTCTGCGCAGTCACTGCCGCCCGCCACCGAGCTGTTCGCGAAGTACGTCGATGCCGTCGGTGGCAAGGACGCCATCCTCAAGATCACGTCGATGCAGACCTCGGCGACGATGGAAATTCCGTCGATGGGTTTGACCGCGACGATGGAAGTGTGGAGTGCGGCACCCAACAAGATGGCGTCCAAGACCAGCATCCCCGGCCTGGGTGAGATGGCGAGCGGGACGAACGGCGCGGCGGCGTGGGAAGTGAGTCCCATGGCGGCGCCGCATCTGCTCACGGGAAAGGAACTCGAACAGATGATGGACAACGCGGACTTCTACGCCAATCTGCTGTATCCGACGGATCGGTTTGGGCGCATGGAAACCGTTGGCGTCGTGGACTTCAACGGCGAGAAGGCGTACAAGGTGATCACCGAGCGCAAGACATCGAAGAAGCAGACGGTGTCCTACTTCTCGGTCGCCAGCGGACTATTGATCGGCAACGAGTCTACGTCAGAGTCGCAGATGGGTTCGATGCCAGGCGTTCAGAGCATGAGCGCCTACAAGCAGTTCGGGAGTCTCAAAATGCCGACCAAAGTCGAAGCCACGATGGGTCCGAACAAGATGTTGTTGACCATGACCAACGTGCAGTTCAACACGGTGACGGAGTCCGCGTTTGAGCCACCAGCGCAGGTGAAGCCGCTCATTAAGCCGTAGCACCATCGCGATTCCTCTGTGAACGGGCCCTGGTGCCATCGCGCCGGGGCCCGTTTTTGGATCACGGCCGCGTCCCGGCGCGTCGTCGGCCCAAGGGACGGATTTGTTGACAAGCCACTGTCTATTCCGCGATTGTCGAGTAACGTGCCGCACGTGCCCTCGTCCACATCACCCCGCTCACCGCGTTCCGGTGTGACCATGCTCGAGCTGCTGGTGGTGCTGATTATCATGGCGCTGGCGGCGGCTGTCGTGTTGCCCACCCTCGTGCCGCCGACTCGCGCTGCCGTCACTGGCGGAGACGCCGCATTGGCTGATGCGCGCCGCACGGCCATTCGACGCGGCGAGGGTTTGCGTTTCCGGCTCGACGCAGACGGCACATGGGCCCTGGTCCCACTGGCTGGCGGCGCCCCAGTAGACAGTGGGCGAGTCACCGTCGGCGTCGCTCCGGAGCGTGTGGACGTGATCATCAGTCCGCTCGGCAGCTGCCTGCCGAGTTCCACACGCGACGGCATGACGTTTGACCTGTTGCGCTGCACATGGCGTTCCAGCTGATGTCACACCGATGACACTCCTCGAGTCGATCGTCGCCTTTGTCATTCTGGCGTTGGTCGGGATCACCTGCCTCGACCTCGGACGCGGGGCCGCGCAGCTCGAGCGGTCGAGCGTGGAATGGTCGCGCGCGGTGTCGATCGGCGAAGCGGCACTCGCAAGCGGTGCGGCCAACGCCCCACTCGACGCCACCGCACCAGGCAACGGCACGGGCGACGTCGAGGTGCAACGGCAGTCATGGAGCAACGGCGTGGACCGACTGGACGTGACCGTTGTCATGTCCGCGGGCCGTACACTGCACATGTCGCGCCTCGTACCTACGGCCCAACGCCGCACCGCAGTTGGACAGGGCGTTCGGCCATGAATCGGCGCGCATTCACACTCCTCGAGGTGATCACCGCCATTACACTCACCGCAATGGTACTTGGCGTTGCCGGTGCTGCACTTGGTGCGGCCACTTCGACTCGAAGCACCATTCTGTCACACCAGCGCACGCTTGAGGCCGAGGCGCGTCTTCGCTCGACGTTGACGGATATGCTGCGCCATGCGCCGTCACCAGAGTCGGTCGCCGAGCCTTTAATCCGCATTGAGCGCACGCCGCGCGGCGATGTGCGTCTCGTGTTCTTGTCTGTTGGAGTACGCGAACCCTTTGGCACCGGACCGACCTGGCGCGTGACGGTCTCGGTCGCGGACGATGGCTTGACGATGGACGCGGTCGCGATTGGTCGAGACCGCAACGAGGCACACCTGCGATCCGTCGTTGCTGGCGTTGACTCGCTCCAAGTGGACGTGTTGGAACCGACGCGTGCCGGCGACGCTGCGCGTTGGCGTCGCGACTGGCCACTCGAACGCTCCCGGCCGACGCTGGTGCGTCTGCGATTCGGGACGTCGCCCGCGGCCGCACCGCCACTCATCGTTGCGCTCGCGCCGCTGGAGGTGCCATGACACGATCGCGGCGCGGCGTGGCGCTGTTGGTCGTACTCTGGACCGTTGCCGTACTGGCGACTGTGACTGCCGTGGCAAGTACGGCGGCGCGCAACAGTGCGTCGATCGCGGCCAACCGACGGGCACAAGCAACGGCGACAGCGATGGCCGAGAGCGGCATTGTTGCCGCCACGGCACTGGTTGACGACACGTTGCGCGCGCTCGCGAGCGACAGTGCGGCGCGCGACGCCTACCTTACCGCGCTCGAACCGTCCACGGAATCGGCTGCAGCGCTGGTGCAGGACTCGCTTGGCGACGGCGTTTTTGCCGTGACCGTGGTTGACGTGAGCGCGCGTCTCGATGTGAACAGAGCCGGTGCGGATGGGCTGCGCATACTCTTTCGCAACTTCGCCTCTGACGAAGAGGCCGCGCGTATGGCCGGTGCGATTGACGCACGCGTTCGTGGCATCGGCCTTGACGCGGACAGCGCATCAAACGCACGGCTGCAACGTGATTCATTGTCCGCCGAGTTGCTGGGCCGGTCGGGCTCGGGTGGAATCCGACGACCTTTCGAGTCGCTCGACGAGCTCGCCACCGTGCCGGGCGTTTCGATGGACCTCTTGCAGCGCGTCGCGACATCGCTCACGGTTGACGGCGACGGGCGAGTGAATCGGCGCGCTGCGTCGCGATTTGTGTTGGCTGCTGCGAGTGGGTCCCTCGTGGATCGCCCGTCGCGATTGCTGTTTGTGGCGCGCGGTTGGCAACGCGGGCACGCGCTCACGCGCGAGGTGCAGGCGGTGTTCGACGTGAGCGAGAACGGACTGCGGCTGGTGCATTGGCGGGAGCAACATCGGTGAGCGCGCCGGTCGGGGTGTTGCTGGATAGCGCGCGTGTGCGAGTGATCGCGCGCGACACCAGCACGCCGCTGCTGGAACTGACGTGGAATCCGTCGGAGCCCGACGATGTGGTCAGGCGTCTCTGCGACCTGGTCGACACACCAAGCGCCTGCGTGCTCGTCGTTGGTCTGGGGTTTCTCGAAATTGCGCACCCCGAATTGCCGCCACTCACGCACGCCGCGCGTCGCGCCGTGTTGTTGCGCGATGCGGATCGCTACTTCCCGAGCGAAGGACCGGTTGCTGTTGCCGTCGCTGGTGATGTGGCCTTCGCGATGCCGGCCGAGCAGCTCATGCGCTGGGTGCGTGCGTTCGACGCGTTCGCGCCGGTGCGCGCGGTGACCACGGTCGCGCATGCGGCGTCGCTCGTCGCCGCATCACGGACGAACAGCATGGTGTTCACGGACGGCGACCGTGGCGAGCACGGGCGTCTGGTATTCGAGCGGGGCACGTTGCGCGAGGCGCGCCGCATTGCCGGGTCGACCGTATCGGACGCCCCGTCGCGCTCACTTGACGCGGCGGAGACGGTGCGTGCTGCACTCGCGTTCATCGACGCGCCAGCGGATTCATTGCTCGGCGACGCGACGCTGGCAGCGCGTTTCGCCAGCGTGCGCCAGATGCGCTGGCTGCGATCAACGGCACTGCTGTGCGTCGCGTCGGCGGCGCTGTTGTGGTCCGCGAACCGTTGGCGCGATCGTACCCTGGCCTCGCTCACGCAGCAAGCTGAGGTGCTTGAGGTCCGCACGGCACCGGCGCGACAAGCGCAACGCCGACTGTCGCGCGCACTGACCGAGCGCGTGCTGCTCGCCGCGGCGGACAGCACGGCCACCGCGGGCGCCGATCCGGCCACCGTGTTAGCGCGACTCGGCGCCCTGCTGCCCGCCGACGCTTTCGTGCAGCGCCT
Source organism: Gemmatimonadaceae bacterium (assembly GCA_031372205.1). Taxonomy (GTDB): domain Bacteria; phylum Gemmatimonadota; class Gemmatimonadetes; order Gemmatimonadales; family Gemmatimonadaceae; genus Gemmatimonas. The sequence goes on along the minus strand of JANMKU010000281.1, from coordinate 19,961 downwards.
GGAGTTCGATGGCGTGTCGTGGCGCATCGACGGCAGTGCGTCGAATGCGCCGCGCATAGTGCCGCTCCTCGATGCGGACGTGCATTTGCAGGATGTACGAATTCTTGCGGCAAGCACCCGCTTTTTGGACGGCGGGCGTCAACGCGAGTCGTTTTCGATCGCCTTTCGTACGCGCATTGCGCCGACGCCAGCGAGGACCAATGGCAGCCGGTAACGCCGCGCAGCAGCGCGAACGGCGTGTAGTGGTGAGCGGCGCCGTTGTGCTGGTGATCGCACTTTTCGCGACGTACGCCGTGCTGCCGTTTGCGCGAAAGTGGCGCGATCGGGAGCGCGAGCTTGCGCACGTGCGGGAGCGCGTGGCCATGCTCGCTGGACTTGATGCAGCCCGCCCGGATCTCGAGGCGGGTGCACGAAACGCCGAAGCCACCCTTGCCGGACGCGCGACTCGGCTTTTCCATGCGCGGTCACTCACGCTCGCGGCAAGCGCGCTTCAGTCACTGCTCCAAGACGCCGCCGACGCGAGCCATCTGGTTGTCACACGCCTGGACGTCGCACCGAATGCCAGTGCGAATAGTGCGGGTTCGGCTGGCGCGTCACCACGCGACAGTACCGACGCGCCGACTGTGCTCAGTCTGCCGGCCACGCTGGCGGCATATACTGATGTTGTAGGTCTGGCCGCGCTCCTCGATCAACTGGCGCGCGCGCCCCGCGTGGTGCGCGTCGAGAAGTTGACCGTGCAACAGAACTCGGCGCTTCGTGGCGCCCCCGACATGCTGCAGATCACGTTGACGATTCGAGCGCCGGTGGTGCTGGAATGACGACGACGTTACGTCTCCAACCACGCACGCTCGATCTGCTGAGCGGACTCTTGGCCGTGATCGCCCTTCTGCTGCTTGTCTGGACCGTTGACGATACCGTGACACCCGTCGCCCCGCGCATCGCGACGGTTGCCCCAAACGGTGGCGCCCCTGCCCCCATGGAAACGATGGCGAGTACGATTGTTGCACGGAACGTATTCAGTGCTTCGCGACGTGCACCAACCGTACGTTTTACTCCACCCGGCGACGAGTTACCACCACCGAATGTGATGATGGGGACACTGCCGTTCGCGGGCGGTGACAGTACATCAGGCGCGGATGGTATTGCGCCTGATACACCACCGCGACTCTACGGCATCATTGCACAGGATGGCGTTCGACGTGCTTTGCTCTTGCTCACGGCCAGTGGTGACTCACCGCGCCTGTATGACGTTGGTGACCGGCAGAATGGCTACCGCGTGGTCTCCATCGCGCACGATCGGGTAGTGCTGGCGACTTCCACCGGATCACGAACGCTGCGACTTCTTTCGCGCGCGCTCCGGGACTCTCTTGAGAACATGCCGTGAAAACATTCACAGGTCGGTTTCCGCGGTTCGCGTTGTTCGCTGCTCTCACCGTCGGCAGCGCGACGCTCGGCGCGCAAGCCGTGGTCCCTCCAGCGCCGGCGGGTCGGGCCTCCACACTCGACTTCGTCAATACGAAGGTTGCCGACGTCGTTCGCACACTGGCGAGCATGCTCGGGCGCACAGTCATCATCAACGATGTCGCGGACGCGCGGGTGACGTTCTCCACCGCCAACACACTCAAACCCGCAGAACTCGAGTCACTGCTCGAATCCATTCTTGAGGCCCACGATTTGATGCTCGTGCCCAAGGGCACTGTGTGGCACGTGATGCCGAACGCCAGCGCGCCATCGACCGGCGTGTTGCGCACCGGCTTCGAGTTCCCAGACCCACCACCACTTGGGCTGGTCACGCAGCTGGTACCACTGCAGTCCATTCGCGCAGACGAGGGCGCCGAGGCGCTGCGGGCGGTCCTGTCGAAGGGTGCCCGCGTTGAGGCCGTGGCGCGGTCAAACGCGCTATTGATTACGGATCGCGGCGTGAATGTGGCGCGGTATGTGGATTTACTCAAACGACTCGATGCCGCACCGGCGGGCGAGTCGGGGTTGCGGACGTATGTCGTCAACCTCAAGTACGCGGCGGCGGAAGATTTAGCCGGTGCACTCGGTCATCTCTTCGGCATACAGGGCACGAGCAGTACGGGTGGATCGCTGTCGGACCGTTCGCTGTCACGCGCCCTCAACACGTTCCGCGCTCGCGACGCTGACACCTTTCGCGAACGCAATGGTGCCGCGGCCGCAGCACCAGCTACGACGCCCATCGCGCCGCGCGATTCAACGGCCGGGCTGCTGGTCGGTCGCACCACGATAGTCGCGAACAACCCGACCAATGCGCTCGTCATCCGCACCGCACCGCCTAACTACCCATTGCTGCGCGAGACGATTGACGCGTTGGACACGCGACCGGCACAAGTGTTGTTCGAAGTGACGATCGCCGAAATCTCTTTGGGAGCGGGGCTGGAATTCGGCGTCGATTGGGCCGCAGTGAATCGTGGTGGTGATGTGGATGCGCAGTTCGGCTCGCCGGAGTTCCCGCAGGAAGGCTCGCGCTCCGCGCTGCTGCGACTGGTGTATTTGAATGGTTCTGGCGTGCGCGCATTGCTGAACACCCTCGCGTCGAAGAGCAGTGTCAAAGTGCTGTCGACCCCAGAGATCATCGCGGCAAATAATCGCGAGGCAACGATCCTCGTCGGTAGCAAGGTCCCGTTCATTTCGTCAACTCGGCTCGGGAACGACGTCTCCATCGACCGGGCCGTGCAGTACCAGGATGTCGGGACAAAACTCTCGATACTGCCCACCATCAACGACGACGGATACATCTCCGTCCAGCTGCTGCAGGAGGTGAGCACCCTGACGAAGCAAACAGTGGCGGCGGCGCTCAGTGCGCCGGTGATCTCCACGCGCGAGGCGTCAACGCGCGCCGTGTTGCGTGACGGACAGACCGTGGTCATCGCGGGACTCATCGGCGAGACGGTCACCACCGATGATCAGGGACTACCATTTTTGATGGATATTCCGCTGCTCGGCAATTTGTTCAAGCGCAAGTCGGTCACGCGCCAGCGTACGGAGCTCGCGATTTTCGTGACGCCGTATCTCGTACGCACCGACGCCGAAGCAGATGCCCTGCGCGAGCGGGCGCGGAAGCGGCTCGACGATCGATCGCCGGGTGTGCTTGACGGCACGCCGGTTGTGAAGAAGCCACCGCCATCGGACACCGCTCGTCGATGACCGACCCTTCTGCTCCGTCGGCTATCAACGCAGTGCTAACCGACACCGGGCTGGCAGACGCTTCGGTCCGAGATGCAGTCCGTGATGCGGTCGGCACCAATCCTGCACCGCACGACGCACGCAGTCTGCGCGATGCGGCGGCAGGCCCACTCGCGCTCCGCTTGCCCGCGCGGTGGCTCGAAGAGCACGCCGTGTTGCCGCTCACGATCGACGGCGGTGTAGCCTTAGTCGCGGCGGACGGTGCGATTGCACCGCTGGTGCAAGACGCCCTGCAACGGGCACTCGGCGCGCCGATTCGACGCGTGGCCGTGCACGCCACGGACATTCGGGCGGCGCTCATCGGCGCGCCGCGTGCGCAGCGGACCGCCGTCAACGCCAACGATCCGTTGCGCGGGGAGACACCAGAGTCACTGGATGATCTGCGTGCGCAAGCCAGTCGCGAGCCCGTGGTGCAGGTGGTGAACGCGATGCTGGCCGAAGCCGTGCGTGCCGGCGCCAGTGATATTCATGTTGAGACGGTCGCCGACGGACTGCGCGTGCGACTGCGCATTGATGGCGTACTGCACGACGCGCAAACGCTGGGTCGCGGATTTCAGGCCGCGGTTGTGTCACGCATAAAGGTGTTGGCCGCGCTTGATATCGCCGAGCGACGATTGCCGCAGGACGGTCGGGCGCGTATCCGCGTTGGCGACCGCGAGATGGATGTGCGCGTGTCCGTCCTGCCCGCGCTGCACGGCGAGAGTCTTGTGTTGCGCTTGCTCGACGGCGGCGGTGACATGAGCGACGGGCGTGCGCGCACACTCGCTGAGCTGTCGTTGGCACCAGCGATCCACGAGCGCTTCCTGCACATGTTGGCCCGTAGTTCCGGCCTGGTACTCGTCACTGGGCCGACGGGGTCCGGGAAGACGACGACGCTGTACGCGGCGCTGGGCGAGCGCAGCACGCCTGGCGTGAAGGTCCTTACCGTTGAAGATCCTGTTGAATATCGGTTGGATGGTGTCGTGCAGTTGCCCGTGAATGTGAAAGCGGGTTTCAGTTTCCCGAATGCATTGCGCGCCATTCTGCGGCACGATCCGGATGTGATTCTCGTTGGCGAAATGCGCGACGTGGAAACGGCCGACATCGCGGTGCAGGCGGCGCTCACCGGACATCTCGTGCTGAGCACGTTGCATACCACCGACGCCACTGGTGCGCTCGCTCGCCTCACCGAAATGGGTGTCCCGCCGTATTTGCTGGCCGCGACGCTGCACGGGGTGTTGGCGCAGCGACTCGTGCGCACCAACTGCGAGAGTTGCAGCGCATTCCGAGCAGTCACTGCTGAAGAACGGGCGCTGTTGGGGAGTGCGACCGCGTTGGTGTCACAGATACGCGAGGGTAGTGGGTGCGAACAGTGCGCGGGCACCGGCTTCCGCGGCCGCGCGGCGATCGCTGAATTGCTGGTGCTCGACGAAGCGCTGCGCGCGCAGTGCGTGGCCGGTGCGTCGCTGGCGGTCATGCGCGCGAGCGTACGCGCGCACGGCACGCGATCGCTGCGCGACGATGGATGGCGATTGGTCCTCGCTGGTCGAACGACCATCAGCGAGGTGGTCCGGGTCGTGAGCGAGGACGAGACGGCGTGACCGATCGCGCGCTGGCAGCGGGCAGTCGCTGGCGCTATCGCGCGGCCGACGCACGTGGACTGACCGCGACGGGAGAAATCGACGCGAGCTCGGAGCGGGAGGCGATTGATGCGTTGCGCAGACGTGACCTGTGGGTGACGGACCTGTCGTTGGTGTTGACCTCCGGGCATGCCGCACCGCCAGAACATCCCACAGTACCCACAGGTTTTCAGTGGCGACCACGACGCAGTCCGTCGCAGGCTGAGTTTGCCGTCGTAATCCGCGCCATAGCGATGCTGCTGAGCGCCGGCGTTCCCCTTGACCGGGCGCTCGCCTATGCGGCGGCGCAGGCATCGAGCGCTGAGGCACGCACCGCGTTTGCGGCCGTGCGTGAGTCCGTACGCGGCGGAGAGGCCTTGTCGACGGCAGTCGCACGGCAACCGCTCTTCCCAACCCTGTTCGCGCCAACACTGGCGGCGAGCGAAGCGTCGGGCTCGCTCGACACCACGCTCACGATGCTGGCCGACCAACTCGATCGGGACGCCGCCGTGCGGTCGCGATTGCAGTCGGCGCTGATCTATCCGTCGATCCTGGCGCTCGCATCCGTTGTGGGCGTCTCGGTGATCCTGCTGGTGGTCGTACCGCGTTTCGCGGCCCTCATTTCTGATGGCGGCGGCACCCTGCCGCTGAGCACCCGCTTGCTGGTGGCCATGAGCGGCGCACTGATGCGCGGCTGGTGGCTCATGCTGATCCTGGCGCTCGTAAGCGCAATCGGCTGGCGGCGATGGCTCCGCATGCCGGACCAACAGCGGCGCTGGCACGCCGCGCGTCTGGCGTGGCCCGTCACCGGGCCATTGGAACGGATGCAAGAGGCGACGCGCTACACCAGCACGCTCTCGGTCGCGCTCAAGTCCGGCGTGTCGTTACTTGGGGCGATGGCCTTGGCACGCGGTGTCGTGTCGAATCGGGCCTTGGCGGCAGCGCTCGAGGCGGCGGAGGCGCGAGTGCGGGACGGCGGGACGCTGGCGTCAGGGCTCGATCGGGTGCTGCCGCCGCTGGCGGTCCGGCTGCTCGATGCCGGCGAGGTAGGAGGCGATGTTGCCGGGATGGCTGGCCGCGCCGCTGCGGCGGCGGATGCTGACGTGCAACTGGCCATTGGACGGGCGATGGCGCTGGTGGAGCCGGTGATGATCCTTGGGTTTGGTGGCGTGGTGGGATTTGTGGCCCTGGCGCTCCTGCAGGCGATTTACGGCATTAACGCCCGCTCGCTTTGATCGTCTATATCCGGTGAAGGGTCGCGCAGAGGCTCGGAATGACCGTACCGCCTGTCACGGCACGGGGTCGGTCCGTCAAATAGTGAAGAAGTTGGTACGTTGCAATCGTTCGGACTGTTGACAGATCGACTGTTTGGGACGAACGTAACGCAGGAATTTTCCGCTGGGATCCCTGACCCGGTCGTCGCTCCGACTGGCTCCGCCGATCCCTGTACGCCGCGAACCACGCACGACTACCGGCCTGCCCATGCAGACGCGAGACGAAGGCGCCGTAATCACGCAGGATCCGAGCGAGTCCACCGAGCTGTCGCCGAGTCGCCGACGGTTCTTTGCCCTTGGAGCGACCGCTGCCGCGGCACTGGCAACGGGTCGTGCGGTTACGGCACAACCGCCGAAGGGACGGACGAACCCATTCCCCAACAACGCGGCGGATGCGTCCAAGGATTGGCACGACCCGCTGTTGCGTCTGGTGCGGCGGATCACGATGGGGCTGGCGCCGGAAGAGGTCGCGCTCGCTCGCCGCCTTGGGTACGCCGGCTATTTGGAGTACCAGCTCAACCCCTCGGCGATTGACGACGGCGAGACGGACAACTTTATAGCACTGCGTACGCCGTTCACCGGACTCGTTGGAGCCGCACTGCTGGGTTCCGATGGCAATGAGGCCGCAGCGCAATTGAGTGACGCGGCACTGTATCGGGCCGCCTTCTCCAAGCGGCAGCTCAAAGAGCGCATGGTCGAGTTCTGGACTGACCACTTTACGATCAGCATCAATAAGGTCGGGAATCTCAAACTCATGGACGACCGCGATGTGATTCGCGCCAACGCCCTGAGCACGTTTCCGCAGTTGCTGAAAGCGACGTCGCAGAGCGCCGCGATGCTGGTCTATCTCGATCAGAATCGGAGCAGCACGCCGACGCCAAATCAGAATTACGCCCGTGAAATCATGGAGCTGCACACGCTTGGCGTGGACGGCGGATACACACAGACCGATGTCGCCGAGCTTTCGCGCATCCTGACCGGATACTCCACCACGAACATTGGTGGCTTCAACTACATCCGGAATGCGCATGATCGCGGCGCCAAGACGTTTCTCGGCCGTGCGTTTCCTGCCATGCCGGCGACTGCTACCGATGCGCAGTTGCGCGCCGAAGCGGAAACCGCCATCCAGATGCTCATCGATCATGCGAGCACCGCGAAGTACATCGCGTGGAAGATGTCGCGCTGGTTGCTCTCGTACGATCCGCCACAAGCGGTGGTTGATGCGACGGCGGCGGCGTACACGGCATCCGGTGGTGACATTCCGACGATGATTCGCACCATCCTCACCAGTCAGAACCTGCTGGCGTCGCCGGCCAAGTACAAACGGCCGTTTCATCTCGCGGCGTCGTCACTCCGCGCGATGGGCGCGACCGCGGTGAACATCCGCCCCGCTCGGCAGCAAGCAGACGTGATGGGTCAGGCGATGTTCATGTGGGAGCAGCCCAACGGATATCCGGACCGCGTCGACTGGTGGAGTGGACTCGTGCTGCAACGCTGGAATTACATGGCGTATGTGTCGCAGCAGGCGTCGACCACAACGTTGAATGTGCAAACGGCGCCGTTTCGTACGCCGGACACCGCAGATGGTGTGGTGAATCAAATTGCGTCACGCATGTTCGGCGATGAGTTGCCGCCGGTGCTGCGTTCACAGCTGTCGACGTATCTCAAGGGTGGCACGTACAACGAAGCCCGCGTCCGCGAGACGATCGGATTGGCCGCCAGTGCCAATCAGTTCCAGTGGTACTGAGATCCGACCGCTCATATCTCTTCACGCCAGAACCGGACAGCGCGCATGAGTGACGATACGCAAGACACAGGCTGCCGCGAGTATAACGACCTCGCGCGGCGCGATTTCCTGATGACGTCGGCCGGCGTAGGGATCGCGGCCTTCCTGCCCACGTGGATTCCGAGCGTCGTACTGGCGCAGACGTCGAATGGCACACGAGACATCATCGTCTCCGTCTTCCTGAGCGGCGGCACGGACGGCATGTCGTTGGTGGTGCCGTTCGGTGACCCGGACTACTACACCGGTCGCCCAACGCTCGCCGTTCCGCGCCCGGACGCCGCGGGTACCGGACCTAAGGCCACGGCACTCGACAACTTCTTTGGGTTCTCGCCGGGCATGGCCCCACTCATGCCGGCGTACAGCGGTGGCGACTTGCTAGTGGCACATGCCACCGGGTCTGTTGACACCTCGCGCTCACACTTCGATGCCCAGCGCTACATGGAAGTGGGCGTACCGCGCGACTCGACCGTGGCCACAGGATGGCTTGGGCGTCACCTGGCCACGTCCACACCACTCCGCAGCACTGCTCCGTTGCGCGCGCTCGGGCTCACGACCGGACTGCCGCAAACGCTGTCCGGCGCACCAAAGACGCTACCGATCCCCAACCCGGCCACCTTCGCCCTCGGCGGAACGGCGGCGACGGCACCAATGCGGACGCAGTTCATGGCCTCGAACTACGCGGACGCGGCCACGCCGGTCGGAGGCAACGCGCTCGACGCCACCAACACCATCGCACTGCTGCGGTTGATCAACTTTACCGGGTACGCGGCCGCGAACGGTGCGGTGTATCCCAATACCTCGTTTGGACAGGCGCTCCGCTCATCGGCAGCGCTGATCAAGTCCGACGTCGGAATCGAAGCGATCCACACATTTAACGGCGGCTGGGACACCCACAACCAGGCAGGACCGATCGCCACGCTCGACGGCGGTTACTTGCATGGGAAGATGATGGACTTGTCGCAGTCGCTGGCGGCCTTCTACGCGGACGTCATTCAAGGCACGACAGCATATGGCGTGACGGTGGTGATTGTCTCCGAGTTCGGGCGCAATGCGCGTGAAAACGGTAGCCGCGGCACGGATCATGGACGTGGCAACGTGGCATTTGCCATGGGCAAGAAAATCGCCGGCGGCAAGGTGCTGACTAATGGATGGCCGGGACTCGCTCGCGAGAATCTCGAATCCGGTCAGGATTTGCGAGTAACGCTCGATCACCGCGATATTCTCGCGGAGATCGTACAGAATCGGCTGGGCAACGCCAACCTGTCGACGATTTTCCCGAGCTTTACGCCGCGCTTCCGCGGAGTTACCAAACCGTAGGCGGCAACACGCCCTGTGTTCGCACGAAGGGGGACCCGCGCTGGGTCCCCCTTCGTGCATCCAGAGCCAGCTCAGGAGCGACTACGGCGTGACGACAATGTCGCCCTCCATGCCGTTATGCAAAGTGCACTTGTAGTGAAACACACCGCTCGCCGCAAACACGCGCTCGACCGTGACGTCCGACGTGGTGGCGATGTCCGACGGCGTGCCCACACGCGGGTCCCAGAACACATTGTGCGCGAGCGCGGGGAAGACGAAACGCACAGTGCCCCCAACCCTGACAATCGTCTGGAAAGCGGAGAATGTGAGTCCGGGCATAAACACGTCCGCGCTGCCCGGCGCACCGGGAATCGAGGTCACCGTGATCGGTACCGACGCCGTGCGTGCCACCGTGCCCTCCGCCACCGAGACCGTGATGGTTGCACTACCGATGCCGACGCCAGTAACGCCCCCGGTGATACTGACCGTCGCGATGGTGCTATTGCTTGATGTCCACGTCACCGGACGGGTACCCAGTGCGATCGTGGCGCCGCCCGGATCACGACCCGCGACACGGATTTGCGTCTGCTGTGCGAGCTGAATCGTGCTGTCGGTCGTGCTCACCGCGACGCTACTGAGCGACCCCGCCACAGCCGTCACGGTGATTATTGTCGTCCCACTGACGGCGCCAGCCGACGCGGCAATCGACGCCGTGCCAGCGGCCACACCGGTGACGAGACCGGTGGACGCGTTGACTGTTGCGACGCTTGGTGCGCTGGAACTCCACGATGGCGAAAAGGCCAGCACGTTACCACTGCTCGTGCGCGCGATGGCCGTGAGCAGCAGGGTTTGCGCCGTGCTGATCGTGTTCGTTGACGCCGCCACCTCAATGCGCGCGACAGTTTCCGGCGGTTGGACCACGGGCGCCGTGGTGTTGTCGCCACCGCACGAGGTGAACACGCCAACGGCGAGCAGGGCGCTAACGCCAAGCGCGACGCGCGCTGAAACCTGGCGCGCTGCACGAAGGGATTGCATCAGAAACTCCATGATGACGGAACGCAATTAGCGCGGCGGACGCGGTGCTGGTGCTTCAGGTTTTCCACCGGGATGCCACTCAGGACGTGGTCCGTCGGCGAGCAAACGCAACGCCCGCGCCGTAGCGGAGATCACCTGCGCCATGTGCGGCGCATCGATGGTGGAGACCTCATCCTTGGGGTTGTGATACGGTGTAGCGAGGTTGAACGTCGAGATGGAGTGCGCCGGGATGCCGATGCGCGCAAACGCCACGTTGTCGCTGCGCTCAAAGAATCGCTGACCGGGTCGCGGATCAGGTACGAGCGCAATGCCGTTGTCGGCCAGCAGGTCGCCCATGGTGGAGCGTTCGTATCCGGTGAGCCAGGCTTTGCCAAAACCACCGCCGAGTGAGTCGGCGTGGGCAATCATTTCGACGTTGAGATCGACGACGGTTTTTTCGAGTGGCAGCAGCGGATGCGCGATGTACCACCGTGTGCCGAATCCGCCCACTTCTTCACCGGTGATGGCCATGAAGAGGATGGTGCGCTTGGGGCGTGGTCCCTTGGCGAGCGCCTTGGCCATCTCGATCAGGGCGATGTTGCCCGACGCATCGTCATCAGCACCGTTGTTGATCGAGTCGCCGTTGACCGGTGCACCAATGCCGATATGGTCGTAGTGTGCAGTGACCAGCACGACTTCATCACGCAATGCAGGATCACTGCCGCGAATCATCCCGGCGATGTTTTGTGTGCGCATGCGCTGCTCTGCGGGCAATGAATCCCACGCAGCCCATGAGGCCACCGGTGCCGGTCGCACGCGCGTGCCGGGCACAGCGCCGATTCCTTGTGCCGCGCGCAGCGGAATGTGTTGACGGAATGTGCCGGAATCGCCAGCCGGGGTGAGTCCAGCGGCTTTGTACTGTTTTTCAATCCAGCGTGCGGCACGTTCGCCGCCACGCGATCCGGTCATGCGTCCTTCCATCGAATCCGCGGCGAGAATGGAGAGCTCGCGCTGCACCACTGCCGGATCGAAGCGATCGTTCACGACCTTTGTCGCGGCCATTGCCGAACGCGGTTTGAGCTCGGCGACGAGGGCCAGCCATTGACCGTTGGGACTGACCGTCACACGCGTGATGCCAATGAGATTCGCAAACGCAAAATCACCGAGGGGTTTCCAATCCGCGTCGCCACGCCGCCAGGTGAGCAGTTTGCTCCCCTGCCCCGACACGAGCGTCGTGCTGTCGATCCACGCCATGTCTTCGCTGCCCGTGATCGTGCGGACGAGCGTGTCGACTTTTCGCGACGTGGGATCGAGCGACATGACATACCACGGTGCGCCACGATCACCTTTTTGCACGAAGCTCAAGCGCGTTGAACCGGGAATGCGATGCAACGAGCGGCCGATATTGCGCGCGATGACGTCGGCACCAGGGCGGCCGGTGTGCACGAGTTGTAGGGTAGCTGGCGACCCAAGCACGAACAGTCCCCATGTGGAGTCGTCCGCCTGCGCGAAGTAGCCCACCGGCTTCACGTCGGGGAACATGACCGACGGCGTGGCGTCATCAAGCGGCAGTCGCCACAGTCGTTGTGTGGAATCGGCTTCAACGCGGATAACGGCTAGCGCTTTGCCATCACGTGTTGGCATGGCCGAGTACTCGCTTTCCGGCAGCGTCTTGCGAACCGGTTGGGTAAGGCCGGTGCTCAAGTCGAAGCGATAAATGTCCGACTGGCCATCGCCGCGATTCGACGTAAAAAAGAGCGAGCGTGAGTCGGGGGCAAACGCTGGCTGATTATCGTAGCCCTCGCGTCGCGTGATGTTCGCCGGTACGCCGACGCGCACGGCACCACCGCTCGTCATCAGGGGTACCAGAAATACCTCGGCGCCCGTTGGCGGTCCGGTGGCAGGTGCGGCGGTGCGCGGCGCGACGGTTTGTGCGCCAAGTGCGGCGGGGAGCAGCACCATCAACGCTGAATGAGCAAGGCGAGAATGCACGATCACGCGGAGTTGTACGTGGTGAGGGCACGGCGAGTTGTCATGGCGAGTTACCGTGATTGGTAAGCTAGGGCGTCGGCGCCCGTTGGCGAGAGGGAATAGCAGCATCTGGTGTCCGCCCCGCAGTTGCGCACGGCATGACCGCAACGCTAGGCTGCCCGCCATGCGCTTCGTTCGTTTGCTTTCCGCCGCCATCTGCGGCGCGCTGTCTCTGTCTGCCGTCGCGTGTGACAGCAAGACACCTGTGGAGCCCGCACCGCCCGTTGCAGGCGCACGTGTGGTGTCGTTGAGCGCTGTACCGGCATCGCTGTTTCTGCAGTTGGGACAGGAAGCCACGATCGCGGTTGAAGCACGAGACAGCACCGGGGTACTCGTCGCCAACACCGTGCTCACCTGGCGCACTGATGCGCCCACTGTCGCGACCGTCGACGCGTCTGGACGCGTGCGGGCCGTGTCACCCGGTTCGGCACGTATTACGGCCACGGTGGGCGCGCTGGCGACCCTCACGCAGGTTGGCGTGACCGCGGCCGCGCCCGGCGTGCAACAGTGGCGCGTGGCGCGGGCTGGCCTGACCGACGCGACGCTACTTGGCATTTGGGACGATGGTGTCGGTACGACCTATGGCGTTGGGCAGAACGGCACGGTGCTGCGGTCACGCGTGGACGGCGTGTGGGAACGGCTGACCACCAACACAGTGGAGACGCTTGTTGGCGTGTGGGGTGCGTCGCCAACCGACATTTGGGTGGTGGGCACGGCGGGGCTGATTCTGCACTTCGACGGAACCAGCTTTCGGAAGGTGGAGAGTACCACCACCGCGGCGTTACTCGAAGTGTGGGGCTTGAGCGCGACCGACATCTTTGCCAGTGGCGATCAGGGCACCATCCTGCATTGGGACGGCAAGCTGTGGTCGCAACAAGGGACACCCGTCACGGATGATTTGTGGGGCATCTGGGGCGCCAATGCATCGTCGGTGTTTGTCGTTGGTAACAACGGCACGATTCTGCGCTACAACGGGGTGTCCTGGAACCGCATGATTTCCGCGTCCGGCGCGCCCCTGTTCGATATCTGGGGCACCAGCACGGGCAACATCTTCGCGGTTGGTGTGTCGGGCGTGATTCTACGGTTTGATGGCGTCGTATGGACGACGATGCCGACACCCGGCGCGGCCAATCTGTTTGCCATGACGGGGCGCACGTTCGACGACATCTATGCCGTAGGCAACACCGGCGCGACATACCACTTCAACGGCACTACGTGGACCGCCCTGTCGGTTGGCACTGGGCAAAATCTGCGCGCCATCACCAAGCGAGGGGACGGATCCCTGCGCATCGGCGGGTGGTGGGGCACGGTGGTCACGGCGCGCGGATCGGGCGCCGCCGTGCGCGCGACGACCGAAATCTCCGATCCCGCCCTCTTGTCCGCGTGGGGTACCAGCGGTGGCCCAATGTTCGGCGTAGGCTTGGGCGGTGCGGTATTTCAGCGCACCGACGCCGGCGCTGGCAGTACGTGGAACGCAGCCATTGTCCCGGGCACGAACGACCTGTACGGGATCAGTGGCAACGGACCGAGCGATATCGTCGCCGTCGGTGATACGGGGTCCATCTTGCGCTACGACGGCGCCACATGGCGAAAGGACGCATCGCCAACGTCACTCCTCCTGCGCGCCATCTGGGGCGGCGGCGGTCAGTACGTGATTGTTGGCGAGCGCGGCACGATTCTGCGTTCAAACGGCGCTGGATGGACGCCACAAGCGAGCGGCACGCCACAGTTTCTGCGTGCGGTGTGGGGCAGTGACCCGACGAATGTGTACGTCGTTGGCGACTCCGGGGTCGTGCTTCGTTTTGACGGTGGACGGTGGTCACCGGTTAGCGTGCCAAGTCGGTCACGCTTTCGTGCGGTGTGGGGGACGGCGTCGAACAACGTGTTCATCGCGGGCGACAGCGGGACGGTCCTGCGCTACGACGGCGTCACGTGGCAACGACTGTCCGTGCCCACGTCGCGTGCGCTACGCTCGGTGTGGGGTCGCGGCCCGACGGAGATTTACGCGGCCGGAGACAGTGGCACCGTGTTGCGCTACAACGGGAGTACGTGGCGCACGCTGAGTGCGCCATCGACAACGATTTTGTACAACATCTTCGGTGTGCCGGGAACGGGCGCGATTGCGATCGTTGGGGAAGGTGCGCGCATTATCGAAGGACAGCCGTAGCGACGGTCGTCCGTAGCGACGGTCGTCCTTAGCGAAGGGCAGCCTTGGCGGCGCGAATGTGCGCGATGTGGTGATCACCGTGCCACGCGTACATCGCGAGCACCTGCTCGATCGTCATGCGTCCGTTCTCCGGATGCATCAGGCCGCGTTCAAAATCCGTTTGGCTGAGCGAGTGGAAGATCGCCGCGACGCGCTCGTGAATGGTCGCCATGATGGACAGCGAGACGAGCGGTGACACCGCGGTCACATCGGCCATCTGCGCCCAAGCGTCTTGATCGTACGCGTTGATCAGCGGTTCATTGGCGGAGAGCGCCAGTTTGACGCGAATGTACATGTGCACATGACTGTCGGCGACATGGTGCACGAGTTGCCGGATCGTCCACCCACCAGCGCGATACGGACAATTCAGCTCGTCCGCCGAAAGGCCACTGACGGCGGCGGCCATGGCGGCTGGCTGAGCGACGAGTCGCTCGACGAACGCTGCGCGCTCGCCCGCCGTATAATGCTCGGCGCGGACGAACGTGCCGATGGGGTAGCGGGCGTCTACCGTGCTGTTGTCTGTTGGAGGCATGCGATTTTGCGCGTGTGGGAGGGCTGTCAATGCATCGGTGAGCGTGTCTACTTTCTAGTACCGTCAGTACAGACCGGGCAGTACGGGCACACAGCGATTCTCAGTCTTTCGCGATAGTCACCCGACACATAGCATACCCGTTCTTCCCTCCCCACGCTCGTCTTCCGGAGCGCCGCATGACACAATCCCGCTCGGCTTTTCGCGCCGCGCTGACCGGCTGGCAGGTATTTGCCGCGCCGTCGTCCCTTCGAAATGGTCGACTGCGTGAGATGCCGAGATGAACACGAAAGCGAAGTTGTCGGCGATGATGTTCCTCCAGTACTTCGTCTGGGGGTCGTGGTTCGTGACCATGGCCACCTACCTGAGCCAGACGCGCGGATTCAGCGATACACAGATCGGCAGTGCGTATGCGGCGACAGGGATCGCGGCCATCGTGTCGCCCTTTTTTATGGGGATCGTAGCCGACCGCTTCTTTGCGAGCGAGAAACTGCTGGCCATTCTGCATTTGATCGGCGCGGGGCTGATGTTCCTGCTTTCCACGCAGACGACGTGGGGTGGCTTCTACCCCCTGCTGCTCGCCTATGCGTTCTGCTACATGCCAACGCTGTCGCTGACGAATTCCATCTCGTTCCAGCACGTCCAGAATCCGACGCGTGACTTCCCGGTCATTCGGGTGCTGGGAACGGTGGGCTGGATCGCCGCCGGCATTGTGGTTGGCAAAGTACTGCACGCCGATAAACTGGCGTTGCCCATGCAGCTGGCGGCCGGTGCGTCGGCTGTGCTCGGCCTCTACGCACTGATGCTCCCGCATACACCGCCGAAAGCCGCCGGAGCGCCGTTCAATGTGCGCGACGCGCTCGGACTGGATGCCTTGCAACTGTTGCGGAAGCCGGACTTCAAGATTTTTGTGCTGGGATCTTTCCTGCTCTGTATCCCGTTGCAGTTCTATTACTCGTTTGCCAACCCATTCCTGAACGAGGTGAAGGCACCCGATCCAGCGTTCATCCAGACGTTTGGCCAAGTGTCGGAAGTCGGGTTCATGCTGCTGCTGCCGTTCTTTCTTCGGCGGTTTGGTATCAAGGTCATCATGCTCGTGGGCATGATGGCGTGGGCGCTCCGGTACTTCGCTTTTAGTCGCGGCGACTCGGGCAGTGGCATGTGGCTGCTGTACGCGGGCATTCTCCTGCACGGTGTGTGCTACGATTTCTTCTTTGTTGCAGGACAGATCTACACCGATGAACGAGCCGGCCCAAAGATTCGTGCGGCAGCGCAGGGCTTTCTCAATCTGGTAACAAACGGTGTTGGCTACTTTGTTGGCGCATCGGTGTCGGGCGGCGTGGTCAGTCGCTTCGCCTCAACTGACGCTGCCGGCACAGTGAGCCACAATTGGATGCAGATCTGGCAGGTGCCGGCATTTGGCGCGCTCGGTGTGTTTCTCATCTTCTTCCTCCTGTTTCGCCCGAGTGCGAGTGGTCCCGCGTCCCCTGCCACTGTCGCTCCCTAAAAACTCCATCGATGCGAAATCAGCCACTGCTCGAAGCCTGCTGCGACTCCATCGCCTCCGCCCGCACAGTCCAGGAACTGGGTGCGGGGCGCGTTGAACTGTGCGGACTGGGTGACGGCGGAACGACGCCGTCGCTCGGACTGATTGCACGGTGTCGTGACGAATTGTATGTGCCACTCCACGTCATGATTCGACCCACGGTCGACAACTTTATCTACTCGACGGAAGACTTCGAAGTGATGTGCAACGATGTCGTCGCCGCGCGCGCGCTTGGGGCCGATGGGATCGTGCTCGGGATTTTGCATAGCGACAACATGATCGACGTTCAGCGCATGGCAGAAATCATCGCGCTCGCGCGTCCGCTCAAGGTCACGTTTCATCGCGCGTTCGATCGCACCCCGCACGCCGCGGCCGCCATGGAGGCGCTGCTCCAGCTCGGCGTCGACTACGTGCTCACCGCGGGACATGCACCGACCGCGCTGGACGGTGCGGCACGACTCCACGGGCTGCAGCAGCAAGCGGGCAACAAACTCACGGTGCTCGCCGGTGGTGGTGTGCGGGGCCACAATGTGCGAGACGTTGTCGCCAAGTCTGGAGTGCGCGAAGTGCATGCGCGGGCGACTGACCCCACCGTGGTGCGCGACGTACTGCTGGCACTCGCCGAGGTATGATGCGGCTGGCCGTTGTTGACTCGCAGGGTGGTACATGGATGCGCAGCGGGCGGAGTGTACTGACGGTCGCGCTGCTGATCGTCCCGCGACTCACTCATGCGGTATCCGTCTCGGCACGCGACGCTGTATCCGGCGCGGAATCCACTTCGGCGCGCGACTCGACGAGCTACGCGGTGATCCCCAGGCCAACTGTCTTGACGCCTCGGGCTGGCACCTTTGTGCTGACGTCGTCAACGGTGGTCTTCGCCGATCCGGCCTTTGTCTCGGTGGCCCGCCGGTTCGCACGCGATATTGCGAATCCGACCGGCTTCGACCTGAGAGTGGTGAGTGCTGGGGATTCAGCGAGCGTCCCAGCAGGTGGTCAGCGCATTCGCCTCGTTCGCGACTACGCGAACGCAGCACTCGGCGACGAAGGATACCAGCTCGATGTCACGAACACTGACGTCGTAGTGCGGGCAAAGGCTGCTGGCGGCGCGTTCTATGCGCTTGAAACCCTCAAGCAGCTGTTTCCGGCCGCCATCTATCGCGACGCCCCGATCGGCACTGTGCAGTGGCAGGCGGCCGCGGTGCATATCGAAGACGTGCCGCGATTCGCATGGCGTGGCGCGCACCTGGACGCCGCGCGACACTTCATGCCGAAGGAGTTCGTCAAGAAGTACATCGACCTGCTCGCGCGCCACAAACTGAATCGCTTTCACTGGCATCTGACGGAAGACCAGGGTTGGCGGATTGACATTCTCAAATACCCTCGGCTCACCGACGTTGCGTCGTGCCGTACTCAGACGCTGGTTGGCCGCAACGAAACCGATCCCGCGAAGCAAGTATTTGACGGCAAACCGCATTGCGGGTTCTACACGCAAGACGATGTGCGAGAAGTCGTCGCCTACGCGGCGGAGCGTTTTGTCACGGTGGTACCCGAAATCGAAATGCCTGGACATTCGCAGGCCGCAATCTCGGCGTATCCGGAGCTCTCGAGTATGCCGGATACGAATCCCGGTGTGATGCGCTTGTGGGGAGTGAGTGAGTTCATTCTTAGTCCGGACGATCGCACTATTGCATTCATGCAAGACGTGTTGACTGAGGTGATGGCGCTTTTCCCTGGGCCGTACATCCACATTGGTGGTGATGAGGCGGTCAAAACGCAGTGGAAGCAAAGCCCGTCGGTGCAACGTCGCATCAAAGCGCTGGGACTCAAGGACGAGCATGAACTACAAAGCTGGTTCATCCGCCAGATGGATGGATTCTTAACGTCGCACGGCCGTCGATTGGTGGGCTGGGACGAAATTCTCGAGGGCGGACTCGCCGAGAACGCGACGGTGATGTCGTGGCGCGGTATGGATGGTGGCATTGCCGCCGCGAAGTCTGGGCACGATGTGGTGATGGCGCCGGGTACGTACACGTACTTTGACCACTATCAGTCGGCCGACAAGAAACGCGAACCGTTGGCAATCGGCGGGTTCCTGCCCATGGATTCTGTGTACGCGTTCGAACCCGTGCCGCCCTCGTTGACGGCGGCAGAGGCGACGCACGTGCTCGGTGCGCAGGCGCAGTTGTGGACCGAGTACATCCAGACGCCGAAGGACCTGGAGTACATGGCCTTCCCGCGGTTAGTCGCGCTGTCCGAAGTGCTCTGGACAGGCAAGGGTCAGCGCAACTTCACAGATTTCATGCAACGTATGGCCGTGCATGAACTGCGATTGCAGGCGCTCGATGTGAACTACCGGAAAACCAAATCCGCCACCATGCAGTAGTAACGTCGGCGGCGGGTCAGAGTCGTGATCACGTGCACGGCTATCGTGGCTGCCAGGTACCTCGTGCGACCGCTGGTACGAACGCGTCAACACCTTTGGGCGGAAACGTGACCGTCTTGCCCTGCTCTGCGCTCATGTATGCGGCCATCAGGAGTCGCACCACGTCGAGTCCATCGTGCCACGTGAGCAGCGGTGCTTCCTTGCCGAGGAATGCGCGCACGAAGTGGCGGTCCTCCGCCTCATAGCCGTAGGCGACCGCCTCGCTCGCCACGACTGGCATTTGCCCCACCTCGGCGTTCTGCTTCTCGACCAAGTCTTCGCCGGCGCGCCCTTTCACTTCGCGCGAAAAAAACAGATCGAGACCGGACTCGAGTGAGTTCCACTTCATCGAGTACTCTGGGCCGAGGAGTTCCGCACTGAGTCGCAAGCCAGGTCCGACGAAACTCCAGCTCGTTGTTGCTTCACCAATCGCCATGCGACCATCTGGTGTTTCAAACTCGATGGTGACGCTGGCGAAGTCTTCGGATGGCGTTTTGAGGTAGTCGATCCCCATCCGTTTCTTGAGCTGCGCCGCGTACTCCTTGCGCGTGTACTTGAGCGACGCGATGTGCCCCGTCACGCGTTTAGGAACGAGGAGCGACAGCGGCGCGCCCGGTGGCGACAACAGTTGTCGGACAACGAGCACGGAGTGACACATCATGTCGTTGAGCACGCCGCCACCTTGCAATGCGCCATTCCAGAACCACGGCATGTGCGGCCCACTGTGCTCTTCCGCCGCGCGCGCGAGGTAGGGGCGACCCGTGGTGGCCGCCCCACGTTTCCAGATCAGGTTGTGCCCGGTAGCGACCTGCGGCGCAAACGCTTGGTTTTCAAGGTAACCATGCATGATGCCAGCCTTCTCGACGAGCTTGAGCAAATGCTTGGCTTCAGCAACGGTGCGGCCGAGTGGTTTTTCGCAGGCGATGCCCTTGAGTGTGCCCTTACCCGATGTCACCGCGTTGACGATTTCCTCGACGTTTTCGATGCGCGCCTGGTTTGGTCCGTTAATCCAGATCGCGTCGATCGCCGGATCAGCCACCATGTCCGTGATG
>JANMKU010000275.1:0-12399 GCA_031372205.1 Gemmatimonadaceae bacterium | reverse complement strand
CGCGGGTTCGTGAACCAGCGCCGCGAGCAGCAGGAGATCAAGGTGACCCTTCAACGCTTCGCTCATACATAGCAATACTAGGTAAACACGCCGGACGCGTCAAGATCGACGCAGGTTGGTGCGAAAACAGGACGTGCGGCTCAGCACCAAGTGAAGGAGCATGGCTCACCTGGACGTGCTGCGAGGGATGCGGGCGTCGGTCGCGGCGGGCGATCCGCGCAGCGGGGCCGTGCGGCAGTCGTCAGCGGGGCGTCTCGGTCGTCGGCCGAGCCAATCTTCTGCCACGTGAGCGCGACGGTCTTCGGCCGGTCGAACACCGAGCAGCGGAATGCCGCCGATGGCCGCGAACTGCTCGACGAGCGTGCGGGCGAGCGTCTCGACCTGGGTGGCCAGAATTTCCGGAACCCACACGTTACTGGCCGCGCACCCAAGCTGCTTGCAATTGCTTCTGGCTTGCGGTAGCTCCAGGAATTGCAGTCAGGCGAACCTGAGGCTGGCTGAAACCCGCCACAACCACGTGCACCGTGAATGGTTTGCCCGCCTTGATTACTACGATGTTCAGCGAATCGCCAATCTTCAGTTGCGTGAGAATTTGCCGGAACGCCTGCCACGTTGCAACAGGTTTTCCGTTCACGCTTTGTAGTTGATCATTCGTGTGTAGACCGGCCTTGGCCCAGATTCCTGCAGGATTCGACACGCGCAGGCGAAGCAGTTTTTCGTTAGCGACATCAAACGCCCAGATACTGAGATCGGCGCGCAGACGACCGTCGTTTCCGGTTGCCGGTGCCCACGTCACGTTGGTGCGAAGCCCGAATGGAGCAAGATAGCTGTTGAAGTCCATTGCATTCCCGTGGCGCACATACTTGTCGAAAATGTTGCGCACACTGCAACCACACACGTCCTGCGTGGTGCGCTCAACATCGGCATTGGTGAATTTCACTTTTCCAAAGCGTGCAAACATTCCGCGCATGACGTCATCGATTGTGCGTTTGCCATTCGTGGCGCTTCGCACTCGAAGGTCAATCATGCTGCCAATGACTTCGCCTTGCAGATGTGGGCTGGCGGTATAGTCGCCCAGCGCCCCGGCTGGTGCGTTGTACTCAACGCGACTCACGGCTTCGGCGGAATACCGTGCATTGCCCGGCATGGAAAGATACCGGGAGATAAGCTGTTCGAGATGCGCCACTCTGGTTGAGTCATACGTCGACAAGCTCGCCCTGCGCAACAACAGGTCCGCGTAGAACATCGTCAGCCCTTCACTAAACCAGAGAGAAGCGACCGGCGGCTGCACGCGATAGTCCATCTCGCGATACTCCACCGGCTTGATTGCCATCAAATTCCACGTGTGAAAGAACTCGTGTGCCGAGTCATACAGGTTTGTATTGGGATCCTTCGCGAGATCTGCTGACTGTGCCCCGAGTGTCACCGAGTTCGGATGCTCAAGGCCGCCATCATACGCGCCATCCTGCATGAGAAACGTGAAATCGGCGTAGGGGGCAGAACCGAACAGATTGATGGCTCCCGTAGCCACCTTCTCAAGTCCGGCAACAAATCGCACCGTGTCAAACGCAATCGCGTTGGGCAGTCTCCAATAGAACACGCGATGCGGAATATTCTTCACGCGGAACGACCATTCGCTCATGATGCCCACCAGCATTGGCGATTCCATGAGCGTGTGCACGTTTGGTGCGTTGAATGCGCGCGACGTTGATTTCCCGGACAACCCGGTACCCACGTGCCAGCTTTTCGGTAAATCGAGCGTGACCGTTACCGGCGCCGTTTCCTGGCCAATCACATACAGAAACGAATGCGGCCCGCCCACCAACCCGCCAGTTGGCGCAAGAAACGGTTTCCATGCGCCACGCGGACTTTCATCCTTCGGAAAACGCACGCGGTAACGGATCGTCACATCTCCCGCAACATTGTTGACGCGCCACAACACGCTGTCGTGCGCCACAACTGAAATGTCTGCACCGTTGGCGCCGGTCGCGCGCATATCGCTCAGGTAACGCCAGTATTTGTCGTCGTATTCCGGATGAGCATGCGCCGCCAACTGTATTGATGCAGGCGCGTTCCGCACGCGAAGCTGAACAAAGATACCGGACAAGTCGGCGAGATCGACGCGCAGCGTGTATTCGAGTTGCACCGGGCTGGGTGCAGATAACACGATCGATGCTGGCACCATCGACGCCGAGATTGGGTCTGCCGCCGATGGCATACGCGGCACAACCACCGATGGCATAGCAAATAGACTCACGATAAGAAGCGCTGACTTCAGCATGCTGGCAGGACCTGGCTGATGGGTTGCCTTTAAGATGCCGGCCGGAGCGCTTGTGTTTACGAAGCCGCCAAACTCGCACCGCTGCCTCAATCTTTCACCCACATGCCCGGCGCGAGTCTCGAATAGCTCGTGAAGCGCTTCACCGTGTCTTCGAAAATGCATTCAGCATCGTCTCTTCTGCGGGAGGACTCAGAACATTGACGCTGGCAAATTCCTCGGCCTGCGGATACCGTGTGCCGCGAATGCGTTCTGCGGCCAGCTCGAGGTCATCCGCACCTCCGCACCACCCGCGCCACCCGCGAGCCGCACGCCGGGCCGCGGAGTCCGTATGCCTCTACATCAGGCGCCTCGCCAACGTAGATCTGCAGGTCCTGGAAACGTTGGTGGCCCGATCGGTCGCGGAAATGCAGCGTCGCTATCCCAAACCTCGATGACGCCGCTGCCGATAGGTCCGCCCACTGCCGACGCTGACTTTCTGAGTAATCCCAACATCATCGGCGCGCAACTATACATGGCGCGCGCTCGAACCCGTTCGCGATCAGTATGAGTTCGGCGCCATTCGCGAACATCTGGCGTTCCTCGGTCAGCGCGGCAAGCGCCTCCGCGACCTTCACGATCGGGACGCCGGTGGCGCGGCCTCGATGATCCGGGCGATGGCTCGGCAAGGACGTGAGGTGGCGGCCGGACGGGATGTCTGCGCCGTTCGCCGCACGGTCCAACGATCGTTATGTTTTCCCCGCGTTACGCAAACCTTACGGATTGCCACCAAGGAGGACCGACGAATGCACATGCACAGGATTTCGGCGAGCGGCCGCGTGATGCTCGCACTGCTTGTCGCGCTCACGCCAGTCGCCGTGCTTCGCGCCCAGAGCGCAACACCTCCCGCGAGTCCTCCCGGGTCGACCGTATGGGCCAACTTCGACTTCGTGCCCGGCGCTCGCGTGCTGTTCGCCGAAGATTTCACCCGCGACAAGGTCGGCAACTTCCCGCAGCGTCTCGCGCTGTCCACCGGCAACATGGAGGTCGTCGAGTTTCAGTCGAAGCGGTGGCTTCGTGTGACGAACACGGGAAATGGCGCAGCCTTCGAAGTCCCTCTCGCCGCACCACTCCCGCAGCGCTTTACGATGGAGTTCGACCTCACCGTCCCGTGGGATGCCGTCTCGATTTACTCCTCGGCCAAGTATGACGGCATGGGGACCGGCCCTGATCGTCCGACCTCAACCATCGTACTGGGTGGAACGGAGGCGGGCATCAATCGCGGAGGCGGAGATCAGGGCTCCACGGTTGACCCGCGTTCACTCTTCGAGGACTTTTTTGCGGCCGAGGGCGACGCCATCAGCCGCGTGTTCAAAGTGCGCGTCGAAGTGGACGGGCGGTACGTCAAGGTCTATCTCGATCAGCAGCGCGTCGTCAATATGCCGAATGCCAATTTCGGCCGCGCCAACAAAGTCATTTTCGATTTCGGTGCGACGGACAACGAAAAGAAGATGCCAGTGCTGATCAGCAGTATCTCGATCAACGCTGGCGGAAAGGGATTGTACGATGCGCTCTCGACGACCGGACGCGTGACGACGCAGGGTATCTACTTCGGTGTCGGAAGTGCCACGATCAGAGGAGAATCAACGCCGACGCTGGCCGAGATCGGTGCGATGCTCAAGGACCACGCCGACCTGAAACTTACGATCGAAGGGCACACGGACAACACGGGTGATGCGGCAGCGAATCAGGCGCTGTCGCTCAAGCGTGCGCAGGCGATTGTTGCCTATCTCACATCGACCTTCGGCATCGATGCATCGCGATTGTTGGCAAGCGGACTTGGCGCCACAAAACCTGCGGCGTCGAACGACACGCCAGAAGGACGGCAGTCGAACCGGCGTGTGGAGCTCGTCAAGCGTTAATCACACGGCTTCAAACGCACGATAATCGGGACTACCGTACCGGCGCGCACGGCAGCGACGCGCGACGCAGTGCGTACCCAGCACTGTTGTCGTCATCGCTCCAGAGCACGCTACGACGCCCACCGGAGCAAGCGGAGCGCGGTGCAATGGCGAAGCCTTCGTTGTTGACGTCTGGAAGCGATGACGGGCGGAGGAACTGCCGCACCACGCGGAAGCGGCCCTTGTCTGGTGCCGCCTGCGTGATCTCGAGCACGACGGATCGATTGCCGCAGCCGTTGTCGCAGATCGCCCACATCTGTCCAGTCAGGTCGTCGAACTCGAGCTCCATCACCTCGGCCAAGCCGGACGTGGTGCTCGACACACGCACCGCCGAATTCGCCGAGTGATTCAACGCGAATGCATAGAGAGCGCCTGTTGATTCCACGCTGACGAAGAACAGTCCAGACCCGTGTGACGGATAGTCTGCCGGCCGATACGCCTGCGCCGTGCGCTCGTCCACCATGCCATTCGCGGTCAGCATGCTGTCGGGTACCCAGGTGATGCCTTCCAAGCCGAGGTTGGGATCGGTTGAAGGGATCATGGGGGTGAGGTTCCACTCGTGCGTTGCGCGCAACACCGTTCCGGGCTGACTTACGTCGTAGCGCAGGACGCTGAGTCGGCTCACGCTCCCCACCAGATTGTTGCGTTCCGCAGAGACATACACGCCGCCACTCACGCCTGCGGCCGTTATGGTCACGCCTTCCGCATCGGGATCGCCGCTACCGTCCGGGTAGCGAAGTGCTCGGCCGTTGAGCCAACCGCCAGCCGCATCTGGCGTCCACACTCCGGCACCACTGTTTAGGCGAAACAGTTCGCCCGGCGAGTTGCGCACGGCCCAAAGCACCCCCGGCACCGCTGGATCAAAGACGAGACCGCTGATGTTCTTGCCCAGCACGCCAGCGTCATCGGCCGTCGTCACATCATTTGAGCCGGGCCACGGTGCCGGGTTTGGGTCGGTGCCGCAGCTGGTGCTTGCCGTGGGTGTACACGTGACCGGTCCATCGGCGACGGTGCAGGCACCAGCGCACAACAGCAGCAGGCCAATTCCGACGATGCCTCTAACCGACGCGGTCAACAGGTGCTAGGGCGTGAGGTGATTGGCAAGAGGAGGGATCGCCATTGAAGAC
This sequence comes from Gemmatimonadaceae bacterium, assembly GCA_031372205.1. Taxonomy (GTDB): domain Bacteria; phylum Gemmatimonadota; class Gemmatimonadetes; order Gemmatimonadales; family Gemmatimonadaceae; genus Gemmatimonas. The sequence continues at coordinate 7,054 of JANMKU010000275.1, read as the reverse complement.
GAAGTATCCGACGTTGTGCAAGCGGGTATGGAGCGCGCCGATCAGCGCGCGAGGTAATGGCGTCGCTGCTGCTCGGGAAAATGCTCAATGGCGTAGCGGAGCATCGTCCGCGGCATCTTCGCAACGTGCGCGTCGAGAAAGCGCTCCAGCGTGGCACGATCTCCGTCACCAATGTCGCGCAACATCCAGCCGACCGCCTTATGCATCAGATCATGCGGGTCGGAGAGGAGCAGTCGTGCGATCTGCAGCGGGTACTCACACTCACCCTCTTCCACCAACCGGAACAGCGCGAGCACACCGATGCGTCGCTCCCAGAGCACGCGCGATCGTACGAGCGTCTCGATCGGCGCGCGATCGCGATCGAGCAACCACCCGCCGACAATCTGACGCGCTGAGCAGTCTACGAGGTCCCAATTGTTGATGTACAGCGTGTGCTGCACGTAGCGGGTGTAAACGTCCTCGCGTTTCACTTCGTCACCGCGTTCGAATTGCAGTACGAGAATGAACAGTGCGAGTTGTCGAGCCTCGTGCCAGGGTGACTGGAGCAGCGCTATCACGCTGCGCGTCGACATCGCCCGATGCGTTCGTGACAATTGGCGAAGCGTCGGCACAGGAATGCCCAAAAACTGGTTCCCCTCGCCGTATTCGCCGGGTGCCGTTTTGAAGAATGCCTGCGACTGGAGCGCGCGCACTGGGTTCCGGAGCGCGACGAGCGCCTCGAGCAGCGAAGCGGTGGAGGTGATGGCTGGCTTGTCGTTCATCGTGACCGACCGAGTGAGAATCTTGGGCGGAGGACTGTGTGTGTACACCGCTGGAGGTACAGGGGCGGGCTCTGGAGCGACTGGAGGTTGGTCCATAGGAGGGGGGATGGTATGACCAAGAAACATCTACAACCCACTCCGTAACTTGGTGCCACCCAATCTAGCCAGACTAGGGGAGAGGATTCGATGGGTCGTTTTGGCCCGATGGTGCAAGTTCCCGTTGCGATGCTGGTGATTGTGGCCGTCCTCTACGCCTTTCACGAGTCATTGTTGGCCATCCACACTGGGACCACGGTGTCTCCATCTCTACGTTGATGGATTTCGACGTTGGCGCTACCCTCGCTATCCTTGGTAGAGCTAGTCCGACGTGCGATCGCGCAGAACAATCGGACCCGTGTGGTTTGGTGTGGCCTTGGGCTCGTGATGTTTATCGGCCTCGCAGTGTATTACGTCCAACACTTCGTTTCGGGACACGAACCGCGTTTCGCGATAACCGCAGCCCTTGGTCTCGGGGCTGTGCCGGGGTTTCCCTGCTTCGCCGTCTTCGGATGATCACGCCTTTTGTTTGCGCACCATAAGGACGGCGCCATCCGTCCGTCCGTGTTGGGTGACTTCGTCAAGCGTGTCACTCGCGCGGCGAATCTGCGCGGTCAGCTCGTCAACGCACTGCGCGACTGACTTCGTGGCGACGACAGCGCGTTTTTCGGCCGTGACTCGACGTAGGAACGCGGAGGTCTCCGCGACGATCACACTGTCGTGTCGTGCTTCGTGCCGTGCGAGCCCGGGAAGAAACGCTTTCCATTGCTCTAGCTCATCCCCTGTGAATTCTTTGCTTCGAATTGCTCTTGGGAGCACCATAGTCAACGTCAGCGTTGTGGTGATTCCGTCTGCGGCGCAGGAGGTGTGCGCGCCCCCGTCAGGCAGCGTATTGAGCGTCACCGCCCAGATCGTCCGACCCATGGTTTCTGGCGCATCCCCTCGTGCTGCCATCGCCCCGCGCTCGGATATCAGTTCGGCGACTGTTTTGCCACGGAGATCGTATTCGCGCACACTCCGCTGGATGATGAGTGCGGACGGGTTGGTGTCCATCCGTGCACATCCGCTCAGAGTAAACAACAAAAGAAGCTGGCTCTTGATTGCTGAGCGCATTTGGCTTGTCGTCGATGAGTGGCCTTGGAAGCCTGCCATGTTTGTGAGTAAAGAGTGTCCCGCCCCGGGCATCGTCAGGTTTCAGCCGGTAGCCGTACCCCAACGGATCAAGAGAATGGTCGAGGGCACGGTATGTACCGCAGGGAATGCCGAGATGATTTTCAGTTGTCCTCGGCGAAAGTGGCTGGGGCGAGACGACCCGTCGGCCAGCGTGCGCTTCTACATCCAAATCGTGCCCGATTAAGTCGGCACATCCGGCGTCTGAGTCGCACTACTTCGAAGCAGGTGGCCTCAACGCCGGACAACACAACCTGTCCGCAGCCGGTGAGCGTGTCGACCGGAGTTCCCGATTCCGGCGTCAGCAACGTGGGCGACGTTCCTTAGAGCTGGTTAAGTAGTGGTTAAGTAGACTCTCAGACTCTGGCGTGGCCCCCCCTCGACGGCGCGTGACGGTGGCGCTCACGAACTGCACGACAGCATGGAACAACCAGCCTTCGTCTTCGCCCACTCCGGACGTCGCGCCGCGAACTCAGCGTGCTGCGGCTGGTCGTCATACGGCTTGCGCATCACATCGAGCAACGTGGCAATCCGCGACATGTCGCCACCTTCTGCCAACTCGATGGCCTGCTGCGCGAGATAATTGCGGAGCACGTACCGCGGATTCACGGCCTGCATGCGGGCGCGACGCTCCACAAACGTTCCGCCATCGCGGACAACCAACGAGTGCCACCGTACCAGCCACTGCGTGAACGCGTCGTGATGCGTGCGGCGCGCGTTTTCGTCGTAGAATACATCGCCGAGCATGCTCAACATCGGCCCGTCGGACGGCAACGCATCGGGAATCTCGCCGAGCGCGCGAAAGAACAACGTGTAGTCCACGTTGGCTTCATACAGCAGCGCAAATCCATCGCGCATCACGGCCTGTTGCGCCGCATCGCCTGATACGAAGCCGAACTTGGCGGCGGTCATCGCATCGTACCGCGCCGAATACACTGCGTGAAACCGCGCCAGCCCTTCCTCTAACGCCGACGGTGTTTCGAACAGGCGCTGCAATGCCTCTGCCAAGCGTACGAGGTTCCATTGCGCGATGGCCGGCTGTTGCGCGTACCGGTAGCGACGACCCGCGGCATCGGTCGTATTTGGCGTCCAGTTCGGGTCGAAATTATCGAGCCAACCGTACGGGCCATAGTCAATCGTCAGGCCGAGGATGGACATGTTGTCGGTGTTCATCACCCCATGCACAAACCCCACACGCATCCAGTGCACCACCATCACCGCCGTACGTTCGCACACCTCGGCGAACCACGCGGCACGTCGCTCGGCCGTCGTCCCCTCAATGTGCGCGAAGTCGCGGGCGATTGTGAAGTCTACCAACTGCGCGAGCAATGCCTCATCACCGCGCGCGGCCAGAATCTCGAAGTTGCCGAAGCGAATGAACGACGGCGCCACGCGACACACCACCGCGCCCGGTTCGTCGCGCGCATTGCCATTGTAGAACATGTCGCGCAGCACCGGCTCACCCGTGCCTACCAGCGACAACGCGCGCGTCGTTGGCACACCCAGGTGATACATGGCCTCGCTGCACAGAAATTCGCGAATGGACGATCGCAGTACGGCACGCCCATCGGCCGTGCGCGAGTACGGCGTGGGTCCGGCACCTTTGAGTTGCAATTCCCAGCGCTCGCCCGACGCGTTGACCACCTCACCCAACGTGATCGCACGCCCATCGCCGAGCTGCCCAGCCCAATTGCCAAACTGATGACCGCCGTAGCAGGCGGCATACGGCTGCATGCCCGGCATGAGCGCGTTGCCGCCAAACACGTTGGCGAACTCCGGTGCGGCGACGTCCTGTTCCGATAGCCCGATCAGCGCGGCAACCTCACGCGCGTGTGCAAGCAGCTGCGGTGCGGCAACGGCCGTGGGTGTGACGGGGCTCCAGCAGGCACCGAGCACCTGCCGACGGCGGTCGGACAGCTCCGGGTCACCGGGCAATTGCGCGACAAAACGATTGTCGAAGACGAGTGGCATGTGAGCCGCGTGAGTACGACGTGCGGAGCGGAGAGACGCAATGTAATATCCCCGTCGGCACATCACGGTACTTGGGCGACAGCGCGATTTACACCCTCACTCACGAGCGCACGTATGAAACTGCTGGTCCTCGGCGCCGGCGGTGTCGGCGGGTACTTCGGCGGTCGACTGGCGGCAGCTGGTACGGACGTGACGTTTCTGGTGCGGCCCACGCGACGCGCGCAGCTGGAGCGCGACGGACTGCGCGTGCAGAGCGTCGTCGGTGACATCGCCATGCCGGTGCAGACGGTCACGGCCAGCGAACTCAGGCCAGGCTACGACCTCGTACTGCTCACGTGCAAGGCGTACGACTTCGATGCCGCGGCGGACGCTATCGCACCGGCAATGAACGGATCATGCGCCGTGATTCCGATGCTCAACGGGATGTCGCATCTCCAGCGGCTCGACGCGCGATTCGGCGCCTCGCAGGTCATGGGTGGCACCTGTTTTGTGAACCTCACGCTTAAGTCCGATGGTGTGATTCAGCACATCGATAGCATACAACGTCTGGTGTTTGGCGAACGCAGTCGCAACAACTCGACGCGGGCAACGGCGTTCGCCGCCGCACTTGCAACGACGCCTATCGAATGGACGTTGGCCGACGATATTGAGCAGGAGATGTGGGAGAAGGCCGTGATGCTCACGTCGGTGGCCGTTGGCACCGTGCTCTTTCGCGCGAACATTGGAGAAATTCATGTCGCGCCCGGCGGACGCGATGCGCTCCTCCGGACACTCGACGCGAACATCGAAATTGCCACGCGCGATGGGCATGCACCGCGACCGGAGGCGGTCGAGTTCGCGCGCAAAGTATTGTTGAACACGGCGAGTCGGATGAGTGCGTCAATGCTGCGCGATCTGGAGGGCGGAGGGCCTGTCGAGAGCGATCACATTGTCGGGTGGATGATGGAGCGCGCGCGGCATCATGGCGTGGACGATACGATGCTGTCACTCGCCTTCACGCACCTCAAGGCGTACGAAGCGCGTCGCGCTGCCGGGCGCACGTGACAGGGCTCGTATTTGAGATACCGATCGTCATTCAGCCCGATGACATCGATGACATGGACCACGTCAACAATGTGGTCTATGTGCGCTGGGTGCAGGACGTGGCCGTCGCGCACTGGTATGCATACGCCACACCTGCGTTGCAAGTGGAATTCGGCTGGGTCGCCACGCGACACGAGATTGACTACCAGAGCGCTGCCGTAGCCGGTGACGCGATCACGGCGCGCACGTGGGTCGGCACCGTCGATTCGCGGCGCTTTGAGCGTCTCACTGAAATTGTGCGAACGAACGACGGTCGTGTGCTCGCCAAGTCCCGCACGTTATGGTGTCTCGTGCGTCGCGACACGGGCCGCATCACGCGAATCACCCCGGAATTGCGAGCCTGCTTTCCCGCGCTGTCGGACAGCGCGCCTTGATCTACTGCACCACGCGTCCGCCAAGGGTGTAGCGCGAAATCCATTCGTACTCACGCTTCATGCGGTCCATCTGGTGGTAGTACTCTGTGAACCCGTGCCCTTCGCGTGGATAGAACACGAGCTCCGCGGTCTTGCCGCGATCCTTGAGCGCGCGATAGAACTCCATGGGCTGACCGATCGGCACGCGTTCGTCACTGCCACCGTGCAGGATCAGCAGCGGCGTCGTGATCTTGTCGCTGTAACTAATCGCCGAGCGTTCGAGATAGAATTTGATGGACGGATTGATGATCGAGCCGTCGTACTGCGGCAACCCATTGAAGAACGTGTTGATGTAACCGGGAATATCTGTCGTCCCCGCCATCGATAGCAGTGACGGCAATCCGGCGCCCATCATGGCGGCCTTGAAGCGACCGGTTTGCGACACCACCCAGGATGTCATGTAGCCGCCGTAACTCCATCCCTCGAACGCCATCTGCGTGGAGTCGACAATACCGCGGCGAATGACCTCGTCCACGCCCGTCATGATGTCGCGATAGTCCCCACCACCCCAGTCCGGAATGTTACCGCGCATCCACTTCTCGCCGTATCCTGTTGATCCGCGCGGATTCGGATAGAGCACTGCCCATCCGTTGGAGGCCCAGCTCTGTCCCGGACTCGTGCCGCCTTTAAAGCCGTTGGTGTGCGCGCCCGTGGGGCCGCCGTGCGCAGACACCAGCAACGGCACTTTCTTGCCGGGTGTGTAGCCCACGGGTTTGAGCAACACGCCTTCCACCGTCGATCCATCCTTGCTCTTCCACGTGATGACTTCCGATTCGCCTACGGCCACATCAGCGAGCCATGCGTTGGTATTCGTGATGCGTTGTGGAGTTGGCTGACTCGCATCCTGCACGTACACCTCGGTCGGCCAGCGCGGCGTATCGAACACGAACGCCATCCGGGAACCATCGCGGTTTGGTGACACACTGCTCACGACGACATCGCGCGTTACCTGCTTATACGTGCGCGTATCGATGCTGTAGTCGTACAGGCTTTGCCAGACACGATCGCTGGCGCTGAACCACAAATGCTTGCCGTCTGCGGACCACCGCAATTGGCCCGGGCTCACGTCAAAGCTCGCTATCGCGTGATCGGTGAATTTCCGTGACGCGATGTCCATTGTGACGATGTGCGCGTTCCGGATCGTGCGCGCCATGATGCCATCCTTGTTCGGCGTCCACTGATGCGGATTGTTCGTAAAGGCGAGCATCTTGCCGTCGGGTGAGAACTGCGGCGTGCTCTCCACATCGCTGGTCGTGGTCACACGTTCCAGTTGCCCCGATGCGAGATGCACCACATAGGCATCGTGCCGCTCATCGCGAATCATCGGTGTCGGCGACGCATCAAACGCGAGTGTCAATCCATCGGGCGACCACGACGGAGCACCACGTATCGTGAAATCACCACTCGTGACCTTCACCGCACGTTTCGTGTCAAGATCGACGACCCACAGTTGATTCATGCGCAGATCGCCTTCGTACACCTTGGGATCATCGCGACGACGCACCTGCGCCTCCTTGTCGCGCGACAAGGTATCCGGTGTGAGGTAGGCGATGCGTTTGCCATCCGGCGACCAGCTATAGGCAACGACGCCGTCACGCGCCGTCGTCAGCGCCCAGCCCT
>JANMKU010000376.1:0-9513 GCA_031372205.1 Gemmatimonadaceae bacterium | reverse complement strand
TCGAGTTTTTGGCCCGGGTCCTGGTGCACATCCCCGACAAGTGCCACGTCACGACGCGGTGCTATGGCTGGTACGCCAACCGCCCGCGCGGGATGCGGAAGCAGGCGGCGCCCGCCGCAGCGGACGGGCCGCCCGCGATCGTCCCCGCGCCGCGGTTGGCGCCGACGGAGGCCGCGCGCCGATGGGCGGCGCTCCTGCAACAAATCGTTGAGGTCGACCCGCTGGCGGGCCCGACCTGCCATGGCCCTATGCGGGTCGACGCGTTCATCACCCAGGCCTCGGTGATCGACCAGATCCTCCCGACACGGTGGGTCGCTTCGGACGCGACTGTATTGTCGGCTTTCGCACTTCTCCATCAGCGACACCGCGCTCAACGGTGTGGTGAGCATCCTACGTCGGCCAGTCCAATGCACTTGTGTGCGTCCTTGCTAACGCGCAAGGCGGTGTGCATTGTTGTACTGCCTGCAGCCGATACACACGAGCCGTTGGTTGATTGATTCCTCGATCGCGTAGCAGTGCCAGGCTGGATCAGGCGACGCCCCACTTCTTTATGTTTTGGAGGCTGCAATGCCCGACAAGAAATCCGCATCCAGCAAGAGCACCCGCAAACCGGAAACCGGTAAGAGCACGGCACGCACCCAGCTGAGCGGCGACGACCTCGATCGTGTTGTTGGTGGCGGTCTGCCCCCAGTAGTCCAGCCAGCACCAATACCAACGACGACACAAATCAACAACTCGAGAAGCAACGTCAAGAACAACTAAGCACAAGAAGCCGTGGCCTTGGTTACCTCGAACGTGGTAGGATCCGCCTCGTTCGTCGAGCGTTGGTGAAGTCAACACAATTCGTCTGAGTTCGGGAAGCGCCCCATCGCGGATAACACCGCCGCCGTGGGTCGCTTCGGTCGTGTGTGCATCGTCCGCTAACGGTACGTCTCCATCAGCGTCCGCAAGTCATTGGTTGCCCTACTGCCATCGTGCGTGGTCACGACGCACACGGGGGCATCGGTCACCGGCGCGACGATCTCGCTACGTGACGGCACGAATCGACCGCCAACTGCACGGTCTCAACGGAGTGGTGTGAGTCCTAGGTCGGCGCGTCCAATGCACTTGTGCGCGTCCTTGCTAACGCCCGAGGCGGTGTGCCTTGTTGTACCGCCTGAAGCCGACACACGCGAGCCGTTGGAGCGCATCGTTGCCCGGGCACAGTTGCTCGTACGGCACATCCACGAGTGGCGTGCTCACGGTTTGGCCACGGCGTGCATGTCGCTGCCGCCTTCGTCGATGAACAGCAACCCCGTCGCCACTTCATGCCGAAGCTGGCAGGCACGCACGTGCGCGTAGGCCTCCTCACGATTCGTCGCGTCGTTGCCGTCATGCGTTTGCGGAAACGCACACTGCTGCCATCGTGCATGGTTTGACGGCGCCGACGCGATGCACGCGGATCTGATTGTCCTCGGCTCACATGGTTACGGAGCAATCGATCGATTCCTGCTGGGATGGGTTTCACAGGCTGTGGCGCTGCACGCCAAGTGTTCGGTTCTCATTCTACGCACGCCACGTCTATCGGCAAGAATCCCCGACCACAAGTGACGAGTACCTCAACCTCAGAGCACACTATCACGAGCACTACGAAGGAATGCCCGGAATGACCGCGGCCGCCAAAGAAGCCGGTCGCACCTGCTCCGAAACATTCACCATCAGGGAAGACTCTGCGCGATGAGGCGTCTGACCCCAAGCATCCAACACCAAAACCAAAACGCAGCACGCCCTGACTTTGTCTGCGCGCGTCGCTAAGTGGACGTGATGCCGCGCGCAGCCCTGACTGCTCACGCCGAGAACGGCGAGGATGGACTCGGCGTGGCTTGGGCAGGCGACTCGGTCGAGGACGCGAAATACCGGATCGCGTCCAGCACCATGCGCTGTGTGCACCAACGCGCGTAGTAGCCGGCGAAAAGGACGCCGAGTAGAGACGAGAATCCGCGCCTCGGGCGATCGTACTCAATAGCGACGCGAATCGCCGTGTTCGTGCCTCGTGACGCCAACACAAACGAACACGCGGCCCGACAGCCGCAACCGGGAGCCAAGGTTCCGGAATTGTCCGGTGTCCACGCTGATCGCCATATGTCCACCGCCCATCTTCCACGATGGCTGTGTCATGTGCGCGGACAGCCGATTGTGGTCGTCGAGATGTGCAAACACGCGTTCGATCGGCGCGGTTGCGAGTCCACTGCTCTCATAACGACGGGAAAACTTGTCAACCGCAACCGTCATCCGCTGGTGCTGTGACGTTGGGGAATGGCGCTCCACTTGCGCGTGAGAACATTGTAGACCGGCACGAAGACGATCCCAGCGAACGCGCCATAAAGAAAACTCTCAATCAATCCCAGAAAGAATCCCCCGACGGTGAGCCACTTGAACGCTGGCAGCACTGCCTCCAAGACTGACGCGGCGTGCAAGCTTGGCGGTACCAGCAGTCCAAAGAGAATGCACACCACAAAGCTGATCGACGCGAAGATTCCCAGCGACCACGTCACGAACTTAATGTTCAGCATAGCGTGCGCTCCGCTCTGTTGTAGGATTTGTCAGCGACCTGTCCCCGGTGCCCTGTCGGTTGTGCCAGCTCCCTTCCACGATCGCGTCCCGCGTGTCAATGCATATGTCCACGCGATTTCGCATTCGTTGCTGATATCCATGCCATGATCGTCCTCCCGAACCTGGTCTTAGAACTGGTTTGTACCGGACGCTTCCTTGTGTGCAGGCATGCACACCGTTCGCCTTGGAGCGGTCATCGTGCTTCGAGTTCCCGTTCGCCCATAACCAGTCGCGTGTCGCGTCCTTCCCCGGGGTGATTCAGCGCTTCGTAGAAGCGCGCGCCTTTGAGCGACAGTTCCGCCATCAGTGCGTCGAACGCGGCTGGTGTGATTTCGCGCGCGGTGCCTGGGATCAGCGCCTTGAGCAGCGTAATGCGATCGGCCAGCGGCAACGCGTTTGCGCTGTCAACGAGCCGTCGAAGGGCGGCGAAGTCGAGGTCTGCTGTCTCGGGACTGGTCGTCATGGCTGGTGCGGAAGTCTCGCCGCTGCGCGCCACCCGCACCATCGCACGAATGGAGTACTGCTTTTCTCGTTCTAGTCGGCGAAGAACACCAGAAATGCACAGTCGCCGCGGCGGAATCGCATCGGCTCATCTACGATGTCGGGTGGCGCGTCTACCAACAGATGGCCGAGCCGCCATTGCTCATCGCCAGTGCGTTTACTCGCGACCCGCGCAAACGCCTTCAGCTGGCGACCGATCTGATCCGCAGCTTCCCATTCGGATCGCCGAGCTACCAGTGGGGTGACGTCATCAGCCCGGACAAGGCACTCGCTTTCGATTGCGTGAAGTGCCCGGTCGCCGAGTTCTTTGCGAGAAACGACTCATCGGAGCTGTGCGTGCAGACGTTTTGTCGACTGGGCTATCCGCTCGCCGAGAGCGGGGCGGGCGGCTCGTGCGGAGCGGCACCATCGCGTCAGGTGCGGCCAGCTGCGACTTTCGCTGATATCCAGCTCAGGCAGACGGCGCCGACGCGTGAATCAGCAGTGCGCTCGGCATCGAGGTCACTACTGGAGTCGCACGAGTGATCTCGGTCCGTAAGACTTAACCCACCGGGCCGCCTGTTCGCGGAACCGCAAATGGCGTTGGGAACCCCCCGAGCCCTCTGAATCTCAAGTGCAGATAGATGAGCAGACTCAGAATGGCAGCGAAGAAGCACCAAATTGACACCATCGCGGAGCGATGCACGAGATACGCTGTGATGAAGGAGACCAGCGCCAGCACGCCGAATAACCGGACGAATCGGTGACTCGAGAAGAAGCAGCTCACGCACGTTGCCGCGAGGTACAATACCATCACGGGAACTTTGTAAAAATGTGGCGAGGCGTACACAATGTTCCCACCAATCACCTCGGCAACCACCGGGATCGTGACGAGGGAATAGAGGAGATAGAGACCCACGGTGACACCGGCAATTCCGAACGCGAACATCGCACGCTTGCGCCAGGGTACCGCTTCCAGTATGCCTACGGCAAATGGCATGTAGATCGGCCAGAGCACGTGTGAGAATCCCGAGTACAGATAAGTGGTCACCTGCTTAATGAGCGGCGCGTCGTGGTGCAGGGTGAGCCATACGATGCCTTCGGTCAGTTGCTGCAGACCGAACAGCAATGGGATCAATGCAAAGGGCCGCTCGCTGCGCGTCTCCACCCTGCTGAGCGTCGCGATGCCGATCCCAGTCAATATCGTTCCCGCGGTAAAGCTGGCTGTTGCCGAAAAACACATTGCTCTACTCCGTGCTCAGGTTTGTGCGACCGTTGTCGCACGCCAGCTGATCACCACGGCGGTGATGACCAATAGCGCCCCCGTCAACAGGTACGGAGCGCTCACGTGCCAGATGAACAGCGCGCTGCCCAATAGTGGTCCGCTGGCTTGACCAAGCGCGTTGGCAGCATTCTGAGCGCCGAGCGCGGCACCGACGGCGCGGCCGACGCTGCGCTTGGAGATCAATGCGTACAGGTTCGGCGAAACCAGCGCTGACCCGAGAGCAAGTAATCCAACGATGGCTAGAACAATGGACATGCTCTGCGCCAAAGTCAGCAGCATCAGACTCACTCCCATCAGTCCGAGACCGGCGCCGATTTGATGAATCTCGCGTATTCGGCCCGCGAGGACACTCACGGCAGTGACCTGAAAGGCCGTCATCACCAGCCCACACACCACGAACACAGTGCCCACATCGCTGGGGCCGTACTGGAACTTCGCTTGCGCGTACAGTGCGAAGGTCGACTCGAATATCGCCAGCCCGAACTGTCCAACGAGCGCCAGACCGAGGAGCGGGCCGAGCCCGCGCGTGATCCGTCGCCACTCCACCTTCGTCTTCTCGTCCATCACGTGCGCTGCGCTCATCGGCAGCGATTCAGGGAGCCACCGGATCGCTGCGCCAAGCGTGAGCAGTCCCAGAAACGCGGCGACGAAGAACGGCACGGAGAAACTGTCGATGAGGAGATGGCCGTAGCGCGCGGTGACGTGCACATCGCGGCGAGACAACACTCCGCCCAAGGCCGGGCCGACGACAAAACCCAGACTCACCGCCGTCCCTAACCACGCCATGCCTCGGCTGCGCTCCTTGTCAGTTGTCAGGTCGGCCACGTACGCCGCCGACACCGGCAGCGTGGCGGAGGACAACATGCCGCCAAGAACGCGCGCTACGTAGAGCAACCAGAGCGAAGTGGCCAGGCCGAACAGCAGTTGCGCGACGACGTAGCCCGAGATGCCGATCAATATCAGCGATCGTCGGCCAACGCGATCTGACAAGCGCCCCCAGACAGGAGCGAAAATGAGTTGCCCCACTGCATACACGCCGGTCAACAATCCAACATGCATCACCACTGACTGGCGCGAGACGCCCTCTGCCAGCGCGAGCCGCTCGACGTAGAACGGTAGCACGGGCATGGTAATGCCAACACCGATCATGACGACGAACAAGCATGCGAGCAGTACCCAGAGATGTTTACTGATCATGTCCGGGCCGTTCGTGCGAGCGCTCTGCGATATGGACAGCAAGGCCGACGAGCCAGACAAGCGCCGGAACCAATAGCAACCATTGAAAGTCAGAGTCGAGCGCAAAGTTGGTGGCACTCATCAACGCAACGGTGAATACTCCGGAAGCCGCGATGACCCATGACGTGCCCGGCAATCGGCGTGGCAACGCCACGGTTGCAACGAACACGGTGAGAACGCCAGCGCCCGCCATGAACCCGCCCATCACGGTAAACACGTGGTGCAACCAACGTTCAAGACCCGGCACGGCGGTCCGAATTTGTGCGAGCGTCGTGCCCATGAAGCGGGTGTCTTCCGGCAACAGGGGCGGTCGCAGCACAAGGAAATAGAAACCCAGGCCAACGAGCCAGACGCCGCAGACATTGAGCAGCCACAATGAGACGTGGCGCGTTTTCGCGATTGCGTTCCTGTCCCGCGCGTCACATGGTAACTCCGCACCGTTCATAGCCAACCGCCTGTGAAACCCGCCTGTCGCAGACCGCGGACAATGCATGGACAGCTGCGCATCAACTGCCACAACAGTCCCGAGCGATAGTTTTCGATCATCAGGACAGTCGGCCCCTCATTCAGCCCAAAGTGCCACGGCGACACCCATCTGTGGGCGTTGCCATTGTGTGTTGGATACGTGGGATTGAAGCTGGCTTTGAATCCGTACCGATTGAATTCCGACAACTGGATGTCATGAATGCAGTAGTCGAGCGCGGGCAGGACAATTTCCGGCGCGAAGGGTAGCGACGCCGCCACGGCCCACGGCGCAATCGTGCCGTCATCCGGTCCGTATGGCACCCCTCGGCCAACGTAGTCGAAAAAGCGGCGCGCAATGGCGTACTGCTGTTGCACATAGGTCGCGCGTCGACTGTTCTCGAAATAGTCGATGCCTTTGTCGCGCATGAACGCATCCTGAATCTCGCGAAAGTCGATCCAGATGTGCGACAGCTGGTGCGTGAACAGCGGCCCCGCATACAGCAAGTCGTATCCGTAGTGGTGTGCCCAGGAATAGGTGGCACACCACGCTGCGTACGCCCGTGGCGGCAACGGATGCGACGGCGAACCCAACCCCAGCACGTACAGCAGCAACGCTTCGTCATAGCCCCGCCAGCGATACGCAAGAAAACCACTTTCCGGCGTCCACCCGTGCGTCACGGTGTCGCCATCGTTTTGTGCCCACGACCAATCGGCGCGACCATAGAGTGCGTCGGCGAGTACGCGAATCTCCTGCTCGTCACGTGTGTCAGCGTCGAAGTAGCGGCCTGCCGTCAGTGCGCCCGCCAAGAGCAACGCGCTATCCACCGTAGACAGTTCGCAATGCCAGGCACGCCGTCCTGTTTGCATGTCCAGAAAATGGTAGTAGAAGCCGCGGTAGCCCGTCGCATCGGGTTCAGGACCATGCGCGCTGTTCCAGAAGAACCGCAGCGTCGTGAGTGTTCGCTCAATCGCTGCAGCGCGTGAGATGAATCCGCGCTCGACGCCGACGGGGTATGTCGCAAGTGCAAGCCCCGTTGCCGCAATACTCGCGGGCCAATCGGCCGCCGTCTTGTCCATGATCAGGCCGTTGGCAGGATTCACCTCATGCAGGAAGTACTGAAACGACTGACGCTGGAGCTTCTCGAGCGCGACGTCGTCGATCATTGCACGCGCTCGCCCTTGGGAACGTCGTGTTCCGTTGCGTCGGTGTGTCCAGCCGCCCATGTCCAGTTCCGAATTTCCGGCATGTCGTCGCCATGTTGCCGGATGTACCGCGCATGTTCCGTCAACTTGTCGTGCAGGAACGTCGTGAGGCCCGTGGCGCGAACAGCGAGACCTGGAACGCGCGCAATAACGTCCAGTGCGAGATGAAAGCGGTCGATGTCATTGAGCACCGCCATGTCGAACGGCGTCGTGGTCGTGCCTTCCTCCTTGAAACCACGCACATGCAATTGCGCGTGATTGGTGCGCCGATAGGTCAGTTGGTGGATCAGCGCGGAGTAGCCATGGTAAGCAAAGACAATCGGCTTGTCCGTGGTGAACGCCGCATCAAAGTCCACGTCGCTGAGGCCGTGCGGATGTTCACTGGGCGGCTGCAGCGACATGAGGTCTACCACGTTGACGACGCGTATGCGGAGGTCCGGCAGATGGTGTCGGAGCAGATCGACGGCGGCCAGCGTCTCGAGCGTCGGCACATCACCGGCGCAGGCCATGACCACGTCGGGTTCGCCGTTGTCGTCGTTGCTGGCCCATGTCCAACGCCCAAGCCCAGCCGCGCAGTGCGCAACGGCGTCGTCCATGTTGAGCCACTGCCACTCCGGCTGTTTGCCGGCCACGATCACGTTGACGTAGTCGCGACTGCGCAGGCAGTGATCGGTCACCGAGAGCAACGTGTTGGCATCCGGTGGCAGATACACGCGAATGACATCGGCCTTCTTGTTCACGACGTGATCGATGAAGCCGGGATCCTGATGACTGAAGCCGTTGTGATCCTGACGCCAGACGTGCGACGTGAGGAGATAGGTGAGCGATGCGATGGGTTGACGCCACGCCAGCGCACGCGTGACCTTGAGCCACTTGGCGTGCTGATTGAACATGGAGTCCACAATGTGAATGAACGCCTCGTAGCAGGAGAACAGTCCGTGACGACCGGTGAGCAGATAGCCCTCCAGCCACCCCTGGCAGAGATGTTCACTGAGCACTTCCATCACGCGACCATCGGGCGCGAGTTGGGTGTCGCTCTTCTGAATGGTGCCGACAAACGCACGATCGGTGACATCGAAGAGATCTCCGAGTCGATTCGATGTTGTTTCATCGGGACCAAACACGCGAAAATTCCTCGACGACATGTTCTGCTGCATCACGTCACGCAAAAAGACGCCCATCACCCGGGTTGCTTCCGCTTTGATCGATCCGGGTGCGGGAACGTCCACCGCATACGCGCGAAAATCCGGCAGACTCAAGTCACGCAGCAGGAGGCCGCCGTTGGCGTGCGGGTTGGCGCCCATGCGCCGGTTCCCCTCCGGGGCCAAGGCGGCGAGTTCGGGGATGAGCGCGCCCGCCTTGTCGAAAAGTTCCTCGGGCCTGTACCTCTTCATCCACGCTTCAAGTATCGCGAGATGCGCGGGCTTCTCCGCCAAGTTCGCCAACGGCACTTGATGTGAGCGCCACGAACCTTCCGTCTTCAACCCATCAACTTCCTTGGGCCCGGTCCAACCTTTGGGCGTGCGGAGCACGATCATGGGCCACATCGGGCGCTTCGTAAACCCGTTGACGCGCGCGTCTGCCTGAATCGCACGGATGCGTTCCACGATCTCGTCAAGCGTTGACGCCATCTGACGGTGCACGAGATCCGGATCGTCGCCCTCGACGAAGTACGGTTGGTAGCCGTAGCCGCGGAACAACGCCTTGAGTTCTTTGCGACTAATGCGTGCGAGGATTGTCGGACTGGCGATCTTGTAGCCGTTCAAATGCAGAATAGGAAGCACCGCGCCGTCGCGAGCCGGATTGAGAAACTTGTTGGAATGCCAACTGGTGGCCAGCGCGCCCGTTTCCGCTTCGCCGTCGCCCACCACACACGCGACCAGCAGATCCGGATTGTCAAACGCGGCGCCATAAGCGTGCATCAGCGAGTAGCCGAGTTCACCGCCTTCGTTGATGGAACCAGGTGTGTCGGCGGACACATGACTGGGGATGCCGCCCGGAAACGAGAACTGAGTGAACAGCCGCTTCAGACCTTGTTCATCCGCAGAGACTTCTGGATAGACCTCGCTGTACGTTCCTTCCAGATACGTGTTGGCCACGAGTCCGGGGCCGCCGTGTCCTGGGCCGGTGACATAGAGCATGTTGAGGTCGTACTGCTTGATAATCCGATTGAGATGCACGTAGATGAAATTCAATCCTGGCGTGGTGCCCCAGTGGCCCAGCAGCCGCGGCTTTACGTGATCGAGCGTCAG
>JANMKU010000267.1:0-13712 GCA_031372205.1 Gemmatimonadaceae bacterium | reverse complement strand
GCGCTCCACCGCACCGGCAACAGCGGGGCTCAACTCCATCGTCCACTCGTCAACGATGGCGGGTTCGCAACCAACCATGTAGATCTCGCGAGGCAGTGGGCCGAGGGCCTGCGCCACTTCCAGCGCGCGTGACGGCACGGTGGTGTGCATGTCGATGTCCTGTGTGCGTCGTACACCGTCGATAACCAGCGTGTACACCGAACCTGGAGCTCCGCCGCGGGTCGTCGCGTCGATGATGATGAGTCTGTCGTAGGGGGTCACGAGTTCTTGCGCCAACCGAATGCCACCGGTACCCACATCAAGCAGCTCCACCGCATCACTGGCTGCACCACGTTCGGCCAAGCGTTGCAGCACCACCACACCAAACCCGTCGTCACCACGCAACACGTTCCCAAAGCCTGCCACGAGGATGCGCGTCATGTCTGCACGCCTGCTGGCGTGGCCTGCGTCGTACCCACGACCACTTGGATCATGGCGTCGTGTACACGCACCGGCAACACACTGATGGCATCGGCGCGCGCATCGTCAGGGCGATCCAGCCGATGACCGGTGCGGACATCATACACACAGCCGTGCCAGCTGCATGTGAGCTCGAAGCCAGCGAGTGTGCTATAGTCGAGCGGCAGCGGGCTCTCACCACAGGCGTTGCGCAGCGCGAAGTATTCATCGGCCACGCGCACCAACAGCACCGGCTCGCCATCGACGGTCACGCCACGCGTGCTGTCCAATGCAATGTCGCTTGCGGGACACACATCGCGGTACACCGGCCGAAATGCACGTTGCAGGGACGCAATCGGGAAGAATTGCGACTCCGCCGACACCGGCCGGGCACCTTTGCCGCTGCGCACTTCAAGTTCCTGGAAGCCGAGCAGGCCGACGCGGAGTGCCTCGCTGATGTCCTGTACGACGCCGGCATACGTCGCGTGTGCGGGATCGATACCATGGATACGCACCGCGATAACCCCACCTAGCACGTCGACGAGTTCGACGTCGATCCCGTGGGCATGCAGATGCTTGCGTACAGCGTCCAGCGCTTCTTCGGCAAGCGTCCGCCGATCGACCGCCAGCAGGTCGTACGACATGAGCAACAAGCGAATCGCGGCGTCGCCCGTGAGGCGATTGATAAAGGCATCACCGGCCATCGACTGAATAGCGCCCATCAGGTGCGTGAGCGCCGTCCGATGCACGGCGTCGATGCGTTCCAGCAGTTGGGCAACGCTTGCGCCAACCGTTGGATCTGCGTGCGCCATGAGCCGCTCGATGATGGCCTCTGCTTCGAGCAACACATCCGAGGGTGCACGACCTGCCTCGTCGTCATGCACCCCGTGTGTCGCGTCGGTCGCGTGGTGCTGAGACACTAATGGCTCGACGCG
Organism: Gemmatimonadaceae bacterium; assembly: GCA_031372205.1. GTDB lineage: Bacteria > Gemmatimonadota > Gemmatimonadetes > Gemmatimonadales > Gemmatimonadaceae > Gemmatimonas. Next base: position 12,339 of record JANMKU010000267.1, on the reverse strand, counting down.
ATGTGCGGCATCGCAGTCCATCCGCCACCGAGGGGGCGCACTGGCAGCGCCAGCCCTGCATCACGATCTCTCGCTACGTGGAGTGCCGTGCGCCGCACCTCCGCGTACGCCGCGGCAACGTCGGCACTCAGTTCGTCCCCAAAGGCATGGTCGAGCGGTTCCACTTCAATGACGATGGTTTCGCTCGGCAGTGCCTGCATCCACTCCACCACGATGAGCGTGTTATCGAGCAAGATGACGCCCGTCACCGCGTCCACGACACACCGTTGAATTTCGTCTGGCGGCGGTAGCGCGTGATCCCACCGATAGGCGCAGATCGTGCCCGGTGGGCGACCATCGTCCCGGCTAATGGCCGTGATGAATACCGCGCGGGTAATCGGCGACGTAATGGCTTCGTCGAGAAACCACTGCGCCACCGCTACCGGTCCGTAGCACAGGTCTTCAACCAAGAGCGCCGGCGGCTGTGCCAACGCCTCAAGCTCGTCACTCATGACGATGCCGAGCGAATGATCGCGCAAATTGCGATATCCCACGCCACCGATCACGACGCGCATCGCGTGTGGCGCAGTCCGTGGCGTGCTGTGCATGTCGGTGCTGGTCATCCGGCTAGTCGTCGAGCCCACATGCACAGGTGTTCACTTCGCGCGTGATCATCCCCGCCTCCGACTGAATATGCGTCGTGCATGGCATACACGGATCGAAGCTCCGAATGGCGCGCAGAATGTCGATCCCGCGGAATTTCCCGGGATCGGTGGACTCCTCGAGCAGTGGCGTGTTCATCACGGCTTCTTCGTACGGACCGGGTTGCCCCCAGCGATCAGTCGGCGACGCGTTCCATGTTGATGGCGTGACGATTTGATAGTTGGATACCGCGCCGCGGTCGAGCACGAGATGATGCGTGAGGTATCCGCGCCCCGCGCCCCAAAACCCCACGCCCATCTGCTCCCCACGTTTGGGCATCTCAAACTTGGTCGACGTTTTTGTGTCGCCGTCCTTAAGACGCTCCATCGCAGCCATCCAGTTGTTCATCGCGATCATGGCCGTATAGCCAACGCAATAGGCCCGCGACCGATTGCGCTCGAACGCGTTCCAGACATCCGGTACATGCCACTCGATTTCTGTCTCGGGAAGTTTGCCGCGTGGTAATCGTATCTTGAGCGAGTGCCCCGTGGCCTCAATGAACGGATTGTCCGGCAGTTTTTTGGCGACCGCCGTGTTCCACATGCGCGCATAGCACCCGGCTTCCATGCCCAGCCGGTCCCAGCGCGGCGCCGTGTCCCACGTGTACTTCTCCTTCCAACTCTGTGCGCCAGGTTTGGGCTTGGTGATCTTGTTCCACGGGTGATACGGTGACAGGGGATGTCCGGACGGATCGGTGGGAAAGTGAGATGTCTGTCCGCTCCCCGTCCACTCGTCGTAGTACGAATGCTCGACGAACTCTTCGAGCCCCATGTTGATCTTCTGCAAATCGGTGGTGACCAACTCACCATCGACGATCGCACCCGGTGTGGCCCACCGCTGATCGCCCCATGTCGTGCAGTTCTTGTAGGTGGTGTCATACGCCTCGGGCACGTCAAAAATGCCGGTATCCAGCATGTTGGCGCGTCGTGACCCCACCAGCTTGTACTTGGGATCCGCCTCGTAGAAAAACGCCGTGATGTCATCCCAGATACGTGCAATCTTCTTGCCGTAGTCAAAGAACTGACTCATGCGCACGTACATCTCGTTCATCACGGTCAGGTTGATCGTCGAGCTCATGCCACCAGGTACAATGGTTTGCGGGTGTGGGTATTTGCCGCAAATGAGGACGTACGCTTCGCGCGCCACGCGCGTCATCCCGAGTGCTTCGAGGTACAGGTTACCGCTCAGCGGATTGAGGTCCGTCATCAGGTCAAACATCGTGCGATAGCCATGTACGTCGGCATGCTTGGCCGGTGTAGTACGCGCACGATCGAGTAAGCCCGGATTGGTACCCTCAACCATCGCCGCCGAATAGTCGGGGCCGGCCAGCAAATGCAAATGCAGCGGATGATCGTAGAGAAACTCGAGCGCGAGCGCGAGGTTGCGAATGAGGACGCCGAGCGGTGGCGGTTGACACCCAATGGCCATCTCGATGGCGAGCGCCGAACAGGTGGAGTGCACGCCACCACACACACCACAGGCTCGACTGGTGATATAAATGGCGTCGCGCGGATCGCGCCCAATCATGATGACTTCGTAGCCGCGAAAGAGCGTCGCGACCGACCTGGCTTCGAGGACTTTGCGCTCGCGCACGTCGGTGACCGTGTGAAAGGCGAGTGCGCCTGCCACGCGCGTGACAGGATCATAGTCCACATCCTTGATGTGCCCGTTGCGCTTCACCAACTCGAGCACCTTGTCGTGGTCCAATTGCTTCGGGACGCCCGGCGGGCCTGCAACGGCGGTGCTGTACGGATTGGACGCGCCGTCTCGGAGAAATGCTTTCCCCTGCGAGTCGAACTCGATGGGAAGATTCTTGAAGCACATGGGCTAGCCGAGTTTGAAGATGGTGGCGACGCGACCGAGATGGCCGTCGGCGGTGGTCAGGCCGGCAAGCAACTGTACAAGTGCGCCGTTGATCGTGGTGAGTTTCTCTGGCAAAGGGGCCGTGTGCCCGGCAACGATCTCGAGTCCGTCCGCAATAGCAGCGATGCTTTTTTGCGCAGCGGCCAGTTGCATCACGATGGCGATGAGATAGCCGGCGAGCGCCACGACAACGAGTGCCACAGTGATCAAGGTGAGTGTCTGGAGCATCCTGGTGTCCTCACGCCGTTCGTTGACCAAGCACGGTTGCTGCCGTGTCGAGCTTGGCACTGATCTGTCCAGCCACACCAACCATCGCACTCCCCACAGCGATCGTGCTGTCGAGTGCGGGGATGTACTTCGTGTTGCCCGCGATGCCAGCGGCCGCGGCGAGTGCGTCATCGGCGTAACGTCGAATCGATCGTGACGCGATAAACGTGCGATGCAGCAAGTACACTGAGAGTGGCACGAACACCACGAGCGTCAGGATCAGCCCCGCCCACCAGATGACAGACACGGCCGGCGGCATAAGTGCGTCGCTCATGGCACCACCTGCCGCGACACGGCCGCAATGAGCGCGCCCAAATTGTTGTCGACGACCACGAGCCCATCGCGCACGCTGGTGAGTGTCGTATTGAGCTGTGTCACCTGTGGCGCGATCATCCCGGTCTCCACCTCGATCGCCCGCAGCCCCATGCGAATCTTCGAGAGGTAGCTCGCCGCGACGCCGTATCCCTTCTCTTCACCTCCAATTTTCTCGAGCTGCCCAGCAATCGCGAACAAGTACATGGCCAGCGCGATGAACAATGCCGCGGCGCCGAGCACCGAGAGCAGCATAAGCCAGGTGAAGGCGTTCATCGTTGCCACCTCGCGCCGAGCACGCAGGCTGGGCAGCCCGCGCACGATTCGGCGTGTTCCGCAATTGCTCCGGTGGCACCGATCACCCCGACGGCCGACGTCAGAATCAACTGTGATGCAGCGTTCGTTTTCGCTAACAACGAAAGCTGAATGGTGTTATTGGCAACGCGTTGACCCACGTTCCAGATGATGGCGACGCCAGCCTTGATATCGCGCGACGTGCGAAGAATCAGTGTGAGCAACGTCGCCACGACGACCAGCACGACGACGAACACCACGAGCGAAACCGTCCATACCGATTGGATCGTGTCCGCAGTAGGCATCGAGAGTGTCGATTGCATAGGAGGGAGGGGTTAGTGGGCGCCGGCGTGGGATTCGAGCGCTGCGGCGAGTGCACCGCCGTTCTGCTCGATGTGCTGCACAGTGGCCAGCATCGTGGTGGCCACTTCGTTGGTGGTCTTGAGAGCCCAGATGGGATTGGTGTTGTCGCGAATCTTTTCGGCCGCCGCCAAGGCGCGCACTGCTTCGCGATAAATGCCGCGCGCCGTCTGCCAGATGGCGATCAGCAGCACGGCGGCAACCAGAATCACGGTGGTGGCAACTGCCATCCAGAGGCGCCACGCGGACCACAGTTCCGTGTCTGTCATTTGCCCTCCGATACACTGCTGTCGTTGTAGTCGCTGGGTTTACCGGGCCGCGTTGCACCCCAGAGCCACGCCTCCTCGCCCGCGCGACGTCCGGGTTGGCGCGCGCCCCAGTGCTGCCACTTCTGATAGAACAATTCCATCACTTTGAGGCCCATCGTCGAGCCGGGAACATGCGCCCAGCCACTCGGCACTTCGTTGTTCACATCCCACCGATGCTCGCGGCTCGCATGCCGATTGCTCAGTCTACGCAACCGACGAATCACGCCGCCAACACCTTGCGACATCGCGGTGGAGACGATGCCGCCCGGCGGTGCTTTGTAGAACGGTGAGAACTTGTCGGGGAAGCCGGGCATCGTGCAGGCGATGCACACACCACCCGCCTCCATACAGCCACCCATATGATTGATCGCGCCACGCTTGACGATGTTGCAATTCACCACCGGCCCCCAGCATCCGATTTCCACCAGACATTCCGGATCGCCATAGTCTTTGGCGAACACACCTTCTTCGTAGTAGCCGGCGCGCGTGCATCCGCGATGCACTGTCTCGCCAAAGAGCCACGACGGACGTCCGAGTTCGTCGAATGCCGGCAAGGGGCCTAGCCCTTGCAAAAACAGCAAAATCGCGAAGACCGTTTCGGTGAAATTGTCACCTTGCGGCGCGCATCCGGGAATGTTGATGACCGGTAGACCAAACGCACTGCGATACGACTTGCCCAAGAAATCCATCACGCTCATGGCGTTTGTGGGATTGCCTTCAGCCGACGGAATACCGCCCCACGTGGCACACGTGCCCATCGCGATCGTTGCCGCAGCGCCCGGCGCGAGACGACTGAGCCACTCTGCCGTCGGCACCATGCGCGATGCGCCACCTTCCGGCTCACCGGGCATGAGTTCTGAACCCATCGCCGACCAGTAGCCACCAGTTCGCGCGGCGATCCGCTCATCCGGCACAGAACCTTCAAACACCACGACGTACGGATCGCCGAGGGTGCCATTCTGGGCCTGCTTGAATGTCTCCATGAACTCGGTGCCGGCTTCAACCGACAACACCGGATGATGCAACAACACTTTCGGCATCGCCGGTACGGTACCGTTCAGCAGTCCCTCTATGCCGGGATTGGTTGCTCCAGCCACCGCGATTGTGCAGCCATCGCAGCTCATGCCCGCCATCCAGAACACATGGATGATTTTGAGCGGACCGAGTTGCAATTGCTCAGGTCGCGCTGTGCCCGTCTCGATTGTCGCGGTTGCCATGGACTCCAGTCCTCGGTGACGTGTGCGTCGCCTGCGAATGCCCGAACAGATGCGCTAACAGATGCGTGGCAATGGATCTCCCACCAACATGTCCAACACGCGCGAACCACCGATGCCCGTGCGCAACAACACCATCCCCTGGGGTTCCGGCAGCACGTCCCCGACAATGGCGGCATCGGCGCCAAACGGATGATTGCGGAGGGCGCGCAATGCAGCCTCCGCCTGCTCGCGCGGGACGATGGCGACCAGTTTGCCTTCGTTCGCAATATGCAGAGGCTCGAGGCCAAGGATCTCACAGGCTCCGCGCACCGCGATGCGCACCGGCACGCGCTCTTCATCGATGCGGATCGCGAGCTTCGTGCGCGCGGCAATTTCGTTCAGCGCACTGGCCACACCACCTCGCGTCGGGTCTTTCAACGTGCGTGTATCCGGCGCCGCTTCCAAGAGCGCCGCAACCAGTTCGTGCAACGGCGCGCTGTCCGTTTCGATGTCGGCGTCAAGCTCCAGCGCTTCGCGGGCGAGCATGACCGCCATGCCGTGGTCGCCGATGAATCCACTCACCAGCACCACATCGCCCGGCTGCACGCCGTCCATCGCCAAGTGACACTGCTCGGGCACAGCGCCCACGCCACTCGTGTTGACGAACAGACCGTCAGCCTTCCCGCGTTGCACCACCTTGGTATCGCCAGTAACGATCGGTACGCCTGCCCTCGTTGCGGCCTCCGCCATCGACGCGATGACGCGACGCAAGATCGCCATATCAAGCCCTTCTTCGAGAATGAACCCCACCGACAGCGCGACCGGCCGTGCACCAGACATTGCCAGATCGTTAATCGTGCCATTCACGGCCAGCATACCGATGTCACCGCCCGGAAAGAACAACGGACTGACGACATAGCTGTCGGTCGTAAAGGCCACGCGCCCACGCGCGAGCGGCATCTGTAACAGTGCGCTGTCGGCGCTGCCATCCAGCAACGCATTGCCAAACGCCGGCAGAATCAGCGAGTCGAGCAGGGCCCGACTCGACTTGCCCCCACTGCCATGGCTGAGTGTGATATGCGCATCGCGCAACCTCGGTGCAGCATCACGCACCACACGCGCGCGTTCCATGCGGTCGAGCTGCACCGGCAGCGACAGTTCGATGCGTCCACCGTTCGTCATGGCACACTCGCGCCCTGCGCCACTTCTCCATGCGTGGATTCCGCACCGCGACGCATCAGCGAATAGCGCCCGTAGTTATAGTAGGCGGCGCACGCGCCTTCAGGCGACACCATACACGAACCGATCGGCGTTTCCGGCGTGCACGCACTGCCAAACACTTTGCACTGCCACGGCTTGATCGCGCCCTTCAACACCTCGCCACACTGACACGCTTTGGGATCGGTGACCCGCACGTTGGGCACAGGAAAGCGCGCTTCGGCATCAAACGCCGCAAACTCCGGTCGCAGTGCCAGTGCACTGTGCGAGATGAATCCCAGGCCGCGCCACTCAAAGAACGGGCGGAGCTGCATCGTCTCCGACAGCATTTCCATCGCTCGGCGATTGCCGTCGTCGCGCACCACGCGCGCGTACTGGTTCTCCACACGCGGCGCTCCATCGGCGAGTTGCCGCAAGATCATCACCACCGACTGCAGGATATCTGACGGCTCGAACCCGGTGATGACGATCGGCAACCCGTACTGTTCGGGGATGAAGGCGAACGGCCGCACCCCAATGATGGTCGCCACGTGCCCCGGGCCAACAAATCCCTGGAGCGACATGCCCGGCGAATCGAGAATGGCCTTGATTGCGGGGATGATGGTGACGTGGTTGCAGAAGACAGAAAAGTTCTTGAGCCCTTCATCGCGCGCGCGCAGCAGCGTCGCTGCCGTTGACGGTGCGGTGGTCTCAAAGCCAACGGCGAAGAACACCACCTCGCGGTCCGGATTCTTGCGCGCCAACGTGAGCGCGTCGAGGGGCGAGTAGATGAAGCGCACGTCGGCGCCGTCCGCCTTGGCGTCGATCAGGCTCCCCGTCGAACTCGGCACGCGCATCATGTCGCCGTACGTCGCGAAGATGACACCCGGTAGGTGCGCGATGGCAATCGCGTCGTCGATACGCCCCATGGGGATCACGCAGACCGGACACCCCGGGCCGTGCACCAACTCTACGTTCTCCGGCAACAAATCTTGCAGGCCGTGCTTGTAAATGGCGTGCGTGTGCCCGCCGCAGACTTCCATCAGCTTCACGCGCTTGCCCTGCGCCAGGCGTTCAATCTCGGCGCTCAACTTCGCAATGCCGCCGGGCTCGCGATACTCGTCCACGAATCGCATGCTCATACAGCACTCCGGTCGCCGAACGCCAACTGTTCCTGCAGCAACTCAAGGAGCGTGTGCCAGAGTGTCGCGTGTCCTTCCTGAATGCGCGGCACAAATTCCCGTCGGGCAATGAAACAGAAGTCAGCGTTGCCGCCGCGCGACACCGCGCCACCGTCGTACCCCGTCAAGGCGATTGTCAGCATGCCACGCTGCCGCGCTTGCGCAAACGCGGCGACGATGTTGGAAGACGTGCCGCTGGTTGAAAAGCCAAGCGCGATGTCGTTGCGCTCCCCAAGGGCGGCAAGCTGCCGAGTGTACACGTGATCGAGGCCCACATCATTGGCGAGGGCCGTGACCGTCGCACTCTCGGCGGGCAGCGACCACGCGGGTAGCGTACGCCAGTGGCTCACTGGTGGTGTCATACAGTCCATCGCCGCATCATCAGCATCGGTGGCGCTTCCGCCGTTGCCGAACGCCAGCAGTTTCCCGCCCCGGGTGAATCGGTCAGCCATCATGAGGGCCGCGCGCTCCAGGTCCGCTTCGTACTCCATCAGGAGCTCGCAACGAAGCGCGACAAGCTCGGAACACTTGGCGAGCGTCGAAGCGCGCACCGACGCCAGCAGCGCCGCGGTCGACTGCGCAGTCGGCGCTTGCGGTGCATACAAAAACGGGTAGAGATCGCGCCCATAGTCTCGGTCACCGCTCATGTCGGTACCAGTCGTTCAATGGCGAATCCCATGTGCACAAGCACGCGATCACCAACGCCCGCGTCGACGAAATCGAGCGCCACGTCCACAGATGTATCGGCAAAGGCGACCGAGGCCGTCCGGCGGACGGTATCGACGTGCGTCACCGTCCCGACGACGGCATCATCGCCACAAAGCTGGCAGCGCTCGTGCTCCACGTCGCACCGTTCAGGCATCATGCGCCGAACCCAACGTGCGATGATCGAAAAACACGTGGACAAGCTCCCAAAGCACGTGATACAACATTTCGTGCGTTTCCTGCACGATGCACGCGTCCGGCGACGGCACAACGAACGTATGCGGGTGGGTGGTGCGCGCCATCGTGCGCCCACCACCGCCCGTGAGCACGATGGTGAGCACCCCCATCGCCCGGCCCGCTGCGAGGAGCGCCTCCGCTGGACCATCAAACATTTGTGCGGTGAACACCATCAGCATGTCGTGCTCGCGACCAGCAGCGGCCAGTGCACGATGTGCCGCACCGCTCGCGATACCCGGCAATGACAGTGCCGGTAACGCCCGTTTGCCAACGACCACGGGATGCATAAACTCTACGACCACGTGCGCCACGTCGCTCGACTGCGTGTCATCACCACACACCAACAGTCGTCCGCCGCGCTCGAATCGGGCCGCCATGGCCTGACACGTCTGCGCGATCGCGTCGGCGTGCTCGCCAAAGAACTTCGTGGTGACGTCGTTCGTGGTGGCCACGCGTTGCGCCGCCGCGGTGCGTGACGCGGACTGCACAGGTCCCGGCAGCGCGAACGCCGTCACTCGATATCACTCCGCTCAATGAGCACCATCTCCTCGGCAAAATCGGAACCGAGTTGCTCAAGGAACTCCAGCGTACGTCGTGCTTCCTCTTCGTCGATCTTGCTTAAGGCAAAACCCACGTGAATCAGCACCCAATCGCCAATGTCGAGACCGTCGGGGATCAACAAGCCAACGTTGATGGCGCGACGCACTCCCGAGATCTCCGCCTTGGCCAAGTGGTGCGTGGGCTCAAGGAACTCGACGATTTGTCCCGGCACTCCTAGGCACATGGCTCCTCCTGGAGTGCACATGCCGCCACGTAGGCCTGCCCGAGCGCGAGGCCGCCGTCATTGCAGGGCACCCGCTGCGGCGTGCATACGCGAAACTTGCGGTGCCGTAGCGCGATCTCTGTGGTCGCAGACAACCGCGCGTTCGCGAACACGCCACCTGACAGCACGACCGTCGTGATTCCCGTGCTTTCCCGTATGCGCTCAGCGCCGAGCACGATCAGGTCGGTCAGCGACGCGTGAAAGGCGGCGGCGATGTCGGCGACACTGCGTCCGCGCGTTGCGTCCTGAAGCACTGCGGCGATGATGCTCTCCGAGCTGACGGTGAAACAATCGTCATTGCTTAGATGCACCGGATATGCTGATGCGTCGCGAGATCCGGCCACCGCTTCCAGCGCCATGGCGGCTTCGCCCTCAAATCGCGACACGTGACACACGCCCGTGAGCGAGGCAACGGCGTCGAACAATCGCCCAACGCTCGACGTGAGCGGCGCGTGCGCGGTGCCCGAGAGAATCTGTTGCACCAAGCGCCAGTCGCTCGTTCCTATAGATGTGGGGCGTGCGCGTGCGGCCGCTGCGTTGCTGAGACCTGCACGTGACACGTGGGCGGCGGCGGAACGCCATGGCGTGCGCGCGGCAGCGTCACCGCCGGGAAGCGGTACATACGCGAGGTGTCCGCGTCGACTGAAGCGCGCGCCGTCGACGATGAGAAACTCGCCACCCCAGATCGCACCGTCGGTGCCGAGCCCTGCACCGTCGAACACTACGCCAATGACCGGTTGCCGTATCCCGTATTCCGCGACGCATGCTGCGACATGCGCGTGATGGTGCTGTACGGCTACGCGCTGGATTGTGCCCTCGCGTGCCGCGATCTCCAAGGCAAGCACTTCGGCGAGATGCGTCGACGCGTACTCAGGGTGCACATCGTGCGCGATGACACTGGGTGTCACGCCAACCAGTCGCGAAATGCCGTCGATCGCCATGCGTTGCGCCTTCCGCGCGGCGTGACTGCCAAGGTCACCAAGGTGCGCAGACAGGTGCGCGAATCGACCGTAGGCGACGCACACCGTGTTCTTGAGGTGACCGCCAACGGCCAGCACGCACACCGGCGCTGGGAATGGCAGGGTCACGGTGTCGGGCGCGTAGCCGCGCGCGCGACGCACGGTGCGAACGGCGCCGTCAATGGCACGCACCACGCTGTCATCACAGCGTGCCGCAATCGCGCGATCGTGTGTGAGGAAGAGGTCGGCCACATCACCCAGCGCTCTGTCCGCCTCGCCGTCCGTGATGATCACGGGCTCATCGCTCCGGTTGCCGCTCGTCATCACCACGGGCCCGTCAACCGCCGCGAGCAGGAGGTGATGCAGCGGCGTCGACGGCAACATCACACCGAGCGTTCCGACATGCGGAGCGACCGACGCGGCAATGTGCGAGTGCGCACGCGCGACCAGCAACACCACCGGACGCGCCGATGAGGTCAACGCGGTCAGCTCAACTTGAGAGATCTCGCACAGGGCCTGCGCGCTTGCGACATCACGCACCATCACTGCGAACGGTTTCGCCAGGCGGTGCTTGCGCATGCGCAGTCGTTCAACAGCGACGCTGTCGGTAGCGCTGCAAGCGAGATGAAAGCCGCCGAGCGCCTTCACGGCGACAATGCCACCGGCGCGTATCGTCGCGGCGGCACGCGCGACCGCCGTCGAGCCATGCGCGTCGTGAGTGATCGTGCCGTTCGTGCGCCGGGCCACCAGTACAGGGCCGCAATCGGGACACGCGATGGACTCGGCGTGAAAGCGACGGTTCGACGCATTGTCATACTCCGCACGACAGACAGCGCACATTGCGTACGGCGCCATATGTGTGCGTTCCCGATCATACGGCACGCCGAACACTCCGGTGTAGCGCGGCCCACAATCGGTACATGCAATGAACGCGTGTCCATAGCGTCGGTTGGCCGGATCGAAGAGCTCATCCACGCAGGCATCGCATGTCGCGACGTCTGGCGGTACAGCGCTTACGCCAAGAACGCCTGGCTCGTGTGCACTTGGCAGGATGCGAAACGCGGTGCGACGCATGGGTGCCGCAGGCGCGACGTGCAGGCGGGCAATCGTCGACAATGGCGGCGGCGCTACGGTGAGATCGTGACAAAAGGCCGTGATCGGCGCGAGCTCGCCCTCGATATCAATGATGACGCGGGCGGCGTCATTGCGCACCGAGCCGTGCAACTGCCGCGCCGTCGCGAGACGGTGCACGTAGGGCCGAAACCCGACGCCTTGCACGGTACCCTCCACCTCGATCACGCGGCGCACGAGCATCTTTGGCCACCTGAAGCCGACCGCGACCTGCGAAAGCGCCAAGTCACCAGCCGACGGTATGTCTTTGCACCGCCACACGCAAATGCGCTTCGGTTGACCGAAGTGCCACTCGAAGGCTATTCCACGTCGCCGAGCAGCTGGCGCAGCCGTTGGAGCAGCGTGACGCCGGCTGTGGTGAGCGAATACACCATGTACGGACGCTCCGCCGCCTCCTGCGTCCGATCGAGAAGGTGCGTCGCCTCCAAGGCGCGCAGTGTTTCCGAGAGCGTCGAGCTGCTGACGGCGGGCAATAGCGCCGCGATGTCGTGATAGCGAACCCGTCCGCGTCCGTGAATGGCGTTCATGACCACCAGTGAGTAGCGACGACGGATCACGCGCATCAGATCATCAACGCCGCAGTAGCAGGTGGACGCGTTCGGCGCGCCCGGCTCGGAGCAGCCGCACGACGGTTGCTCTGAGCCGCGCACGTTTGGTGTGACTGTTGCCATCCGCACGCTCCCGTCGCCGTTCCACCCATGCCGGGCCGTTTGCCGGGATGCAATACGGTTAACCCTAACCGGGTCCCACTCTTCCGCACGGTCTACGCGGGGCGCAGCTTGACTGGATGTCCTCCGTTGAAAATGCCGTGGCCGAGCGCATCAC
>JANMKU010000245.1:0-14466 GCA_031372205.1 Gemmatimonadaceae bacterium | reverse complement strand
CCGCGTCGCTCGCGGGTCGACCGCGGCAAGTTGCTGGACGATGAAGGAAATGAGCAAGACCGCGACCGTGGTGACCAGCACATTGAGCGGCAAGGTGTAGGCGCCGATCGTCGCGCCGCCAACCACGCCTTTGTTGAAAGTCACCAGCAGGGACAGTCGGTTGAATAGCGGCACCGTCCCCCCGACGCCGAGCATCGCCACCACCGCGTATTTGGACAGCAGGTCGGCCGCAGTGACAACGGCGGCGAGGCCGAAGTACTCGACGAAGACTCGTGCAGGTGAGGTCGACGATTGTGCGCTGGCGGTCTGTGTCATCTTCGGGCGGCTTTGAGACAGAGGGGGATCGACCGTGATCAACCGAGGCTACCAGTCTAGGGCATTCGCCGTGCCGCTGTGTTCGCCAGCGTCGATGATTGATTTATGGTAGAGTCCGTCATGTTAAACAGTTACTTTTCATATACTTACAGCGACATACAATACTCAGTCACAACCTGCAGCGCGAGCCGTTGTGTTCGACGTTCGTAGCAAGGGCGCCACAGGTGCAGGTATTTGTGGCGCGCTAACAACACGGCCAGCGCTGCGGGGGTTCGGCAGTAGGCTCGCCGATGACTGCACGGCGAGTCGGTCGACCCTGCTTGCACCACCGCTCGCGGCTTCGCATCATCGTATGCCGGATGGCCCGTGCGGCTTTCGCACGCCCGCATTGTCAGCTCCGTATTGTCAGAGGTTCATGCGACTTTCACGCTCTGCCCTCGCCGTCGCTTTCGCCATGGCCCTCAGCGCGGTACCACTCGGCGCGCAGATGCTGCCTACGGAGTTCCGCGTGACGCTGCTTGGCACCGGCGCGCCGCCAATGAGCGTCACGCGCTTCGGTCCGAGTACGCTGGTCGAGGTTGGCGGGCTGACATTGGTGTTCGACGTGGGGCGCGGTGCCGCCCAACGGCTCGGACAATTGGGCGTGTCCTTCGCGCGCATTGATGCTGTGTTCCTCACGCACCTCCATTCCGACCATGTGGTCGGACTGCCCGATCTATGGCTGTCGGGATGGATTCTCGACCGTCGGGTGACGCCATGGCCGCTCTTTGGACCCGCCGGGACCACTGCCATGGCAACGCATCTCACGGAAGCGTTCGCGTTTGACATTGGGCTGCGCATTGGCAACGGGCGACAAAGTGCAGACGGAGGGCGGTTAGACGCGCACGATGTCACGTCGGGCGTCGTGTATGATCGGGGCGGCGTACGCGTCGTCGCCATCGCCGTTGATCACGCGCCCATCGCCCCGGCGTTTGGGTATCGCGTTGAATACGCGGGGCGCGTGCTCGTGCTGTCTGGTGACACGCGCTACGCACCCGCACTGATCAACGCGGCACGCGGTGCGGACCTGCTCGTACACGAAGTCGCACTCGCACCGCTCAACGTCGACTCGTCGGCGGCTTTTTACCGGGCGTTCGTATCCCACACAACACCGGAACAGGCCGCGTCGGTGTTTCGCCAGGTGCACCCTGCGTTGGCTGTGTACGCACACGTGGTGGTGTTCGGCGGTGCGGATGAAGCGGACATCGTGCCGCGCACGCGACGAACATATCGCGGGCCCCTGCTGCTCGGCGCGGACTTGATGAGCATCGCGGTCGGTGACACGCTAGCGACGCCGCGCCCAAGTCTGGCGGCAGCGCGCCCGCCGAATCTGTAGCGTACCGAGCGACTGAGAGGACATCTTCAAAATGTGCAAATGAAAACCGACGTCGTCCGCCTCGCCGTTCGCCACCATTTGTAGAGAGCGTTTGCTGCGGAACGCTGCGTTAGCCGAACCCAGAGGTGGTCGATATATTCCGACTATCGGAGGAGAATCGCGATGACCAAGGTGGAGCAGCTGGAACGCAACGTTCGTGAATTGACGGCTGAGGAGCTGGCGAGGTTCCGCGAGTGGTTCGCCGAGTTTGATGCCGCCGCATGGGACCGACAGATAGAAGTCGATGCAACCGCTGGTCAGCTGGACCGGCTCGCGGAGGCGGCCCTTGCGGACCATCGCGCCGGTCGTTCCCGCGCGCTTTGATTCATCACGCGGCGCCGAGTTTTTGGCGATGCTACGAGGCGCTGCCCGCAGAAGTGCAAGCGCTGGCCGACGAGAAGTTCGCGTTACTCAAGGCTGACCCGCGCCATTCGTCGTTGCGATTCAAGCGTGTCAATCGATTTCATTCACGTCGGCCTGCACTATCGCGCACTCGGCGTTGACGCGCCCGATGGGGTGCTCTGGTTCTGGATCGGGTCGCACGCGGAGTATGACCGCCTCGTCGCCTAACGATGCTTGCAGCTGGTGGCGCGGCGCCACTCACGACCATTTTGTGAGAGCGTTTGCTGAAGAACTCTGCGTTAGACACCCTTGCGATCACTAACAATGAATTCACATGCAACCGCTCTAGTCCCGATCGAGACGTGGTGCTACAATTCGCCGCGGCTCATGGCGAGGGGCATCCCCGTCGATTTGGGCCTGTTGTGTGAAGCTTTGCTGTACTATGACTCAGTGTTCTTGCACGTTACGACGCAACCACAGTTCGCAGCGCTGCTGGTATGGGCCACTCGCTCGGGCCATTTCGACCAGTTTTTGGAGCTGGTGTCAAGCGGCGCAATAACTATGTACGACTATTCGTTCCACACTGCCCCGATTCAGAAGGACGGCACCTATGTGCTGATGAACATCCAGGATCCGATACAGGCATCGTATGGCACGTTCCCACGGCGATTTCTCTACCATCGAGATGTCGAAGATGCAGTGCCTAATGTTCGACGTCGTAAACGGATGTACGCGGCATTTGCGGGTAGAGTTATTGAGGTTAAGGCCGACGACTTTGGCCCCGCAATCGAGAACGCACGACTCGACAACAATGACCATCGACGCAATGCAATTGTTGTCCAGGCGTTCGTTGACGAACTCTACAAGTTTCAATCGTTAGGCCGACCTCCTGAGGTTTCTGCATCAATCACGACCAATCAAAACGACGGGCGCACAAACATTACTTGGAATATCAACTTTCAAGAGCTGGCTCGACTCGCAGGACCAAAGTTAGGATTTCACCTGGCCACTCCCCTGACGGGTGGAGCGGTATGCAATCGCTTGCTATGGTCCGCTGCCGAGCGCGGATGTGACCTATTCCTTGGGGCACCGATGGCTTGTTTGGTTGGCGACAAGTTGTACGAGACCGTTAGGACTCCCGCTCGCGTTGGTGAGATTGTCGTGGGACTGAAGCAGCGCGTCGAGTTTCCCGACGTTCGAACGCTGGTCCACGATGGAGTTCTGAATCTCGGGGACATACTTGAAATGCGCGCAAAGGCAGGTCGATTTCGAACATGGCTCCAGTCATCGGCCGATCGAGATAGCGATGCGATGATTGCATACCATCACGAAGTTGCCAAAGAATCGAAATTGCTCGGACAAACGCGTAAGACGGCAATTTCTTTGGTTTAGTCGGAGGCTCAGCAATCGGTGGAGCAGCCGGAGTTCAACTTGCTGGTCCGATTGGTGCAGCAGTTGGCGCCGCCGTCGGCAGTGCAGCGGGCAGCAGCGTCAGCTTTCTGACTGACCTGGCGACTAAAGTCGGTTCTGGGTGGAAGCCGTGCGTTTTTGGTGATTGGATGCGGAATAGAATCGAAGCACATGTTTCCGATCGTGGTGGTGAATCAAGCGTCTAACGAGCGTTGCTGCGGACGCCACGGTTAAGGAAGCCGCCAATTGCTCGCTTCGCTCGGCGGCGGGAATTACTTGGACCTAGTCGTCGCCGGAGACTCAAGGGCCAGCGAAGGAGCGATTAGGTGTCGAGCTTGTACGGCGATTCAGTGGTAGAGCCGCGCTTTGGCTCGGGCGCGGTGCCGTTGCCCAGCGCCCGCACGAATCCTTCTCCCAGCACCTCCACCTGCCAGCGCCGCAGCTCGGGTACTTCCAGCAGTTCGTCCGCGTGCTTGGGATTGCGACGGGCAGCGGCTTCCATGCGGTCGCGGGAACAGAGCACCCCGGGATCCATATCGAGATCCGTCGCCATCCGGTCGCGGAACGTCTTCAACTTGGCCACGCGCTCGTCAAAATCTGGATCACGATCCCAACGCGCCGATTTGGGAAAGCGCGGCAGGTCGGCCTCGGGTACCGCATTCCCCCTCGCGATCGCTTCCAGCGCTCCAGCCGCCCGGGCATCTGTCATCCCGCGAGGAAAACCCTTCACCGCAAACAGACTTTCGCGTGTGGTCGGTGCCAGTCGCACCAGCTCAAACAACACCTCGTTGCCAGCCACGCGAAAGGTCGCGCGATCGAGCTCAGCGGCGATACCGTCGCGCCAGCGCACGAGTTCGCGCAGGCGTGCTAACTCGCGGCGCGTCAGGTCGCGGGCACCCTTGATGCGATAGAAACTGGTGTCGGGTTCCTCGGCTTCCCACTGCGTGCCTTCTGCTTTCAGAAACTCTTCCTGCGCCCAGTGCAGCCGACCCTTTGCTTCAAGCGCCGCGCGCAACTTGTCGCGCAAGCCGAGCAGATGCCTGGTGTCCTGCGCGGCGTAGTCCAGCATGTCCGCGGTGAGTGGACGCATGCTCCAGTCGGCACGTTGGTGCTTTTTGTCGAGTTTGAGTCCGAAATACAGTTCGAGCAGCGCGGCAAGCCCGAACGCGCGCAAGCCAAGCATCTGCGCCGCGACGCGCGTGTCGAAGAGATTCGTGACACGCCATCCGTAGTCTTTGCGGAGCAGACGCAAATCATAGTCGGCGTCGTGCAACACCACTTCGACCGTGCGATCCTCAAGCAAGGCGCCCAGTCGGCTCGGTGTTCCGATCGGCAGCGGATCAATGACCGCTTCGTGGCGATCTGTTGACAGCTGGAGCAGATAAATGCGATCGATGAACCGATGGAAACTCGCGCCTTCGGTGTCGATCGCGATGGCGCGCGTGTCCGCGAGGTCCGCAAGAAATCGGTCGACGGTGTCGGCCGTGTCGAGGTACAGCGCAGCGGGTGCATGCATGGACGTACAACTTACACCGGACACCCGGACCATGAGGACGTTGTCGCGGATTGGGCGTTGACCCCTTGCTCGGCGACCGTCGATGTCCGAGAGTTCCGCGGCCCACTTGTCCCGTACCTTCCAAAATGCCGTCTGTCCTTTCGCCCCCTGGCGGCTGGATGGTCGCTCCCGTGCGCGCTCCCGGAGGAGCACTTTTGACCGATCCAACATCCGTGATGTTCGTTGACGCCGAACTGGGCCTCACCGCATGATCGTCACCGTGGGCGACGTCCAAATCGGCGTCGACGATGATGGCGGTGGGCTGCCAGTGGTCTTTCTGCACGGCTTCCCTCACGACCGCTCGCTGTGGACGCAGCAGCGCCGTGCGCTCGGCCCCCGCGTCCGCTGCATCGCGCCTGACTTGCGGGGCTTCGGTGAGTCCCCCTTGAGCGGGCCGGTGACTATGGACCGGTACGCGGACGACGTGGCCGCCCTGCTGGACGTGCTCGCTATCGATCGCGCCGTTGTCTGCGGTCTTTCGATGGGTGGCTATGTCGCGATGGCCATGTGGCGTCGACACGCGGCGCGGATTTCTGGCTTGATTCTCTGCGACACGAAGGGGACCGCCGACACGCCGGAAGGCCAGGCGAAGCGGGACGAGATGATCGCGCTGGCCGAATCGGAAGGCGCTTCGGCCGTCGCCGAACGGCAGCTGCCGGGGATGGTGGGCAAGGCGACGCGCGAGCGGCAACCCGAGGTAGTTGAGCTGATGCGCCGCATGATGTCGCGTCAATCGGTACCTGGCATTGTGGGCGCGCTTGAGGCGCTGCGAGGACGTCCAGATTCACTGGCGACACTCACCACGGTGAGCGTTCCGACGCTGGTGCTCGTTGGCGAGGACGATGTGCTCACGCCGCCGTCCGATGCCCGTGCAATGATGGCCGCGCTGCCACCCGCCGCTCGCGCCAGACTGGAGATCGTGTCCGGCGCAGGTCATGTCTCGTGCGTCGAGCGCCCGGCCGCCGTCACGCTCGTCTTAGCCGACTTTCTCGCCGTGCTCGCCGACTAACATGCCTTCGGATAACTCTCGATGACTGTGGCTGTCTCTGACGCCGAACGATCGACCGCCGCCCGGATTGGGCAGGTGCTGTTCAAAAACCGCGGCTGGCTGCCGGTACCATTTCTGGCGGTGCCGTTACTGCTGCGCGGTACGCAGTCCGTCGCCAGCTGGAGTGTGGGCTTGTTGCTCGTGCTACTTGGGGAAGCGGTGCGAACGGCCGGCGTTGCGGCGGCCGGCACGGTGACTCGGCGTCGGTCGCGTGATGTGCAGCGACTCGTGACCTACGGTGCGTTTGCCTGGTGCCGCAATCCGCTCTACGTCGGAAATTTTCTGGCGTGGATTGGCTTCACCGTGGTGTCTGGGGTGTTCTGGTTCGTCCCCGTCGCCATCGTGATTTTCGCCATCGAGTACACCCTCATCGTGCGCTACGAAGAAGGCGTGCTGGAATCCATTTTTGGTGCCGAGTATCTCGCCTACAAGGCGCGAACGCCCCGTTGGTTTGGGCGCCCGCCGGTGAATTCAACGCAGGGGCAGCACGACTGGGCGGAAGCACTCTGGAGTGAGCGCAGCACCTTCATGCAGTACGTCGTGCTGGTGATCGCGTTCCTTCTGAAATCGAAGTACTTCTACCGGTAGACTCGCAGCGGTAGGCTAGCGTGTTGGGCGTCCTGGGGGCGTCGCACCGGTGAAGACGTCTTTGTTCTTGGCGATGAAGCTCTTGAGCTGCACCGGCACGTCTTCTTCCGGAAAGATCGCCGTGACGGGGCACTCTGGCTCGCAGGCGCCGCAATCGATGCACTCATCGGGCTGGATGTAGAGCTGGTCCGGTCCCTCGTAAATGCAGTCGACGGGGCACACATCGACGCAGGACTTATCTTTGACGGAAATGCAGGCTTCGGTGATGATGTATGGCATGGAGAGCTCTCGTGTGGCACGCGCCCGTACGCACACGGGCAGGAATCGTTGAAAATACGTGAATGTCTGAGGGCGCTACAAGGTTTGGACGGACGGCCTTTGCGCACGGACGCGATCAACTCCGCCAGGGCGGCAGCTCGCCGTGTGGCAGTTCTGGGTTTTCGCGATAGAGGGTGAACGTGCGACCAATGACTTGTACGACATCGGCGCCAACCTGTTCGGCCATCGCATGCGCGGCTTCCCGTGACGTGAGCGCACCGGCGCGCGCGACCTGGCTCTTCACCAGCTCGTGCGTGCGCAACACATCGTCCATGCTTTGTAAAATCGCTGGCGTGATGCCCTGATGCCCGATGTGCACCTTCACATCGAGGTGATGCGCTTCGGAGCGCAAAGCGGCCCGCGCCTTGCCCGTCATGCTCATGGTCTACGTCCGTCGAATGCGAAAAAAGAGATGGGATTGATGGCCGGCCCGGTCCACCACACGCGACCCGCGCTGCGCTTCATGACTTGGAAGTGCAGATGGGGCGTATCTGGTGGCGCGTTCCCTGTTGTGCCAACGTAGCCGATGACGGAACCCTTGGCGACTCGGTCGCCGACGCCGAGCCCTCGTCGATACCCTTCGAGGTGCGCGTAGTAGTACACAAACTGCAAGGTGGGATCGCTGGCGTAGATGATGATGCCTCCCATCGGACCACTGGACAGACGGCCGATGATGCAGTCGTCGGCGGCAAGTACGGCGGTCGAGCGCGGGGCAAGAATATCGAGGGCGCCGTGAATGCCGTCCCCTCGTTTCGCGCTGTAATCGCTGTGCAGAGATCGGCGCGCAATGCCGTCGACGGGCACCATGAGCTGACGCCCCCAGAGCGCCTCCAGTTCGGCGTCAGACACGGCCGAGTTGCGTGGTCCCACATGCGCGGGAACGGCGGGAAGGGTTGACGGTGCTGCGCGAGGTCCGGGGCGCGGCGACGGGCTCTCCGGCGGAACAGTGTTCCGGTAGCAGGCGGCGAGCAGCAGCGCCACGACCAGCACGAGCCTGATCAGTTCTTCACCACTTCCGGACGGAAGAATGGCTCGAGGAATCGCAGCATATCATCGACGGAGTGGACTTTGACCTTGAGCTGATCCAACTCATTCGCGTGTGGCAGCCGAGCGCCTGCCCGGTCGGCAATGACGAGGACGGCGTCTTCAAGATCGAGGTCGACGAGCTGGTAAACGGCGGCGAGGTCATCTTTCGGCGACACCCGGTAGTGTGGACCAGTCGATCCGTGGCGTTCGGCCAGGTACCCGTAGGTATGCTCGAGCAAACTCTCGGGGTATCGACTGCGCGTACTGTCACGAAGTCTCGACAGGCCGTCGCGCTCAATGGAGGCGCGATTGAGCCGCCACGCGCGGAAGTACATCACCATCGCGAAGAGGAGCGTCACCGCGGCAACAAACGCAAGCCAGTAGGACCGACGCACTATTCGCGTTCCCTCCGACGGGGACTGGTAGGAGATACCAAAACAAAAATTCGCCGACCGAATCAGGCTGTCAGCGCACAATAATGATGCTGTCCGCGTACGTCACGGCCCGTGATCGTCAACGGCGGCAGTAGTTGGGAGCACGAAGTTGCACCGCGACGCAACGTACGTGATCTGCAGCACAAACGCGACGCTTGCGGGATGGCGACGGGGAAATATTTGCCCTTGCGCAGCAGCGCGCCAGCGATTGGCTGCTATTACCTACGAATTTGTCAACAGTTTCGTTGACGTTGGTCGGAAACCCGATGTACATTGTCCCCATGCAGGATGTGACTGGGGTACTTGGTGGATTTCGGGGGGTTCGGGCCGATCTGTTAGTGGCGCTGAAGAAGCGTCAGCCGTTGAGCGCGCACGAGCTGGGGGCGCAGTTTGGCCTCACCGCGAATGCGCTGCGGCGGCATCTCAAGGCACTCGAAGACGATGGGCTGGTGGCGTTTGCGCGTGAAGCGCGTGGTGTTGGCGCACCGATTTTTCGCTATTCGCTGAGCCCGGCGGGGGAAGCGCTGTTCCCCAGCAGCTACGTGGAGTCATTGGCTGCGGCGCTCGATCTGCTGCGTAAAGAGATCGGGGACGACGCCGTCACCGGCGTGCTGGAAGCGGAGTGGAGTCGATTGGTGGAGGACGCTGGACCTGTATTGCGTCAGTTGCCGTTGAATGAGCGTGTGGCGTTGCTGGCGGAGTTGTTGACGTCCAAGGGCTACATGGCGGAAACGGTAGCGCGTCCGTCGGCATCGAACGCCGAGGTCACCACGTTGCGCATTCATAACTGTGCGATGCGTGACATTGTGGTCCGTTTTCCGGAGGCGTGCGCGGTGGAGGCGAAATACGTCGCCTTGCTGCTGGACGCGCCGATGGTACGGCACCGCCATCGTCGGGACGGATGTGGCTGCTGCGAGTATGGTGTGGCTGGTACGGAAGCAAGCGTGGTGGCCGGGCGTGACCCTATAGCGTGTGCACAGGAGCAGGCATGAGTTCGAGCATCGACTCGCTGGTCAATCGCGAGTATCAGTATGGCTTTTCCACCGACATCGAATCGGAGACGCTGCCACCAGGTCTCAGTGAAGACGTCGTGCGATTTATTTCGGCGAAGAAGGGTGAGCCGCAATGGTTACTCGACTGGCGACTCAAGGCCTATCGTCGTTGGCTGACGATGACGGAACCGCACTGGAGCAACGTGCAGTATCCGCCCATCGACTATCAAGCGTCGAGCTATTACTCCGCCCCCACGTCGGTCAAGCCGCTGGCCTCGCTGGATGACGTCGATCCGAAGTTGCTGGAGACATACCAGAAGCTCGGCATTTCGCTCACCGAACAGAAGCGGCTCAACAACGTCGCCGTCGATGCCGTGTTTGACTCGGTCTCGGTGGGGACGACGTACAAGGAAGAGCTGAGCAAGTATGGCGTGATTTTCATGCCGCTCAGCGAGGCGGTGCGCGAGTATCCCGAGCTGGTGCAGAAGTATCTGGGCAGCGTGGTGCCGTTTAGCGACAACTTCTTCGCGGCGCTCAACAGCGCAGTGTTTTCCGACGGCTCATTCTGCTACATCCCGAAGGGCGTACGCTGTCCGATGGAGTTGTCCACGTACTTTCGCATCAACGCTGCCGAAACCGGGCAGTTTGAGCGCACGCTGATTGTCGCCGACGAAGGCTCGTATGTGAGCTACCTGGAAGGGTGCACCGCGCCAAAGCGCGACACCAACCAGTTGCACGCGGCGGTGGTTGAGCTTGTGGCGCTCGACGGCGCCACCATCAAGTACTCCACCGTGCAGAATTGGTATGCCGGCGATGAGCACGGCGTGGGCGGCATCTACAATTTTGTGACCAAGCGTGGCAAGGCGATGGCCAACGCCAAAATCTCCTGGACGCAGGTGGAGACGGGGTCAGCGATCACGTGGAAGTATCCCAGTGTCATCCTGCAGGGCGACAACAGCATTGGCGAGTTCTACTCGGTGGCCGTCGCGTCCAAGCGTCAGCAGGCCGACACCGGCACGAAGATGATTCACATCGGGCGGAATACAAAATCGACGATTGTGTCGAAGGGTATTTCCGCGATGCAGGGGCAGAATAGCTACCGCGGCAAGGTGCAGATTTTGCCCAAAGCGCATGGCGCTCGCAATTACACGCAGTGCGATTCGATGCTGGTCGGCAACGCATGCGGTGCACACACGTTTCCGTATGTCGAAGTCGGGAACAATAGCGCCATCTTAGAGCATGAAGCGTCCACGTCGAAGATTGGCGAAGACCAGATCTTCTATCTCAAGGCGCGTGGACTCGATCCCGAACAGGCCGTATCGATGATCGTTAGTGGGTTTTGTAAAGAAGTCTTCAAGGAGCTGCCGATGGAATTTGCGCTGGAAGCGCAGCAGTTACTCGGCATTACGCTCGAAGGCAGTGTCGGATAAATCGCTGCAACGACGTTGACAGACTTTTTACACCTTCCGTGCAGCATCCCTACCGCTTTTCTACAGCTCCTTACGGTTTCTGACAGAACTATGCGCATGCTCGAGATACGTGATTTACACGCCGCCATTGATGGCAAGCCAATTTTGCAGGGCATTTCCCTGACGGTCAACGCGGGTGAGGTGCATGCCATCATGGGCCCCAACGGGTCTGGCAAAAGCACACTGGCGCAAGTGTTGGCGGGACATCCGGCGTACGAGATTACCGGTGGCGAAGTGCTCTACAACGGGGCCAACCTGCTGGAACTGGCGCCGGAAGTGCGTGCGCAGCAGGGGGTGTTTCTGGCGTTCCAGTATCCGGTGGAGATTCCCGGAGTGACGAACGCGTATTTTCTGCGCGCCGCGTACAACGAAATTCGTCGCGCCAAAGGCATAGACGAAGTGGACCCGATGGAGTTTCTCGATTTGGTCGAAGAGAAGCTCGCCTTGGTGGACATGGACGTCTCGATGATGAACCGCTCGGTGAACGTCGGCTTCTCCGGCGGTGAGAAGAAGCGCAACGAAATTCTGCAGATGGCCGTGCTGGAGCCGACGCTCGCCATTCTGGATGAAACCGACTCTGGACTCGACATCGACGCACTCCGCATTGTTGCCAACGGCGTGAACGCGCTCAAACGTCCGACCAACGCGACGATCGTGGTCACCCACTACCAGCGGCTGCTCAACTACATCGTGCCCGACTACGTGCACGTGCTTGCCGGCGGTCGCATTGTCCGATCGGGGGACAAGTCGCTCGCGCTTGAATTGGAAGCGCGTGGCTACGACTGGGTTCTGGAGGCGGCGTGAGTACGGCGTTTTTGGAGCAGGCGGTGGCCGCAGCGGCGATTTCTACCGCACCGCTCCGTGCGTTGCGAGCGTCCGGAGCAGCAGCGTTTGCGCGGCTCGGCTTCCCGACAACGCGCGGCGAAGAATGGAAGTACACCAACGTCTCGCTCATCGCCGACGCATCGTTTGTCGCGGCCGCTTCCGACCCATCGCTCGGCGCAGGGTCGTTGAGCGCAGGATCGCTCACCGATGTGTCGCTTTTGGAACCGTTCACCTTTGGCGCGTCATGGCCGCTGATGGTGTTTGTGAACGGCCGCTTCGCCCCGTCGCTGTCGTCGCACCGCGTGCTACCCGATGGGATTCGCGTGCTCAGTCTGGCGCAGGCCGCGATTGATGAGCCGGAGTTGTTGCAGCGGCACCTCGGTGTGGCCGTCCCTGCTGACCGTGACGGGTTTTCCGCTCTGAATGCGGCGTTTGCCGGAGAAGGCGTCCTGGTGATCGTGGCCAAGGAAATGGTCGTCGACGTGCCGGTCCACATCATGCACGTCACAACGGCCGCCGCCGCCGGCACCATGTCGCATCCACGACACGTGATTGTCGTGGAGCGGCACGCCAAGGCGAGTGTCATCGAGAGCTACGTCTCACTCAGCGAGGTGTCGTACTTCACCAACACGGTCACTGAAGTGTATGTGGAGGACGGCGCGACCCTGCACCACTCGCGCATCCAGCGAGAGTCGTTGTCGGCCGTGCATGTGGGGACAATTGAAGCGCGGCAGGGTCGCGATAGTCATTTCGTGCAGTTCTCCTATCAGACCGGCGCCCGATTGTCGCGCTCGAACGTGTACACGGTGCTCGAAGGTGACGGCTGCGGCACGACGCTCAATGGGCTCTACATGCTCGATGGGCAGCAGCACGGCGATCATCAGACGCGCGTCGAACATGTCGCCCCGAATTGCTTCAGCCGCGAGATGTACAAAGGGCTGCTGGACGGGTCGTCGCACGGCGTGTTCAATGGCAAGGTGTATGTGCATCCCGAAGCACAGAAGACCGATGGCAAGCAGACGAACAACACTTTGCTGCTCAGCGCCAACGCGCAGATCGACACCAAACCGCAGTTGGAGATTTACGCGGACGATGTGAAGTGCACGCACGGCGCAACGGTGGGACGCATGGATGAAACGTCATTGTTCTATCTGAAAAGCCGTGGTGTCGGGAGCGTGCTGGCCAAGCAGTTGCTCATGTACGCCTTTGCCGCCGATGTGCTCGAAACCATTGAGAACGAGAACGTCAAGGAAGAACTGGAGCGCCTGACACTGGCGCTCTTCACGGGCGAGCCGGCGTAACCTGCCGCTACCGACCACAGAACCCAGCATGTCCGACCTGCAGGAGTTGTATCAATCCGTCATTCTCGACCACAATCGCAAGCCGCGGAACCTCGGTGCCGCGGTCGATGCGAATCGTGTGTCTGAGGGGAAGAATCCGTTGTGCGGGGATCAGGTGCTGGTGTCACTGCGTCTCGAAGACGACGTGATTGCGGATATCAAGTTCTCGGGCCACGGGTGTGCGATTTCACGCGCGTCGGCGTCGCTCATGACCACTGCGGTCAAAGGCAAAACACGCGAAGAAACCGAGTTGTTGTTCGACCGCTTTCATGCGCTGGTGCTCGGGCAGGACGCGACTGGCGGTGCAGATCTCGGGCAACTGGTGGTGTTTTCTGGTGTGTCGCGTTTTCCGGTGCGGGTCAAGTGCGCGTCGCTGCCGTGGCACACACTCAAGGCGGCGCTGGCGAGTGCGCCGATGACGGGTGGTCCGATGGCCAGTGAACCGATGGTGGCGGCCACGGTCAGTACGGAGTGACGGACGGTTCATTCCGGCGGGCCGCGCGACTTGCGGACATTGACGCGGGATTTCCTCTGGCCGTGACACTCGACGACGGCACTCGGCTGTGCCTCGTGCGCGATGGCGACCAGGCGTACGCAGTGCTCGACCGCTGTCCACATCGGGACTTTGCACTGTCGAGCGGTGATGTTGTGGATGCCTGCATTCTGGAGTGTCCGTGGCACGGGGCGCGATTTGATGTGCGTACGGGCGACGTGGTACAGGGCCCGGCCACCGATCCGCTGGAGACATTTGCGGTGCGGGTTGTGAACGGCGACGTATTCGTTGGTCCGCCAGAGCGCGGAGGAGTTGGGCATGACGTATCCTGACACACTGGCCGCACTGGCACCGCGTGCGGACTTCCCGCTACTCGCGGGGAGCCCTGCCCTGCATTACCTCGACTCAGCGGCGACGTCGCAGAAACCGCGCGTCGTGCTCGATGCGATCCGGGGCTTCTATGAAACGGCCAATGCGAATCCGCACCGTGGCGCCTACGCGTTGTCAGCAGCAGCGACCGACGCCTATGCCCAGGCGCGTGTTGACATCGCGACGTTTCTCGGCGTGCGCGATCCGCACTGTCTGATTTTCACCCGTGGCACGACGGAGTCGGCGAATCTGGTAGCGACGTCATGGGGGCGCGCCAACGTCCACGCGGGCGACGAGATTGTCGTGTCGGCGCTCGAACATCACGCCAACTTCGTACCGTGGCAGCAGCTGGCCCGCGCAACCGGTGCCACGCTGCGCATCGTTGAACTGACAGCGCTGCAGGAGATTGATCTCGAGCATCTGCGCACGCAGCTGAGCGCGCGGACCAAGCTGGTGGCGATCACGCATGTGTCGAACGCCATCGGGTCGATCACCCCACTCGCCGACGTTGTGCAGCTGGTACGCGAG
>JANMKU010000242.1:0-1040 GCA_031372205.1 Gemmatimonadaceae bacterium | reverse complement strand
GTTCGTCGCGGCGCGCGGGGAAGGCGCACGTATATGGGATGTTGATGGCAACGAGTACATCGACTACGTGTTGTCGTGGGGGCCACTCGTGCTCGGCCATGCGCCGCCGGTCGTGTTGGATACGCTCGAACGGACGATGCGGAACGGCACGAGTTTCGGAATGCCGACCGCACTCGAAGTGGAGCTTGCGGATCGCATTGTCGATCGGATGCCGCATCTCGAGATGCTGCGCTTCACATCGAGCGGTACGGAGGCGGCGATGGTGGTCGCACGCCTGGCACGCGCGGTGACCGGTCGGGAACACATTCTCAAATTCGAGGGGTGCTATCACGGCCACGCCGATTCGTTTCTTGTGCGCGCGGGTTCGGCCGTGGCGACACTCGGCTTGCCCGATTCACCGGGAGTGCCGAGCGCGTTGGCGGCGCTCACCCTGACGTGCCGCTACAATGACCTTGAAGCGGTAGAACGGATCGCGCGCGCCGTGCCCTTGGCCTGCATCATGCTCGAACCGATCGTTGGCAACGGCGGATTCATCGAACCCACGGCGGACTTCATTCCGGGGCTTCGTCGTATTGCTGACGAAACCGGCGCGCTACTCGTCTTTGATGAAGTCATGACCGGTTTTCGCATTGCCTACGGGGGAGCGCGCGAGCGCTTCAATGTCACACCAGATCTCACCGCCCTCGGTAAGGTGATTGGTGGTGGTCTGCCCGTCGCGGCGTATGGTGGGCGTCGCGAGCTGATGTCACGTATCGCGCCGACGGGCCCCGTATATCAAGCGGGCACGTTGTCCGGCAATCCGTTGGCGATGGCCGCTGGCCTTGCCACGCTCGGCGTGCTGACGCGCGACTTGCATGACAAGATAACGGTGCGGACCGCTCGCTTGGTACACGGACTGCGCGAGGTGGCGGCGCGACATGGGGTGCCGTTCTCGGCGGGTCATGCCGGCTCGATGTGGGGTTTCTTTTTTCGAGCCGACACCGTGCGCGACTTCGACGAGGCCAAGCAGTCGGACACCGCGCTCTTCAAGCGATTCTTTC
>JANMKU010000241.1:0-2007 GCA_031372205.1 Gemmatimonadaceae bacterium | reverse complement strand
CTGGCTCGCACCCTCGACGCCAAACACGCCGTTACCGAGATAGATCGCGTTGAGGTAACGCTCCAGAATTTCGTCTTTGGTCAGCGCCGCTTCGAGCAGTGTGGCGTAGCGCAACTCGACCAGCTTTTTGTTCACGCTGCGCTCGAAGATCCGTCTGCTAAGAAATACGTTGCGTGCGAGTTGCATGGTGATGGTGCTCGCGCCTTCACTGATACCTCCAGCGAACACATTGCTCACCGCAGCGCGGGCAAAGCCGCGGAAGTCGATACCGTGATGCACATAGAAGCGGCGATCTTCAATCGCAATGAAGGCGTTGCGGACGGCTTTCGGCACACGCGACAGGGGAACGTTGATGCGCTTGACCGGCGACAGGGCCCCGATGATGACGCCGTTTCGGTCGAAGAGCATACCCCCTTCGGTTGGCTGCCACGCCCGCAACTGCGCAATCGTTGGACAACTGGCAAACCCACAGCTCGTCCACCAGGAGCCGGCCACAATGGCCATGACGACCGCCGCGCAGGCGGCCCACGCCACGTATCGGCCGCGCAGCCATCGACGATGCTTTGTCGGCGCTTCGATGTCGCTGACAGCGCCGTTAGTTTCCCTGCTCATCGCCAAGCTCCCCGAATTCGGAATCGCTCATGTCGTTGTTTGTGCCAACGCACGTCGCCACGACTCACCCGCGCCGCCCGCACTTCCTGAAAGCTGCACCGTGGGTCGCTGCGGCGCTGGTCGCCCTTTCGGCCTCGGCTGTCCCCGTTCTACTACGCGCCGACCGAGGCAGAAGTGCCAATGCTGGTGTTGGAAACGACACCTCGCAGGCGACGGCTCGCCCGACGCTTGTGCCCAACGAGCTGGGTCGCATCCCGATTCTTGAGTGGCATCAAGTCGTTGAGGCCGACGGGAATTACAAAGTGTCGCGCGAGCGATTCAAGGCCGAACTGACCGAACTGTACGCCCGTGGGTATGTGCCCATTTCGCTGTCGGAGATGCTGGACCGCACCATCGACATACCGGCTGGCAAGTCGCCGGTGCTCTTTACCTTCGACGATGCCTCGCCCAGTCAGTTCCGCTACCTCGAGCGTGACGGGAAGCTCGTGATCGACCCGACGAGCGCGCTGGGCATTCTCCTGAATTTCATCAAGGTGCATCCCGACTGGAAAGCCAAGGGGCTCTTCTGCACCTTGCCGGCGGCCGAGGTGGGGCACGCCTTTTTTGGCGATCGCGGCATTGACGGCCAAAAGACCGAATGGCGTCTGCTCAAGGTGCGCGCGCTGGTCGCGCAGGGGTTCGAACTCTGCAACCACACGCTCTGGCATGCGCAGCTGAATAAGTATGGCGACGCCGTAGTGCAGGAGCAGTTGGCCCGTGGCGCGCTGGCTATCGATTCGGCTGTGCCCAACTACAAGATTCGCGGACTGGCGCTGCCGTATGGTATCTGGCCGAAGAATCGCGAGCTGGCCTACAGCGGCAGCTGGTACGATCGGAAGGCCAAGCGGGAGGTTCACTACGCCAATGAGGCCGTGTTTCTCGTGGCGGGCGGTCCGGCGCGCAGTCCATTTGACCCGGAGTTCAACGCCAAGGCGCTCCCCCGCGTGCCGCTGCAAGGTGGAACGAAGTTGACGCCCACGCTCGACGCGATGGACAAACCGGGTGCCATGGCACGCTATGTGTCCGATGGCAATCCAAAGACGGTCGCGCGCCTGCGCTGAGCCCGCAGACGTTCACAGCACGTCGTCCGAGAGCGGTTGACTGAGAGCGTGTAGTTAGAGCTTGTACTTGCGCAGGGTACTGATCGCGGATTCGAGGGCGGCGCGCTGCTGCGCTGTTGGGGAGAGCGCCCACAGCTCCTCGTAGCTGCTGATGGCCAGCTCGAGGGCTTCCTTGTCATGTTCGGCGGCGGCGAGACCCGACGCGTTGTCGGCCAGCGCCGCCTTGGCCAGCTGATCGTCCGGGAAACGGTGGGTGACCTGGAGCCACCGTATCGTGCGATCGCGCTGATTCCCT
>JANMKU010000234.1:0-4480 GCA_031372205.1 Gemmatimonadaceae bacterium | reverse complement strand
GTGATGGACCAGACGGCCATTACGCTGTGCAAGGAGAATCACCTTCCGTTGGTCGTCCTGAACATTCATCGTGCCGGCTCGATCGCTCGTGCTGTTCGCGGCGAACGGATCGGAACGCTGGTTTCCTGAGTCAAGTCATGATCACGATCGCGCAGATACTGAAGGACGCCAAGAGCGGCATGGAGAAGGGGCTCGAGAATTCGAAGCGCGAGTTCTCTGGTATCCGGTCGGGGAAAGCATCGCCGTCGATGCTCGATACCATTCGCGTCGAGGCGTATGGTACCACGGTGCCACTCAATCAGGTGGCGTCGATTTCCGCGCCCGAACCGCGCATCCTGTTGGTCACGCCCTTCGACAAGGGGCAGGCGAAGGCCATCGAAAAGGCGATTCGCGAATCGGAGCTTGGACTCGATCCGGCCCACCAAGGTGGTGTGATTCGAGTGCCGCTACCGTCAATGAATGAGCAGCGACGCAAAGAATTGGTGAAAGTGCTGGCGAAACTGGCCGAGGACGGTCGTATTGCAATTCGTCATGGGCGCACGGACGCCAGAGACAAGGTGAAAAAGCTCGACGGCGTGTCGGAAGACGAGAAGAAGCACGCGGAGAAGGATTTGCAGAAGTTGCACGACGACTACATCGGCAAGATCGACGGCATGCTGAAGGCGAAGGAAGCCGAAATCATGGAGGTCTGAGTCCGCACGCGGACCGGCACGCCATGCGTCCTTCCCTCCCTGTTCCTGCGCCTGAAAGCGAATCGGAGCTGCTCACGCGCATTCGCGTGCACGGGTCCGTGCCGCGTCATATCGCGATCATCATGGACGGGAACGGCCGATGGGCACGGGAGCGGCACATGCCGCGACCATTCGGTCATCGCTCGGGGATGAAGGCGGTTCGCGCCGTCGTGGAAGGGTGCCTCGATACCGGCGTCGAATGGTTGTCTCTCTTCGCCTTCTCGCAAGAGAACTGGCAGCGACCGGAGACCGAGGTATCGGCGCTGATGTCACTGCTGGAGGAGTACATCGCGCGCGAAGCGGCGGAACTTCGTGAGCAGGGCGTGTGCGTTCGAGTTCATGGCGACCTTGATCGGCTCAGTCCGGCGGCCGCAGCCGCCGTACAACGAGTCATGCACGATACCGAGGGGGGCGAGAAGCTCGGGCTGAACCTCTTCATCTCCTACGGCGGGCGCGCTGAACTCGTGCGCGCGGCTCGATTGCTCGCGCGTGAGGT
Source organism: Gemmatimonadaceae bacterium (assembly GCA_031372205.1). GTDB lineage: Bacteria > Gemmatimonadota > Gemmatimonadetes > Gemmatimonadales > Gemmatimonadaceae > Gemmatimonas. The sequence goes on along the minus strand of JANMKU010000234.1, from coordinate 3,253 downwards.
CCAGGCCGGTCGCCTCGCGGTCGACGACATTGATGAGACTGCGTTCGCCGCGCGGCTGTTCACGGCGGGCTGCCCGGACCCGGATCTGCTCATCCGCACGTCAGGCGAACAACGCCTGTCGAATTTCCTGCTATGGCAAGTCGCGTATGCGGAACTGTACATCTCCAGTGTGCTCTGGCCCGACTTCGGGCGACAGGCGCTGTACGAGGCCATCGCCGACTTTCAGCGTCGCGACCGACGGTTTGGGCGTGTCGGTACGTGATCGCCAACGTGCGTGACGCAGGGTCGCGGCCGCACGTGATCGCTTGAGCGAGCTTCAGCGTCGCGTCATTGTCGCGGTGATCGGCGCGCCGATCGCGCTTGCCGGCATCTGGTTGGGCGATGCGGCGCTTGCAGCGATGACTGGGGGAATGGCGGCGATTGCGTCGTGGGAGTTTTTCCGTATAGCGAAGGCGTCGGGCGGCGCGTCGCTTTCGGCGGTCGGTGTCATCTGCTCGGCAGTCGTGCCCCTCATAGTGCACGCTCAATATCTCGGCGTCACACATCTCTCGTTCGCTGCGATGATACTCGGTGTCCTCGCGATCGTCGGGCTGTGTTTGTGGCTGCGCGGCACCGATGGGCGACCGTTGCTAGCGGCGAGTACGACGGTCCTCGGAGTTATGTACACGGGCGGAACACTCGGTTTTGCGTACGCGCTGCGGTACTTCGGATACGCGATTGGCAACGTCGCGGGCGCACTGGTGCTGATGTTGCCGGTGCTGTTGACCTGGGCGAGTGACATTGGCGCCTACGCGGCCGGTCGCACGATTGGCGGACCGAGGTTGATGCCGTCAGTGAGCCCTGGAAAAACGATCGCGGGATCAATCGGTGGCATCGTGCTGACGATCGTCACGTGCGCGCTGTTTGTGCATTACCTGCTTCAGCCGCAGGCGCAGCTCACGTTCAGTCCATGGGGTTTGGCGGCGTTTGCCGTCGGCATCAGCGTTGCAGCCCAGGTGGGTGATCTCGTCGAGTCAATGTTCAAGCGGGAAGCGGGCGTCAAGGACAGTGGGACGATCTTTCCAGGCCACGGTGGGATGCTTGATCGGCTGGACTCGTTGTTCTTTGTGTTGCCCGTGGCCTACGTGCTCTACGGGTGGCTCCTCATTCCGGCGCCCGCGTGACGGTGCGCGCAAGCGCGGCGGCGCCGTCGGGGTCGCTGCTCGGGACGATGGATATTGCGCGATCCGGCGTGGCGATTCTCGGAGCCACTGGATCCATCGGTACGAGCGCCTTGCGCGTGATGGCGCGACAGTCGGGCCGCTTTGCTCCCGTTGCGCTCACTGCGCATTCGAATGCGGTGGCGCTGGCCGAGCTGTCCACCGAATGGCGTCCGACGTTTGTCGGCCTCGTCGATGGTCGGGCGCCGCGCGGATCAGATTGGGTGACCGGGCCGGAGTGCTTGGTGGCAGCGGCTGTGCGGGATGATGTGGACATCGTACTGAACGCCGTGGTGGGCGCTGCCGGACTCCCCGCGACCCTGGCCGCGTTGCGGGCGGGCAAGCGCGTGGCGCTCGCGAACAAGGAAACGCTGGTGATGGCCGGTTCCATTGTGATGGCGACGGTCCGCGCGCACGGCGGATCACTCGTTCCGGTCGACAGTGAACACTCAGCGATCCTGCAGTGTCTCGGGGGACGTCCCGTGCACGAAGTCAAGCGTCTCGTGCTGACTGCATCCGGTGGTCCGTTTCGGACGTGGGCCGCCGATCGCATGAGACAAGCCACGCGTGATGATGCACTGCGTCACCCCACGTGGCAGATGGGGAGCAAGATCTCGGTCGATAGTGCAACGCTGGCAAACAAGGCACTCGAGGTCATCGAGGCGCACTATCTGTTTGGCGTGCCGTACGATCGAATCGCCGTTGTGGTGCATCCACAGAGCATCATTCATTCGTTTGTGGAGTTTGTCGACGGGAGCGTGCTGGCGCAGATGGGCGTGCCGTCGATGGAGCTCCCTATCCTGTACGCCCTGACATGGCCGGAACGCGTTGCCGATAGCGGCGTACCACAATTTAGCCCCGTCCTGACCGGTGATTTGACCTTCGAGGACGTGCGCCGTGCAGATTTTCCGATGCTCGAACTCGGTATTGGCTCTGGGCGAACCGGTGGATCGGCTCCCGCGGTGTTCAACGCCGCCAACGAAGCGGCGGTCGCGCTTTTTCTGCGAGACCGGGTATCATTTGGCGGGATCGCCTCTCTCGTCGCTGGTGCCCTGGACGCACTGTCGGGATCGACCGGAGAGTCACTGGAGGCGCTGTTGGCTGTTGACGCCGCGGCGCGCCGTTACGTGAACGAACAGGTGGGACCGTGAGCGTGCTTTCGTCATTTTCGCCATATGTTGCGCCGCTGCTGGTTTTTGGACTGGTCGTATTCGTGCATGAGTTGGGACACTTTCTGGCCGCCAAAATGACCGGTGTGTATGCGCCCGTCTTTTCGCTCGGCTGGGGACGCAGACTGTTCGGTGTTCGACGGGGGGAGACCGACTACCGCGTGTCGATGATTCCGTTGGGCGGCTTCGTTCGCATGGCGACACGTGAGGACGAATCGATGGCCGGCATCGAAGGGGGAAGCGATCGCGGATCACTGGAGCCCGATGTCGAACGGCCCGCTGACGTGCCGTCCAATCTTTGGGACCCCGGCGCGATGGCACCATTTGGACCGAAGGCCGTGCCGCCGGACCGGTGGGTGGAAAGCAAATCTGTGCCTGCTCGCGTCTTCATTTTGTCAGCGGGCGTAATCATGAACATTCTGCTGACGCTGTGTGTGTCGAGCGGAATCTTTTACGCGTATGGCAGCGCGTATCGACCGGCGGTGATTGACTCCGTGATTGTTGGCGCGCCCGCCGCGGCCGCAGGCATGACTGGCGGCGATCGCATCGTCTCGATCAACGGCACAGCCGTGCGCGCGTGGGATGAGGTGCTCGACCGCATAGCGCCTGTTACGTCGGGCACTGTGACCATGGAAGTGGAGCGCGACGGTGTGCGTCGTACAGTGACGCTGACACCACAGGCGGCAGAGGTGGACGATCCAGCGACAGGGAAGAAGCGCACAGTAGGCCGTGTTGGCATGTGGGTGAAGGACACGGTCGCTCGGGAACCGCTGTCATTCACGGGTGCGGTCAGTGCGGGCGCACGCGCCCCGGGGGGGATGGCCCGCGGTGTCGGGGTTGTGGTGGGCGGGTTGGCCACTGGTCGCGGGTCTGCGACGAGGCTCG
>JANMKU010000167.1:0-12329 GCA_031372205.1 Gemmatimonadaceae bacterium | reverse complement strand
GCACCTCCGGCATGGTCGTCATGCGCGTGTGTGAGCACGAAGGCCGCCACTGGACCACCGAGGCGGCGCAGGTACGGCACGACGACCCGGCGGCCAGCGTCACCTCCGTCCCAACGACGCCCTGCATCGACCACGATCCAGCGCCCTCCCGGAGTGCGTAACGCAAGCGCATCCCCCTGCCCCACGTCGATGACGTGCAGTTCCAGCCGCCCTGAACCTCCCGGCAGGAGCGGAAGCCAAACCGCGACCGCGAGTGCGGCACTCGCAACGATCAGACCCGGCATCCAGCGGCGGGACGCAGTCGCGCGGACCAGCGCCGCAGACGCCACACCAGCACAGCAGGCGCCCACCAGGGTCGGCGCGATATGCACAGAGGCCCAAGGCACCGACGCCGAAACCGTGGCGATGCGATCCAGCAACGCCAATGGCGCCGCGCATGCATCAGCCGCGAGTTTGGCGATCGCTGGCCACGGCGACAGCAGCATGGCGACAAAGAGGGCCGGTTGCAACGCCGCGACAACGGGGCCCGCGACAATGTTGGACAGCGGTGCGACAAGGCTGACGCGACCGAACGTCCAGGCGATCAACGGCGCCGTCACCATCGTGGCGATCACACCGGTGGCTCCCTCACGGAACAGCGTCCAGCGTAGACCACGCAACGACCGGATCCAGCGCACGATACGTGACACGCGGGACGTGCTGTTCGGCAACACGCGCGCCTCACGAATCCGCCGAAAGAGCGCACCCGCGGCCACGAGCGAGGCCATCCCCGCGACGCTCAGTTGCCATCCGAGGTCGAGGACGACACTCGGCTCAAACGTCGGGAGGGCGGCGCCCAGCGCCAATGCGGTCCAGGGATGCACGGGGCGTTGCCATCGTTCGGTGAGTGCGACGGTCGCGAGCATCACGGCACTCCGTACAGCTGGCGCCGGCGCACCGAGGATCGCCACGTAGGCAAAGACTACGACCATCGCACCCGCGCTCGCCTGTGTGCGCGAGAGCCGCAGGGCACCAGCGATCGTTAGCAGCGCGGAGGCGATGATCGCGACATGGAGACCGGAGATGGACAGCATGTGCACCAGACCAGCATCGGCAAATCGGTCGCGAACTGCCGGGTCAATGCCGCGTTGATCGGCGATCAGCAGCGCGCGGACGAGTGCAGCATTCGCGCGAAATAGCGTATCGATGCGCTCACCGGCGAGGCCACGCCACGCGCGCCACGCCTCAACGCGCGCGGTCGGCGTAATGGCACCGTCGAGCCGCAGTCCGACATCCGTCTCGCGTATGCTGCCAGCAAACGTCACGACGGTCCCTGGCGGTGCGCGGCCCTCCTGCACGCGCAAGGACGCAGGCACCGCACATCGCGCCAGTGCGCCATCGCCTCGGGCCGCACCGGTGATTCGGCGACCAACTGCCGCGCGTTCGTCGATCGCCACGGCCAGTGTGGTGTTGCGCGCGAGCATCGTACGGCACTGCGCGCGTACCCGCGCGTCGGCATCCGCAATAGCAAGTGCCGCGATCGTGACCGCCAGCAGCGCCGGTGCACGCGACGAGACGGTGCCCCGACGCGCCGCGTAGGCGCACACGACGGCCGCACACACCATGATGCGGATCAGCGTCGTCAGCACGTTCGGCGACCATGGGCTGCTGCGCGAGTGCGTGAACGCTGCCACGAACAGCCCGGCGAGCCAGCAGGCAACGAGATGAATGAGCAAAGGCACGCCACACGATGTCGTCGTGTGCAGCGTGCCTCGTCATCATAGTGTTGCTATCGAGTACATGCTGCCGCAGCCCTACCCCGCCATTGGCAGCGGCCGACGTTCCGTACCGACCGGCGTCAGCTGCGGCAGCGCTACGGGCGTTCCTGAGAACGTGGCACCCGTTGTACCGGTGAGCTCAACAGTGATGTAGTCGCCAACCGCGCCGGCGGTCGCGGGCACGAGCACCGTCCGGAAGTCTCGTGTTCGCGCCTGCAGCAGTGCTCCGTCCTTGGCCACTTTCTCGATGAGCACTTCGGTCTTCACGCCGAGTCGTCCGAGATTGCCCTCACGACTGATGCCGCGCACGGCGCTGAGTAACCGTTCGAAGCGATTGGCGACCACCTCGTTTGGAACCGTCCATTCCGCTGGCATGCGCTCGGCCGGCGTGCCCTCTCGCATCGAGAACTTGAACATGAACGCGTCGTCGAATCGCACCTCACGACACAACGACAACGTGTCGGCGAATTCTTCGTCTGTCTCGCCGGGGAATCCGACAATGATGTCCGTGGTGATCGACAGCCCCGGGATCGCATCACGGAGCCGCGCCACGCACTGCAGATAATCGCCGCGCGAGTATCGCCGTAGCATGCGCTTGAGCATGCTGGTGGATCCACTCTGCATGGGCAAATGCACATGCTCGCACACCGTTGGCACTTCGGCCATTGCAGCGATCACCCGATCACTGAAATCGTTGGGGTGCGGACTCGTATAGCGCACACGGCGGATGCCATCCACCGCCCCAACGGCCCGCAGCAAATCGGCAAAATCATGGACGCCGTCGTTGTATGAATTCACCGTCTGGCCGAGCAGTACGACTTCGGTGAGTCCCTGCGCCACCACCTCGCGCGTCTCGCGCACGACGTCATCCAACTGTCGGCTCCTTTCCGCACCACGCGTCTGCGGGACAATGCAATACGTGCATCGGTAGTTGCAGCCGCGCTGCACGGGGATCCACGCTTTCACGCCACCAAAGCGACGGGCCACGACGTCTTCGTAATGCTCTTCGAGGTCAAAATCTGTAGCGGTGAATCGCTCGCCGCGGCGCGCGCCGTCGAGCAGGGCTGGCAATGCGCGGTATCCATCTGGCCCCACCACCAGCGACACGTGCTTGGCCTGCGTGAGCACACGCGCGCCGAGCCGCTGGGCCATACAGCCGGTCACGCCGACGATGGTATGCCGCCCCATGTGTCGCTTGAGTTCACCAAGCCGTCCGATAACCCGCGTTTCTGCGTTCTCGCGAATCGCGCAGGTGTTGACGAGGATCACATCAGCGCCATCTGGTGTGTCCACGGCCTCGTACCCATGGGCCACGAGTGTGCCGTACATGAGCTCAGAGTCCGACACATTCATCTGGCAGCCGTAGGTCTCGATATAGACGGTCGGCTTGGCGGGTGTACTCATGACCGCGTCAGGGACGAACCTGGATGCCGAAACCCAGCATCCACGCGGATTCCTTGGACGCGGAGGAGCCGCTGAGCGAGCGATTTGCCCGCTGCAACGAGAAGTCCATCGACGCACGCTCGAACGCAATTGGCAATCCCAACCCACCGCTCACACGCGACTCGCTGACGGTGCGACCGTCGATGCCAAACGGCAGCTGATTCTTGGCAAAGCCAACGCGCAGCTGCATCGCCGAGCCGCGCACCTTGGGACCTGCGACTTCTGCGCCCGCGTGCCAGTTGGTGCCGTCGTGCGCCTGCACGAGATCGGAGCCCAGTCCACGCATCTTCGACCACGATTGCTGCTCGATGCCGACAGCAAACGTCGATCCGAGTATGCCGTCGTACCGCAGCGCGAGGCCGAGACGATCCGGCACATTGCCGCGCGTTCGCACGGTGTCACGAATGCGCGACTCGAGCGATCCGCCAGAACGGAAGGACGCCAACGCCGCCAGTCCTTTCACGATCTGCAGCTCACCGCCGAGCGACAGCGCAGTGCCAAAATACGTGACGCGCGACGAGTCGAGGACGTTGCCAAACTTGAGCGTGTCCGAGAACGTGCGCGAACGCACGACCACGTTGTCACCGGTAAACAGGTGACCGCCCGCCCCCACACGCACCCTGCTATTCATGCGCCATCCAACCGCGGCGCGCAAATCACCAATCGACCCACGCACATCACTTTGGTCTGCGGTACTGAGCGTATTGCCATCAATAACGAAGGTGCCGGTGGTGCTCGTGCTGTAGCTGCGGTCAAGAAACGTGGACGCACTGAGCGCGATGCCGAATCCGTTCCTGACGGGAAAGGCAACCAGCAACAACGGTACGCGCTCGGCGGTCGTGCGCTCCTTGGTGCCACCGGTTTGCAGCGTACGAAACTCCGGTTCGGTCTGCACCGTGATCAGCGTCCGCGACAACCCGCCGAGCGCGGCAGGATTCACTGGACTCAAGACATCGAACTGACCGAAGGCGCCAGCAGTACCCGCCGCACGGGTACTGGTACCACCAACGGGATAGCCAAACCCAAGACCACTGAGGGTACCCTGCGCCTCTGCCGACGCGCTCGCGATACAGGTGAACGCGGCTGCGACGATGCGCCATCTCCGATCGGGGCGTCGCGCACGAGGCGAGGTAAAACATCCTGTCGAGTAGCTCATCACGGAATCGCGAACTCCGAACGGGGGAGATAGGTGATGCGCAGTCGTGGACGCAGCGACGCCGCGGCCTCACTCGAAAAAAATCGCAGTTCAGCGGGTTGGGCGCCTTCGTTGTTGATGCGGAAGGCAAGTGCCCTCGGCACCGTTGACGATAGGGCGGGCCAACTACGCACGAGACTCAGCACATTCAACACGCGCAATCCGCTATCGCGCGGCACCAGTCGTGTTGAGTCGAGGCTCGCGAAACTGCCGTCGGCGGCGAGGTCGAGAATCCGTCGCAGATCCGACACCACGTTTGTCGACGTGGGCACGAGTGGCACGATGATGACGGTATCGGCCACATTGCCAAACGACGACCGTCGCTGAGTGAGCAACACTTCGGCGCGCACGATCGTCGCGGAATCGGTGATACGCGCCGGCAGCGCAAAGCGCAGGTACGAGCGATACGCGGGGTAACCGCCCACGATCAACGTGGTCGCGTCCGGAGGTCGAGACCCAAGGTCAACGATACCGTACACCTGATAGGCCAACTGCAGGTCACTCGTCGCTTCGGCGATCGACGTACTCGGACTCACGGTGACCGGATTGATCGTCGTGTCGCTCGTCGGTTCAAAGGACAACGATGGTGCGCCGATCCCAGCAACAAACGCGACGGCCCGCAATTGTCCGCTGCCGCCGGTGATTTGCAGCCCCACCCGCAGTCTCGAATTCGCGCTGATTTTTTTCAACAGCGCACTCGCCGACAAAGGAATGCGCAGTGAATCTCCCGTCAGCGACGGCACAAACGTCACGGAGCCAATGCGCCGGTCGGCGCGAAACAACCCGCGAACGACGCTGGTGACGCTGTCGTTTACCACTGTATCAACATCAAAAACGTTGAGCGTCACCGGCAACGTGCCACGACGGCCGGTGCTGTCGAGCGGCAACCGCAGATACACGGAGTCGATGGCCGTGATCTCTGTGGCTGTCGTGCTCCCATTCGCGTTGAACACGGTTGGCAACACGTCGAAGCGGATCACGCCGCGCGTCACCAGCGTGTCGGGGCGGTTGGCGATCAGTATGGTTGGAGAAAGGCCAAGCGACGGGAAGCCTGAGACGGATGTATCGAGCACCACGGCCTCGATCGTCGTATCCCGGAAGGCGTTAGGCTTTGCCGGGCAGAGCGACGGGCAGGCGGTCCCACCATCGAACGACTCGGTGCATGCGGCGATGACGACGCCGCATGCGATGAGTGCCAGCACGACAATGCGGGCGCGCAAGCGCGGGACCAGTAGCGCGGTAGAGAAACGCTCAGGCATGGTCGAGCGATGCGGGCGTGAACGGAGCGGGCAGCAGGTCAGCCAGCGACCAACGCGAAATGAGACCGAGCGGGGAAATAGCAATAACCTCAAGGGTCGGTGCGAACTCAACGAGGGCCTGCCGACAGATGCCGCAGGGCGGCGTGGGTGTACTGACGGCCGATGTAATGACAATGCGCGTGAAACGACGGGCACCTGCACTGATAGCGGCACCGAGGGCGACGCGCTCCGCGCACGTCCCAGCTGGAAAGGCGGCGTTCTCTACGTTGCAACCGACGAACATGCGACCATCGTCACTCTCAAGCGCCGCACCGACCGGAAAATTCGAATACGGGCACCACGCATTTTGTCGCGCGGAGTCCGCGGCCTCGCGGAGCGCCGCAACATCGGCGGCCACGCTGCGAGACGCGTCCACCACCGTCACAGTGGCACCAACTGTGGAAGGAACGACGAACCACGCCCGCGCCAACTGAGACCGAACCATTCCGCTACGGTCGCACCGAGATCGGCAAACGTCTCGCGTTCGCCAAGCGACCCGGGCTGAACGCGCCGACCCGCCACCAGCAACGGTACGCGCTCACGCGCGTGGTCCGTGGACGGAGTCGTCGGATCGTTGCCGTGGTCGGCGGTGATGAACAGCAGGTCGTCCTCCTTGAGTGCCGACACCAGCGAAGGCAGTGCTCGATCAAACGCCTCGAGCGCCCCCTGAAATCCTCCGACGTCGTTGCGGTGTCCGTATAGCTGGTCGAAATCTACCAGATTGGCGAAGCAGAACCCACGATCGGCCCCAGAAAGCCATTCATGGACCGCGGCCAGCCCCTCGGCGTTGTCGGTGGTATGTCGCGACCGAATCCCCCGTCCCGCAAACAAATCGTCCACCTTGCCCACCCCGCTGCGCGCAACCCCGGCTTCGGCGAGGGCGTCGAGCAACGTCACCCCTGGCGGCTGAAGGGAGTAATCGCGCCGGTTGGCGGTACGCCGCCAATCACCAGGAGTTCCAACAAAGGGGCGAGCGATGACCCGCGACGCGTCGTTCGGTGCCACCAGCATCGCGCGCGCGATCTCACAGGCCCGGTAGAGTTCTGTGAGCGGAATCCAGTCTTCGTGTGCGGCAATCTGAAAGACTGAGTCGGCGGACGTGTAGACAATCCAGGCGCCCGTGGCGCGCTGCAGGGCGGCGTACTCCTCGATAACCGCTGTCCCACTGGCCACCGTGTTGGCGATGACGGGTCGTCCGGTCTCCCGTACAAACTCTTCGATCACCGCGCGCGGAAAGCCGCGTGGGTAGGTCGGGAACGGTCGCTCCAGCTGCAGCCCGGCAATCTCCCAGTGTCCGGTTGTGGAGTCTTTGCCCGCCGATCTCGGCTGCATGCACCCCCACGCGCCATTCGTGGCTGACACGGCCGCCACGCCAACGATCGGTTCGATGTGGCCCAACCCAAGCCGCGCCATGTTCGGCAAGTCGAGCCCCCCGACAGCGCGTGACACGTTGCCGATAGTGTCGCTGCCGACGTCGCCGTATGCCTCGGCGTCCCATGCGGCCCCGCACCCAACCCCATCGAGGACGAGAATGAGCGCCCGCCGCCCCGACACTTTGTCCTCTGGTGACTCCATCACATTCCTCCCAGGTAGCGACGCGGCACGCGCAACCGCAGCCCGACCAGCAGCTCGTAAGCGCTGACCGCACTACGCTCCGCCACCGCATCGGTGGACAGCAACGTATCGCCATCGCGGCCCATCAGCGTCACGACGGTACCGACGTCGCACGGCACGTCCGTGACATCGACCATGGTCTGATCCATGGTTACCCGCCCCACCACCGCACAGTGGCGACCGCCGATCAATACGTTGCCGCGGTTTGCAAGCGGTTGGCAATAGCCATCCCCATACCCAAGAGGCACGGTGGCGATGCGCCGCGCGGATGGAGCCACCCAGGTGGCGAGATAGCTGACAGAGTCCCCCGCTTCGATAGTGCGCACATCAACAACGCGCGCGCGCAGATGAACGGCCTGCTCGAGCCCCAGTCGGAGCACCTCACGAGCGCCGTAGAGGGCAATCCCTGGTCTCGCGAGATGGCCCGGCGATCCATGCGCGCGTCCGGCAATCGCCGCGCTGTTGTCGATGTGCACGAGCACGGCCTGCGGCAGCGACGGTTGAAGCGCGACGCGCACGGCGGCGAACCGTTCCTGCTGTTGCGTCAGGCTGTCATCGCTCAGATCAGCACTGTGAAAGTGCGTGAACATGCCCTCAGGTGGGCAGGCCGACAACGCCGCGGCGAGCGGCGCCGCACCTGCCAGGATCTCTCGCCACGATGCGCCGGCTCGCGACATGCCGGTGTCAACCGAGAAGTGCCACGGGCCCCCGCCGATCGATTGCCATGCCGCGATATCTGTAGCGCGATGGAGCGACGGCCGCAGCTTCAGCTCGGCCGCCTCAGCCAGTTCATCGACCAATAGCGGCGCACAACACACGATGCGCGCCAAGCACCCCGCCGCGCGCAATTCCTTGGCCTCGTCCAGTCGCGATACGCCGAGCGCCCATGGAGCCTCAGCGGTGCTACGGGCGGTCGTGTCGCCTTCGAAGGGCGCACCAAGAGCTCGCGCCACAGGAATGACCCCGAGCCCGTACGCGTCCGCCTTGACCATCGCGATTAACGGAACGCGCGCCCGCGCCCGCAGGCGCTCCGCGTTGCGACGAATCGCGCCGAGATCCACCTCGACCCAGGCCGACAGATGCGCCGTCACGCGATACGCTCGATGGTCGCACAAAACCTTCGTGTGTGGAGCCGATATATTGCCGACATTATCCGTAAGAGAGTAAGCAGACCACGACGCGCGGAGAAGTGATGGAGAGGGATGACGAGCCAACGCCGCGCACACTAGACGATGCACTGTCCATCATGCGCGACTTGCGCGCCCGCTGCGACTGGGATCGCGCACAGACGCACACGTCACTCCGGCCCTACCTGATCGAAGAAGCGCACGAAGTCGATGACGCGATTGCGCATGGTGATGATGCGCTGTTGCGCGACGAACTCGGCGACTTGCTGCTCCAAGTGCTGTTCCATGCGGTGGTCGCCGAAGAACGCGGTGCGTTCACCATTCAGGGCGTTGCTGGCGCGTTGGTCGCCAAGATGCAGGCGCGTCATCCGCATCTGTACGGTGACGGTGTGCGTCGGTCCTGGGAAGCGATGAAAGCCAGCACCGCGAAACGGTCGTCACTCGACGACGGCTTGCCAACAGGTCTCCCGGCGCTGCATCGCTCGCACCGCCTGCAGGACCGCGCGGCTGGCGTGGGCTTCGACTGGCCCAACGCTGTTGGCCCGCTCGCCAAGGTGCGCGAAGAAGTAGACGAAGTGGCCGCGCACATCGGCGCGGCGGGTGACGTGCTGGATCACGACGCGCTGGAATCCGAACTGGGAGATTTGTTGTTCGCGGTGGTCAACCTGTGCCGAAAGACTGGCGTGCACGGCGCCTTGGCGCTCGACCGCGCGAATCAAAAATTCACGCGCCGTTATGGGGCCATGGAGCGTCTCGCTGCGGAACGCGGCGTGGACTTTGCCTCGTTGCCGTTGGTCGAGCAAGATGCGCTCTGGGACGCCATCAAGCGCAACGAATAGTCAGGGGTTGAGCCGTCCCATCATGCGCGGGAACGGAATCACTTCGCGAATGTGTTCGATGCCACAAATCCACGCGATCGTACGTTCCAGTCCGAGCCCAAAGCCCGAGTGCGTGAACGTGCCGTACTTGCGCAGATCGAGGTACCAGCCGTAGGCCTCGATGGGCAATTTCTCCTCGGTCAACCGATGCAGGATTTTGTCGTAGTCGTCTTCCCGCTGCGACCCGCCGATGATCTCCCCGCGGCCCTCGGGCGCCAAGAGATCTGAGCACAGCACCGTGCGCGTGTCTGCGGGGTTCTCCTTCATGTAAAACGCTTTCGCCTGTTTGGGATAATTCATCACGAACACCGGGCGCTGATGCACCTCCACAATGTGCGCCTCGTCTGGCGCACCCAAGTCATCACCCCACTGCACGTCCGACCCCTTCGCCTGCGCGAGCGCGACCGCATCGGCATAGTCCATCCGCACAAACGGCTCGGCAACACACGCCAGCTTCGTCGTGTCGCGCTCCAATACCCTGAGTTCTTCCTGCCGGCGCTCAAGGACACGCGTGACGAGATAACGTACAAACGCTTCTTGCAAATCCATGTTGTCGTTCTGGTCGTACCACGCCATCTCGGGTTCGATCATCCAGAATTCCGTGAGGTGGCGGCGCGTCTTCGACTTCTCCGCGCGGAACGTGGGCCCGAAGGTGTAAATGCGACCGAGCGACGCCGCGAGCGCTTCGCCGTACAACTGGCCCGTCTGCGCGAGATAGGCAGTCCCTTCGTCGAAGTACTCCGTGCTGAACAATCCCGCGCGCTCGCCAATCGCTGCCGTGAGAATCGGCGTGTCGCAGCGTACGAAATCGCGCTCGTAGAAAAAGTCATGGACGGCTTGCTCGAGTTCGGAGCGCACGCGCATGATTGCTGCTTGGCGCGGACTGCGCAGCCAGAAGTGCCGATGATCGAGCAGAAAATCGACACCGTGCTCCTTCGGCTGAATGGGATAGTCCACCGGACTTGGCCCAATCACCTGCAGGGTCTGCACGCCGAGTTCAAAGCCACCAGGCGCACGCGCATCGGGACGCACTTCACCAACGAGGGCGATGGACGTCTCCTGCGTAAGGGACGCGAATGCCTCCCACGATTCCACTGGCACTTGCGACTTCACGACGACGGCCTGCAACGTGCCCGTTCCGTCGCGCGCTACAATGAATGCCACCTTGCCGGACGACCTAAGGTGCGTCACCCAGCAACGCACGGTGACCACGGTGCCTGCATGGTGCTGCAGATCGGAGATACGGACAGAGGAGGCGTTCATAGGCAGAGTTGAGGTAGACCGACTCACAAGCTAGACCGCCTCGTGAACGACATCAACCGCCGTGTCGCAACAGTCTTTGCTATGCAAAGTGCTTGTTCGACCTCGCGCCGCCGACTAGGCTACAGCATGCGCTCTGGCAGCCCGCGACACGCTCGACTTTCCGCTGATACACCGCCGGTGGCGCTACACGAGCGCGCCGAGGCGGATCTGGCGTTTGTGCGCTCCGTGGTCGAGCGCAGTACGCAGTTCACGGGGGTTCCGGGCGTCGGCGGCGTGCTGATGGGGCTGACCGCACTGGTTGCCGCATACCTCGCGGAGCAGCAGACCACCCCTACGCGATGGCTCGGTGTCTGGTTCATCGAGATGATCGTGGCGACCACGATCGGCACAGTGATGATGGTACGCAAAGCGCGGCGTGCGAGATTGTCGCTTGGCGCCGGTCCGTCGCGTCGATTCGCACTGGGTCTTATGCCGCCACTGCTGGTCGGCGGCGTGCTCACAGTCGGCGCGTCAGGCATTGGCGCATGGTCGTTACTGCCGCCGATTTGGCTCTGCTGCTACGGCATCGCCGTACTTGGGGCTGGCGCAGTTTCTGCGGCGCCAATTGTACCGGCGATGGGCGGAGTCTTTGTCCTGACCGGTATGCTGGCCGTTGCCACTCCCGCGACGTGGGGTAGTGTGTGGCTCGCCCTGGCGTTCGGTGTCGCACACATCGTCACTGGCATAGTGGTTGCCCGAAATCATGGAGGTTGAACGTGAGCGCAGCACCGAGACGTAAGATCGCAGAGGCCGATGCTACACGCGTCGACAGTACGCGCGCCGAGCGGACGCGCGCGACACGCACGCTGGATGTCGTGCTTGGCGAGGCAGCGGGGACATTGCCCACGCTCGATTCCGTGATTCACGAGCGTGCGCGACTCGCGATCGTGACCGCCCTGGCCACCGGTGACGCGCGTTCGCACACCGAGCTTCGTGAGCTGTTGCAACTCACGGACGGGAACTTGAGCGTGCACGCGCGGAAGCTCGAGGAAGCCGGCTACGTGAGTTGTGCGAAGGAGTTTGCCGGACGTACTCCACGTACGACGTACCGACTGACTGCGGCAGGTCGTCGCGCGTTCGACCGCTACCTGGCACACCTCGAGCACCTGATCGCGGCCATGAAGGGTCGGTAGCGGCGGCTGCGCTAACCTCGCTAGCCCCGCTAACCCACGCGGAACAGCTCAAGGGCGCGCGCGTACCCCACCGATAGCAAGTGTTTGATCGATGCGTTGTCGGCGTGCGTCAGCATCGGATCGGTGCCGAGCAAGCGATCGGCAAGGACGCGCGCGCGTTCGTTGAGGATTTCGTCGCGCACCGGGTCGGCGAACCGAAACTCGGGCATGCCGTGTTGCTTCGCACCAAACAAATCACCCATGCCGCGAAAGCGCAGGTCCGCGCGCGCGATGGCAAATCCATCCTCGGTGTCGGCCAATATCGCCAATCGTTCGGCGGCGTCCGCGCCGACGTCGCCCAGCAAAATGCAGTAGGACTGTTCGGCACCACGTCCGACGCGTCCGCGTAGCTGATGCAGTTGCGACAACCCGAATCGCTCGGGATGCTCAATGATCATGACGGTGGCGTTGGCGACGTCGATGCCCACCTCAATCACGGTTGTGGCAATGAGGACATCCACCATGCCGTCGCGAAAGGCGCGCATCACGTCATCCCGCTCGTCCGTCGGCATCCGGCCGTGCAACAAGGCCACGCGTCTCGAC
>JANMKU010000208.1:0-17631 GCA_031372205.1 Gemmatimonadaceae bacterium | reverse complement strand
GGCACGCTCGATGCGTTCGTCCGATTCGTGTTGTGTGATCCGGCCCGCACCATGCCTGTACTCTTGCTCACAGAACTTCCTGAGGGCGGCTACGTAATGCCGCCGGAGCAATTCGCCGCCGAAATGTTTGGCCTCGGGCTGTGCTTCATGTTGCGACACTCCGATACATTCGCACTGTCAGACGCAGTTGGCGGCCACGCCCGCAGTGTCTTTCTTGGTTCAGCGCGCGCGTACCTACCCGGCTTTACCCTCGAGGCCGATCCGTTCCAGCATCCATTGGTGCTCGCGCGTGCATTGGCCCTGCCTGGCGAGCGACGCCGTTTGGTGCAGCGGTTGGCAGAAGTCTCCGTACAGCGGCCAATGTCCGAACCGGCCGTGGTGGACACACTGCGCGATGCGCGCTCGGCCGCGTACGGTAAGCGTCCCGACGCGGCCGAGGCCATGTTGGCGTCAGAGTCCGGTGCTGAGTTAGATCGCCCGCAGCTCGTCGCGTTGGTGCGGCAGTACGAGGACATTGTGCGGCAGTCGGAAGGAGAGCTCGCGCGCACCCGTGAACGCCTGAGCGACGCGCGACAGAGTCTGGAGTCGGAGCGTGCCAAGACCCGCGCGCTGCGCACCACCTTGGCGGCCGCAAAGGAACGGCAGCCCATTTCAAAACCGGCCAGCGACGCCCCGGAATCGGTGCTGGAAGCGGTCGAGCGGGCGGAAGCGATGTACGCCGATGCTCTGCGCCTGCTTCCATCGGCGTTCTCGTCCGCGCGCGAGTCGGTATTCCCCGATCCAGACACCGCGTGGAAGTATCTCAAGTGTCTCGGCGAAGTCGGGCGCCGACGTCAGGATCGCGCGCTCAGTCGGCCTCTGGCTGAAGTCTTCGCCGATCTTGATGTTGACTTTTCTCCAGGCCCCGTGGACGTGACGCGGAAGACGCCGTACGTGTTCGCGGACGGGAACGGCGAAATCGAATGCGCCGATCAGCTCCGCAAAGGAAGCAATCCTACGACGTGTCTCCGGGTGTACTTCACATCTTCAGCGGACGGCGGCTTCGTCATCGGCCACGTTGGCCGACAAATCGAGATCGCCCGACCGGCGTAAGTGCCAGCATCACAGCATCAAACAGGGCGCGACCATCGATGGTCGCGCCCTGTGTCGTTTGCCTATGCGGTGCCGTCGTTCGCTACGGCTGGTTCTCGTGAAACGTCACCGAGTCTTCATGCTGCAAGGCACGACGCAACGCCCACGCATCGGAAAAGAGCACGACCGTGTTGCCCTTGTGATCAAAGATGCGCATGCGCGATTGCCCGCTGGCCACTCGTTCCACGTCGGCCTTGGCACCAGTGAGCCATCGCGGAAAACGATACGTCATCTTCTCGAACCGGCACGGTGCCGAGTATTCATGCTCGAGCCGGAAGGCCATGACATCGAACTGCAGTTGGCCAACAGCGCCAACGATCGGTTGCGATCCAGTTGACGTTTCGGCAAAAAACACCTGCGCCGCACCCTCTTCAGTAAGCTGCCGCAGACCGCTGTCGAACTGTTTGCGCTTGAGCGGATCCGCTGGGATGGCGCGCGCGAAATGCTCAGGCGGAAAGCGCGGGATCCCCTGAAACTCCATCGTGCCGTCGCCGCCGAGGGTGTCCCCAATGCGCAGTGTGCCGCGATCCATGATGCCAATCACGTCGCCTGGCCAGGCTTCCTCGATACCGATCCGTTCACGGGCCATGAACTGTTGCGGTGCAGCCAGTCGCAACGGCTTTCCTGTACGCTGGTGCAAGACGGACAGTCCCGCCGTAAACTCGCCTGAGACAATCCGCACGAAAGCGACGCGATCGCGATGCTTCGGATCCATGTTCGCCTGAATCTTGAACACGAACCCGGTGAAGCCATTCTGGTCCGGCTGGATTTCTCCGGTGGTGGCCGTACGCGGACCGGGCGGCGGCGCGAGTTCGAGAAATTCACGCAGGAACGGTTCGACCCCGAAGTTTGTCAGGGCGCTGCCAAAAAAAACGGGGGTGAGCGTACCATCCAACACACGCGCATGATCGAACTCATGTCCGGCGGCGTCAAGCAATTGGATATCGTTCGTGAGTCGCGCATGAGCCGCATGACCAACCACGTCGAGAATGCGCGGATCGTGGATGTCGGCGTCGATGACACCGGCGCGAGACGCTCCGCGGTCCTCGCTGCGTTCAAACATGTGCACGCGACGATGGCGGCGGTCATACACGCCGACAAAGACATCATCGCTAAAGATTGGCCACGTTGCGGCGAAACAGTCGATGCCGAGATCGGCTTCGACATCTTGAATGAGTTTGAGCGGATCTTCGCCGTGCCGATCGCACTTGTTGACGAGTGTAAAAATGGGCGTGCGTCGTCGCTTGCAGACGTCAAACAGTTGCCGCGTGCGCTCCTCCACCCCACGCCGATTGTCCAGCAACATCACCGCGCTGTCAGCCGCGACGAGCGTCCGATACGTGTCCTCGGAGAAGTCCTCGTGGCCGGGCGTGTCCAGCAAATTGAGCTGGAAGCCTTCGTACTCGAATTGCAGCACGCTCGACGTCACGGAGATGCCGCGCTCCTGCTCCAGCTTCATCCAGTCTGACGTCGCGTGCCGGGTCGCGCGCCGCGCCTTCACTGAACCAGCAAGATGAATCGCGCCGCCATAGAGCAGCAGTTTTTCCGTCAGCGTGGTCTTGCCCGCGTCAGGATGCGAAATGATGGCGAACGTGCGCCGACGCGCGATCTCGCGGGCCCGGCGCTGCGCGACCGTCGTCACCGGATGCGACGTCGGAGGATCTATGCTGACACTTGTGCTGGAACTCATCCGTCAAAGTTAACGACGAAGGGGCCCAGCGAAAACGCCGGACCCCTTCGTTGTACAGCGAACGGCCGTTCCCTACTCCACCGTGACTGACTTCGCGAGGTTACGCGGCTGGTCCACGTTGCATCCGCGCATGACCGCGATGTAGTACGACAGCAGTTGCAGCGGGATCACGGCCAGCACGGGCGTCAGGAGGTCGATCGTTTCGGGGATGCGGAACTCGTAGTCGAGCTTCCCGGCCAGCGACGGCTCATCGCGCGTCGTGATGGCGATAATCTTCCCCTTGCGCGCTTTCACCTCTTGAATGTTCGACACGATCTTCTCGAAGACCGAGTCGTGTGGCGCAATGCACACCACGGGCATCATCTCATCGATCAGCGCGATCGGACCATGCTTCATTTCAGCGGCCGGATAGCCCTCGGCGTGGATGTAGCTGATTTCCTTGAGCTTGAGCGCGCCTTCAAGCGCCGCCGGGAAATTGTAGCCACGCCCAAGATACAGGAAATTCGACGCCCGCTTGAATTCCTCGGCCAGTGCTTCAATTTCGGGCGCGCGGTCGAGGATGGACTGGATCTGCTCCGGCAAATCGGCCAACGCCTGTGCAATTTCACGTCCCCGCTCCACCGAGAGATTGCGGAGCCGCGCCAACTTGAGCGTGAACAATGCCAGCGCGACCACCTGACTCGTAAAGGCCTTGGTCGACGCCACACCAATTTCCGCCCCCGCGTGCACATAAATGCCACCATCGTCTTCGCGCGCAATCGTCGATCCAACCACGTTCACAATGCCGAGCGTGCGTGCACCACGTCGTTTGGCTTCACGCATGGCGGCCAGCGTGTCCGCAGTTTCGCCGGACTGCGAAATCACGATGCACAGCGTCGTTGGCGTGACAATTGGATTCCGGTAGCGGAATTCCGACGCATATTCCACTTCCACCGGAATTCGGCACAGCTCCTCGATCATCATCTCGCCGATCAGCGCCGAGTGCCAGCTGGTGCCACACGCGGTGATGATGATATTGTCGACCTTGAGCAGGTCTTCTTTCGAGATGTTCAATCCGCCGAGTTTGGAAAATCCTTCCTCGAGAATGAGTCGGCCACGCATCGTGTTCTCGACCGTGATCGGCTGTTCGAAGATCTCCTTCAGCATGAAGTGGGGATATCCACCACGCTCGATCTGCTGCAGATCCCATTCGATGCGGCTCACCGGCTTGTCGCGGATGACCGAGTCGAGGTCCAGCACTTTGTATCCGTCGCGGGTCACCACGGCGACGTCGCCGTCGTCGAGGTACACCACTTCGCGCGTATGCGCGAGAATCGCCGACGCATCAGACGCGATGTAGTACTCCCCGTCGCCCAGACCAACGAGCAGTGGACTGCCCTTGCGGGCCGCCACCAACTTGTCCTTCTCGCTGCTGCAGATCACCGCGATGCCGTACGTCCCTTCCACTTGATGCAAGGCTTCAATGACGGCCGCCTCGAGATTGCCGGCGTAAGCAGCCTCGATGAGATGCGACAGCACCTCCGAGTCGGTGTCGGACTTGAAGACGAAGCCGCGCGCTTCGAGACCGGCCTTGAGCGCCGTGGCGTTTTCAATGATGCCGTTGTGCACGACGGCAACCGTACCGTCCTGACTGAGGTGCGGGTGGGCGTTGATTTCGGTTGGCGGCCCGTGTGTGGCCCAGCGCGTATGCGCGATGCCCAGCGTTCCGTGCGGTGGGTCTCGATCGATGACGGCCTCAAGACGCGCAATCTTGCCGGCCGCCTTACGCGTCTCCACACCTTTCCCGTTCATCACGGCGACGCCCGCGGAGTCGTACCCGCGGTACTCCAGCCGCTTGAGACCGTCAAGCAAGACGGGCGTCGAATCTTTACCGCCGATGTATCCTACAATTCCGCACATGGGCCTAGTGGTTCTGGGTGATACGGCGCACGGCTTCGTGCCCCGACAGTGGATCGTACCCCTTCAGTCTGCTTATGCAAGCGTGGTCAGCGGTTGACGAGCCTGCGCAATGAGTGCGCGCGCGTCCGCTGCGGACGGCCCTTCTGCGATAACACGTACGATTGGTTCCGTACCACTGGGACGCAGATGGACCCATCGATCGGGCCAATCCAGCCGCAGCCCGTCCTGCATGTCCGCCGTCGCCTCCGGGAACTCGGCGCGTAACGCCGCGTACACCGTGTCAAGCGACGCCGCAGGACGATCGAGCTTGTCCTTCACGATGACATAGCGCTTGCGTCCCGCCACGATCTCCGAGAGGGGGCGTGCTTCCTCCGTCAACAACTGCAACACGAGCGCCGCGCCAACCGGTGCATCCCGCCCCAGATGCATATCCGGCAAAATCACGCCGCCATTCCCTTCGCCGCCAATCGTGGCGCCAACGTCGCGCATGGACAGTGCGACGTTAACTTCGCCGACTTTTGCAAAGTGAAACGGCACACCGGCGTCGCGAGCGACGTCTTCCACGACCTTGCTTGTTGAAAGGTTAGTCACCACTGGGCCGGGACGATGTTTGAGGACGGTCATCGCGGCCAGCGCCAACGTGTAGTCCTCGCCGAGCGCGTGACCATGTTCGCCAACGAGCGCAAGGCGATCGACGTCCGGATCGGTGGCAAATCCGACATCGGCCTGAGTAGCGCGAACCAGTGCTTCCAATTCACCAAGATTTTCGGCGACGGGTTCCGGTGGGCGATGGAATCGTCCGTCGGTCTGATCGTTAATGGCGAACACTTCACATCCGAGCTCCGACAGCAGTTGTGGCATGATGACCCCACCTGCGCCGTGGCAGCAATCTAGTGCGACCCGAAACTGGCGCGCGCGAATTGCCTCCACATCGAGGTACGGCAATGCCAGAACTTGCGCAATATGTCGGTCCACCGCGTCCGCATCCGCAATGATCGCACCTAACTTGTCCCACGTCGCCCGAGGAATACCACGCTCGAGCAGTGCTCGCATGTCCTCGCCTTGTGCCGCGGAAAGGAACAGCCCCGACGGACCGATAAACTTGAGGGCATTCCACTCGATCGGGTTGTGACTCGCGGTGATAGCAAGTCCGCCAGCAGCGTGATGATGTTCAACGGCGAGTTGGATCGTTGGGGTCGGTGCCATGCCCACGTCGATGACCGTGCACCCAACGGACTGTAGTGCTGCGTGCACAACGCGCGTGAACATCGGGCCAGACACTCGGCTGTCGCGCCCGACGACAACGGTGCGAACGCCGGTAGTGGACGCCCACGCGCCAAAGGCCGCCGCGTACGTCGCCATGACCTCTGGCGTGAGCGCAGCGCCCACTCGGCCACGGATACCGGACACGCTGACCATCAACCCTTCAAATTCCATCACGCTCCTCAGACTCTCGGATTCCGTTCGGGGACAAGACGTTAAGCTATGGGGGCGCGACCCTCAGACCAATGCAACCGGTATAGCGCGTCACAATTCGTGCTGTGGGCACGTACCTAGTGACGCGTTATGGATCAGATCGTTACATGCCGAGCATGCGAGCTCGTGCATGACGTGTGCGGCTGGGTTCGTTGTGCGTCCTGAAGAGCGTTTGCACTATGCTCGTCGAACAGACGTTGGGTCGCGCGGTACCGTCCAATCGGGACGCGGAAAAGTCGCCCGGGCACTCGCCCGTTCGAAGGCGACGACGCATGCCGGATCGAACTGCGTGCCGGCACACCGGCGCAACTCGGCGAGGGCATCGTCGACGCTCATTCCGGCGCGGTAGGGTCTGCCGCTGGTCATCGCGTCAAAGGAGTCGGCCACTGCGGTGATGCGCGCGACAACCGGAATCTCGTGTCCACACAACTGATCTGGCGTTCCGTTGCCGTCGAAGCGTTCGTGGTGCGAACGGACGACGCTGAGTGCGTGCGGCATTTCGTGCAGCAACGGAGCCAGCAGCCGCCACCCGATGACCGGATGCTCCATGACATGGTCGTACTCTTCGCCGGTGAGCGGCCCCTCCTTATGCAAGACGGCTTCGCGCACGCCAATCTTTCCGATGTCGTGCAGTCGACTGCCGAGTTCCAGTTGGGCGAGCGGGGCCTCATCGAGCGACAGCTCACGCGCAATGAGTGTGGTGTAGTGCGACACCCGCGTCGAGTGCCCCCACGTGTATGCATCCTTTACCTCAAGCGCATCTGCCAGCGACTGCAGCGAGGCAAGAAAGAGTTCTTCGTACTTACGCGCCTGTAGCGCCACTCGTTCTTCGAGGTGCGTGCGGTAGGCCCGATTTTCGATCAGCAAGCGGCGTTTCTCGAGCGCTTGACGCACGCGGCTCTGCACCTGCTCAACACTGAACGGTTTGGTGAGGTAATCGAGCGCGCCGGCATCGATGCAACGCATGGCCACGTCGACGTCGGTCAACGCCGTCACCATGATGACGGCCGCATCCGGCCAGCGCCGATGCACCTCGTGCAGCAGCGCCGAACCATTCATGCGCGGCATGTGGTAGTCGGTCAGCACGAGCGGAATCGACTCGACCTCTAGGATGCGCAACGCCTCGATTCCCGATTCTGCTTCCGTACACTCAAATCCATCGGCTTCCAGGATGCGGCGCAGCACCGTCCGTAGTCCTGCCTGATCGTCAACGATCAGGCAGCGTTTCGTCGGATACTGTGTGGCGTCATGCACGGCAATCAGGCGGCTGGCAACGGATCCCGCGGCGCGGCGGGCCACCCGTGCGCGCACTGCGAGGCGGCGCGCGCAAGGGCTCGTGTGTTCAGCACCGTATGCGCTCGCCGACCAGACTCACGCGTGGTACCTTGCACTTCGCCTTGAACTAGACGGAGCCCATGACGCGCATTTTTGACGAAGACCTCGCGGGCGGGATCGCCACCCGCGCCATTCACGCCGGGCAACGACCGGAACCCTTGTCCGGCGCCATCATGACGCCGGTCTACCTGACGTCCACCTACGTGCAGGACGCGCTCGGCCAGCACAAGGGATACGAGTACGCCCGAGGGAAGAATCCCACGCGCGAGGCGCTTGAGCGCAACGTGGCGACCCTTGAACGGGGGCGTCATGGGTTCGCCTTCTCGAGCGGCATGGGCTGTCTCGACTCGATTATGAAGTTGTTTCGCGCCGGCGACCACATTGTCTGCGGCGAGAACGTGTATGGGGGGACGTTCCGGTTGTTCGACAAGATCCTTCGTCATTTTGGTTTGTCCTTCACGTACGTGGATACGCGAGACCCGCAGCGCGTGGAGGACGCCATCACGCCAGCCACGCGCGCGCTGCTGATTGAGACGCCCACCAATCCGCTCATGCGACTGACGGACCTCGCCGCCATGAGTGCCATCGCCAAGCGTGCGCAGGCCTTGCTGATCGTGGATAACACGTTCGCTACTCCGGTGTTTCAACGACCACTGGAGCTGGGTGCCGACATCGTCTGGCATTCCACCACCAAATATCTGAACGGTCACTCTGATATGATCGGCGGCATCGCCGTCGTTCTTGAGGACGATCTCGCTGCGAAGCTGCAGTTCATCAACAACGCCGCCGGGGCTGTTCCCGGGCCGTTCGATTGCTGGTTGGCGCTGCGCGGCACGAAGACGTTACCGCTGCGGATGAAGCAGCACAATCTGAACGGCATGCAGATCGCCGATTTCCTCGCTAAACGGCTCGGGGATGAACATGTGATTTACCCGGGCCTATCGAGTCATCCACAGCACGAGCTCGCCAAACGCCAGATGTCCGGCTTTGGCGGCATGATCACGTTAGAGATGGGCACTCGCGAACGCGCCCGCCACGTGCTCGAGCATGTCCGGGTCTTTTCACTCGCCGAATCACTGGGTGGCGTGGAGAGTCTCATCAGCCATCCCGCCTCAATGACGCATGCGTCCGTGCCGACTGACCGCAAGGCGGACATGGGTCTGTCCGACGGCATCATTCGTCTCAGCTGTGGCATCGAGGACGTAGAGGATCTGATCGCCGATCTTGACGGTGCGCTGCCCCAATAGCCATCGGAACTTGTGGCGGGTCTGTCCGTAGGGGGTGGTAGCCGCTCCCGTCCGATCTGACCCGCCTCCCGAGTTCGCCCATGACCACTCGCGTCCCCCTCACGCAGATCTCCTCCGTCAGCTGGGAGCATCCGGCCGATCGCGCGGCCCTGAACGCGCTGCGCGCTTTACCGGGCTTCGGCGAGGTGGTCCGTCGCATCGCTGGCGCGTTTGGGGAGCGCGGCGTGCGCAACCTATTCCTTGGTGACGCGGTGCTCGTTGGTCCGGCGCAGCGGCCCAAGCTGTACGCGCTCTATCAGGAAGTGCTGCAGTCGCTGGACTGGCCGCCCGAGGGACGTCCGGCGCCCCAATTGTACGTTACGCAAACCCCGGTCGTGAACGCTGGTGCCGTCGGTCTTGAGCACCCGTTCATCGTGCTAAGCTCGGGTACGTTGGAGTTGCTCGAGCCCGAGGAACAACGGTTCGTGCTCGCGCATGAGTTAGGGCACATCATGACCGGCCACACGACGTACCGCACCATCGCCCTGATCGTGCTGTTCTTTGGCATGACAGCGCTGCCCATGCTGGCGTCGATCGCGCTCCTGCCCTTTCAGTTGGCGTTGCTCGAGTGGTATCGCAAATCGGAACTCTCGGCCGATCGCGCTGGCATGCTCGGCACCCAGGATGCTCGCAACAGCTTGATGACATTTCTCAAGCTCGCTGGTGGTCGCGCGCTCGGAGACACCGTGGATCTTGATGCATATCTGGCGCAGGCCGCAGAGTACGAAGACGGGGGTTCGGCGTGGGACAGTGTGATCAAGGCGCTCAACACCGCGCTCCGCGAACATCCGTTTCACACCGTGCGCGCGGGTGAACTCCAGCGATGGGAGAAAACTGGCGCGTACGCGGAGATTGTCGCGGGCACCTACGTGCGTCGCGGCTCCGAGGCCGAGCGGCCGTTGCTCGACGACGTGCGTGACGCCACAGACTACTACGCTGATCAAGCCAAGGCTGCCGCCCAAACTGTTGGTGACGCACTTGGCCGCGCCGCGGATGCGTTTCGAGACGCGTTCCGCACGGCATCTGGAACTGGGCCAGGGACTGGAACAGCGGACGAGAACTAGCACCGGGCTCGTTCATCGTCGTTAGCTTTCGCGGGGCCGTCACTCCGACGGTCCCGTTCCCGTTTGTCATGAAGATTTTGCTCGTCGGCAGCGGTGGTCGCGAACACGCGATCGCCGACGCCTTGTGTCGCGAAAACACAGCGATGGAATTGATCGTTGCCCCCGGGAATCCCGGCATCGCGCAACTCGCGCGCATCGCACCTGTGAACGCGACGGACATCGACAACTTGTGCGCATTGGCGCTGCACGAGCGCGTGGATCTTGTGGTCGTTGGCCCCGAAGCACCGCTCGCCGCGGGGCTCGTGGACCACATGCAACATCGCGGCATTCCGGTGTTCGGTCCGACTGCAGGTGCCGCGACGGTCGAGACGTCCAAGGCCGACACGAAAGCCCTCATGATGCGCGCCGGCATCCCCACAGCGCACGCCGAAACACATCGCGATGCCGCGAGTGCGAGGTCCGCCGTCGAACTCCGATTCGGCGCGCCGGTGGTGATCAAAGCCAGCGGTTTGGCGGCAGGGAAAGGCGTCATCGTGTGTCACACCAAGGCCGAAGCATTTCAGGCGATTGATCGCATTCTTGACGACAAGGTGTTTGGTGCGGCGGGGGCGGAATGCTTAGTCGAATCCTTCATGACGGGCGAAGAGTTGTCGCTCTTCGCTATCTGCGACGGCACAAACGTGTTGCCAATGATTGCCGCACAAGATCACAAACGCCTGTGTGACGGAGACCTTGGACCGAACACCGGAGGCATGGGCGCGTACGCGCCAGTCGCGCTCTGCACACCGACGCTCGTGGACAGCGTGACCGAGCGCGTGCTGCTGCCAACGCTGCACGCGCTGCGAAAGCGTGGCACACCATTCACCGGCCTGCTGTACGCCGGGCTCATGCTCACCGAGGAGGGTCCCAAAGTTGTGGAGTTCAACTGCCGCTTCGGCGACCCCGAAACACAGGCCATCCTGCCGCTGCTGACGAGCAGTCTGCTGGAACCGATGCTCGCGGTGGCGCGTGGCGCACGCATCGGCGGTACGTTGCCACTCGCCTGGCGCAACGCCGCGTCGGTGACCACGGTGGTGGCCGCGGGCGGCTATCCGGACGCACCGCGCGCTGGTGATGTTATTGATCTGCCGTCGTTCAGCGATGATATCCGTGTGTATCACGCGGGCACGGCACGCGCCGACGATGGGTCGCTCGTCACGAGTGGCGGTCGTGTGGTTTCGGTCACCGCAATCGCGTCGACTTTTGTCGAGGCGCAACAGCGCAGTCGTGACGCGGCCGCCCGTGTCGGTTTCGAAGGCGCGATATACCGACGAGACATTGGGTGGCGTGAGGCAGCACGGCATGCCGGAGCTACCTGAAACCGAAACGATTGCGCGCGATCTCGACGCCGAAATTCGCGGCGCGCGTGTGGCGGCGGTTGACGTGTACAAAGCTGACGTCCTTCGGGAAACCGATGCAGTGGCCATTGGCGCAGCGTTGGCGGGTTGTGCCATCGCGCGCGTCTGGCGGCGGGCGAAGCTCGTCGTCCTCGATTTCGCGCCGGTAGAGCCGATCTGCGAAACGGGACCGAATATGAGGTCGCCCACGTGGCATGTCGTGGTGCAACCGCGCTTCACCGGCGGACTGCTGCTCGACACCGGCACCCTCACGACGGAGGACACGGCGTACGTGGCCGTCACTCTGCACTTTGTCGATGGTCGCCGACTGCACTACCGCGACGTCCGCCGACTCGGCACGGTCTCTCTCATGGACGCGACGCGATTTACCCGCTACGTCAGCGCGCTCGGCCTGGAGCCCCTTGACCCGACGACGGACGATGTGGCATTTTCGGGTCTTCTTCGGGCATCTCGCCGGCCCATTAAGGTCGTGCTGATGGACCAGCGTCGGCTAGCCGGTGTGGGGAATATCTACGCAAACGAGGCGCTGTGGCGCGCAGGCATCGATCCCTCACGCGAAGCGAGCGCCATCACCGCTGGCGAATCGGCGGCGTTGCGTTCCGCGTTATGCGACGTACTTCGCGCCTCCATCGCGGCCCGTGGGACAAGCTTTCGTGACTACCGAGATGCACGTGGCGAACGCGGACGTTTTGTGGAGCAACTCGCGGTGTACGGTCGCGCCGGAGCGCCATGTCAACGTTGTGAGCGCCGCCTTATCGGCACGCATGCGATCGATGGACGCGGAACCGTCTTTTGCGCGAGTTGTCAGCGCTAGTAAGTCAGCGTGTCGAGTGCGCGCGCGATGATCGCACGCGGGGTCACTGCCGCAGCGCGCACGCGTCATGCACACGTTCACTCTGTCGAGGCGGAGGACGCCCAGCTTGATCTCGCGGTCGGGTCCGTCGACTCCGACGTGCAACGGCTCCGCGAGCAGGTGCGCGCGGGTGCGCGCAATCACCCGGGCGTGTACCTCATGCGCGGCAATCACGGCGAGGTGCTCTACGTCGGGAAGAGCACGCAGATACGGACCCGCCTCCTTTCGTATTTCCGTCTCCCCTGGCCGGAGCACCGGCATGCCCGCATGCTGCGTGAAACGGCGCGCATTGAGTGGGAGGAAACGCCGAGTGAGTTCGCGGCGCTGTTGCGCGAGGTGCGTCTCATCCGTACGCACCTGCCGCGATACAACATCCGCTCCGCGCGGCCGCTCGATCGCTGGTGGGTGATCACCATCGGTGAGGGGGCCGCGCCGCGTCTGCGCATTCAGCGTGCCAGTGCTGCGGCGCGTGGACGCGCGCGTGCGTCCGTCGTTGGCCCGTTCGTCAGCCGGCGTCCTCTCGTTGACGCCCTCCGCGTACTCAACGATGCGCTCGGTTTGCGTGACTGCCCCGAGCACGTGCCGATGATTCTGCGCGACGCGAGTGACCTGTTCGGCGACACGATGCATCCAGCGCTCGCTCGGACGCCAGGCTGTCATCGGTACGAAACGCGCCGCTGTCTTGGCCCCTGCGTTGCGGCGTGCACCAGCCAGGAATACGGAGCACAGCTTTCGCGCGGACGAGCCGTGCTTGAAGGACGCGATGACTCACCACAACAGCAGATCGCCCGCGATATGGCGACCGCGAGCGCGTCGTTGTCCTACGAGCGTGCGGGTTGGCTCCGCGACCGACTCACCGCATTGCAACAGTTGGAGGAGCAGCTCGCGCGAGTCCGCGATGCGCTCACGCGACCGAGTTTTGTCTATTGCGTGCCGGGAGTGCACGGGGATCGTCGCCTGTATCTGATTCGCAACGGCCGAGTGGCCGACGAAGCGCCATGCATCGACGAGCTGGCCGTTCGCCGGCTGCAAGCACGCGCATCCAATGCTATCCCAACGCCATTGGGTGCGGATGCCGACGAGCTGGACGAACTGCTGATGATCGAGCAATGGTTCCGCACACGCCCCGGCGAGCTCGCGATGACGGCGTCCACGGTGAGCGAGGCGTTAGCCGTCAATCAACCAGTTCACCCAGCGCAATGAGCTCCACGTCCGCTCTGCCATCTTCGATGTAGAGTTTCGCGACACTGGGCTGCAGCTTGAAACGACGTGCGCCGGCTGCACCGGGATTGATGACGATGCGACGGGCCGCTCGCGTGATCAGCTGTTGATGCGTGTGGCCGTAGACAATGACCTGTGCGTTCATGTACAGACTGACGAGCTGCGGAGGCTTTGGGCTGCCAAGTTCGTGTCCATGGGTGACCACGACGCGAACGCCACCGATGGTTTCTTCAATGCGCTCCACCAAATCGGCACGCCCCGGTGCGTCAGTGTTTCCCCACACGGCCTGCACAGGCGCAATGGTCGCGAGCTCAACGAGCACATCAGGTGGTCCAACATCGCCGGCGTGCAGGATGCGAGACACGCCAGCCAACGCCTCAAAGACTTCGGGCCGCACCAGTCCGTGTGTATCGGAGATGAGGCCGATGACGATGAGCTTTTTCGTGCGCGCCTCAGTGGACATCACCACCCCAGCGATGCCCAATCCGATGCGCAACGCCCACGTGATCGAGGATGCGTGCCACCATGAAATCCACGAGGTCGACCACCGACGACGGCTGGTGATAGAAGCCGGGCGATGCGGGCATCACAATGGCGCCGGCGCGCGTGACGGCGGCCATGTTCTCGAGGTGGATCAAGGACAATGGCGTCTCGCGTGGCACCAGCAGGAGCGGGCGTCGCTCCTTGAGCGCGACGTCAGCAGCGCGCTCCACAAGCGAACGGGAGCTGCCCTGCGCAATGGCGCTCACGGTCCCCATCGAACACGGACAAATGATCATGCCGCGACTTAGTGCCGACCCCGACGCCGGCGCCGCGCCACGATCCCCATCGTCGAATACACGCACACAGGCATCGAATGCGCTCGCTCCAACATGTACACGCAGTGCGGCCACGTCTGGAAGGTTGGTTTCGGTCTGCAACAAGCGTACGCCGTGGCTCGAGACAATGAGCCAGGTGGGCACGCGATGCTCGACCAGCTGTTGCACTAACCGCACAGCGTACGGGGCTCCAGACGCGCCCGTGATCGCGACGACCAGCGGATCTGTCGAGTTGCTGAAGTTACTCACCGTGTGATACTGGTGAGGGGAGCAATGGCTCCACTGGCGAGGAGTCGCGCCGTCAATGCGGTGCACAGAAAGACGATGGAAATAATACCGTTCATCGTGAAGAACGCCGCGTCGAGGCGCGAGAGATCGTCGGCGTTGACGAGTCGATGCTCCCAAATCAGCATCGCGGCGACGACGGCCACACCAGCCCACAGCACCAGCTGCACACGCGACGCCCCGGCAAGTCCGATCACGCTGAATGGATCGGAGAGCACGGCCAGCGAGAGACAGACCACTGCGGTGAGGTGCAGTGCGCGCGCCAATCGAATAGCGTTCGGCACGCCAATCGATGACGGGATCGAGTGGAGGCCGTTCGTCCGATCGAACTCCGCATCTTGCAGCGCGTAGAGCATATCGAAACCACCACTCCACGTCACGATGGCCAGGGCGAGCACGCAGAGCTGCCACCACGGCTCACTCCACGCACCTGAGACGGCCAAGTAACCACCAACCGGTGCAATGGCGAGTCCGAGGCCGAGCCACAAGTGCGACCATCGGGTGAAGCGTTTGGTGTAGCTGTATCCAAGCACCCAAAGGAGCGCGATTGGCGAGAGCCAGAAGCACAGCGCGTTGAGCTGCGACGCAGCGAACACAAAAAGCATCGACGCCGCGGTCACCGCCGCCTTCGCCTGTCCCACCGTGAGCGCGCCGCGCGGGAGTTCGCGCATCGCCGTACGTGGATTGACCGCGTCGACGTCACGGTCGACGATGCGGTTGAATCCCATCGCCGCGAACCGTGCGGCGGTGAAGGCGAGCAACACATAGGCGATGATCTGCAGCGAAATTTCGTACTTTGCGCTGGCGAAGATGACGCCGACCAACGCAAACGGCATCGCGAACACTGTATGCGGCAGCTTGACGAAGTTTGCCAACCGTACGAGCAATGACTGGCCGGCGATCACCTGGCCGTCTCGCGCGCCGCGCGGTGGCGCAACGGCCCTCACAACAGCCCCAGGGTCGGCCACAGCGCGTCAACGCGCGAGCGTGTTGCCTCGTCCATCGTGATCACCTTCGGCCAGGCGCGCGCAAACCCTTCCTCGGGCCACTTGCGCGTCGCGTCAATGCCCATCTTGCTCCCGTACGTGAACGCTCGGCTCGCATGATCGAGCACGTCGACGGGACCCATGGTGAACCGCACGTCCCGCTCCGGGTCGATGTTGTTGAGCGCTGCCCACCACGCCTCGACGGGATTGCGCACGTTCACCTCCTTGTCCACCACGACCAGTACCTTCGCGAGCGACATCAACCCCTGCCCCCAGAGCGCGTGCATGACCTTGTCCGCATGCCCCGGATACTTCTTGTCGATGGAAACGAAGACGAGGTTGTGAAAGCCACCCTCGGCGGGCATGTGGTAGTCCACCACCTCAGGCGTTGTCAGTTTGAGCAGCGGGAGAAAAATGCGCTCCGTCGCGTGACCAAGATAGAAGTCTTCCATCGGCGGGCGGCCTACGATGGTGGTCGCATAGATCGGTTGCGCACGCATCGTGATCGCGGTGACGTGCACCTTCGGATAAAGGTCGGCCTCCGAGTAGAAACCGGTGTGATCGCCGAATGGTCCCTCGGTGACCAGCGCCTCCGCCGGATCGATGAAGCCCTCGATGACAAAATCGGCGTCTGCCGGAACCTCGAGATCGCAGGTCACCGCTTTGGCGAGCCGCACTGGGTCGCGACGCAGAAATCCCGCGAACAGGAACTCATCAATGTTCGGCGGCAGTGGCGCGGACGCGGCATACATGCTCGCCGGATCCGCACCGATGGCGATGCAGACGGGCATCTTCTCGCCACGTTCTGCCATTTGTCGCATGTGTTCGGCGCCGGTCTTGTGTCGCTGCCAGTGCATCGCCACGGAGCGCTTGTCGAGTTGCTGCACGCGATACATGCCCACGTTGCGAATGCCGCGCACCGGATCTTTGGAGATCACCATCGTCAGCGTGATGTACGGACCGCCGTCTTCCGGCCAGCAGGTCAGCACGGGGATTTTATCGAGATCGATCTGGTCGCCGCGCCACACCACCGTCTGGCACGACGGTGTCCCCGACTTCACGCGCGGCGGAAACTTTGACACCTCGAGCAGTCGCGGAAGCAGGGATAACTTCCCCATCAGCCCTTCCGGCACCTTGAGGTCAAGCAGTTGCGTGATTCGACTGCCGATGGTGTCGAGATTGTCGACGCCGAGCGCCATGGCCATGCGGCGCATGGACCCAAAAAGGTTGATGGCGATCGGAAACGGAGACCGCGTACCGTCACGCAGCACGGGATGTTCGAAGAGCAGCGCCTTGCCACCATTCGGCTGCTTCGAGACCCGGTCGGCGATTTCCGTGATCTCCAGTTGCACATGCACTGGGGCAGTAATGCGATGCAGTTCACCGGCGCTATCAAGCGCGTCGATGAATTCGGAGAGAGAGTCGAGGCTCATCTGGTTAACATCTGGTTATCAGCTAGCCACGACAAAGTGCGATGGGTCGCGCAGAGCACGCACTTCGATCCAACTGTCATGTCGCACCAACCGTTCCCACGTGGATCGCCGCAATGCCCAGCGTAAGCGGTTCCCAGGTCACAGATGCGAATCCGGCCTGCGTCATCTGCGACGCGAGCCGTTCTTCCGTCGGGAATTGGGCGACCGACATGGGCAGATACTGGTACGCCGATCGGTGCCCACTGACCAGTCGACCAACCAGCGGCAAGACATAGCGGAAATACGTGAGGTAGGCCCCGCGTACCAGCGCCGAACGCGGCGTGGAGAATTCAAGAATCACGAACCGCGCGTCTGGACGCAGTACGCGTCGCACCTCGCGAAGTGCGGCGGCGAGGTCGGACACATTGCGAATACCAAAAGCGACGATCGCTCCGTCGATACTCGCCGATGGAAACGGCAGGGCGAGTGCGTCGGCGCCCACCGGTGCGAGTACGTCGCGAGAGGCCTTGCCAGTGCCACACTGCAGCATCGGCACGGCAAAATCGGCACCAACAACAAAGCCACCAAAGCCAGCTTGTCGCGTGAGCGACGCGCCCACGTCGAGCGTGCCGGCACAGAGGTCGAGAAACGTTCCCTGCGGGCGCACAGTCCACGCGAGCGCGCGAAGGGCCCGCCGGCGCCATGCGCGGTCGACGTTCAGCGACAGCAGGTGATTGAGCAGATCGTAGCGGGGTGCGATATCGGAAAACATCTGCTG
>JANMKU010000187.1:0-7680 GCA_031372205.1 Gemmatimonadaceae bacterium | reverse complement strand
ATCGCGAGTGTCGGCGGTGTGTCGCCGGAAGCTGGACTTGGGCTCTACAGCGTTAGCAAGGCGGCGCTTATCTCACTCACGAAAGTGATGGCGCAGGAGTGGGGGGCTGACGGCATTCGCGCCAATGTCATCTGTCCGGGACTCATCAAAACCAAGTTCAGTCAGGCGCTCTGGAAGGACGAACACATTTCGAATCAGGTCCTCGGCCATCAGCCGATCCGTCGCATCGGGGCGCCGGACGACGTTGCGGGGCTGGCGTTGTTCCTGTCGTCCGACGCGTCGTCGTACTGCACGGGCGGCGTGTATATGGTGGACGGAGGGTATCTCACGTGAGCACCACGAAAACGCTCACAGTGGATCTCGACGCCTTGTTGCGCACCGCGCGCGCGTTTGTGCGTGAGGAGCTCGTGCCGCTCGAACCCACATTGA
The DNA here is from genome assembly GCA_031372205.1 of Gemmatimonadaceae bacterium. GTDB lineage: Bacteria > Gemmatimonadota > Gemmatimonadetes > Gemmatimonadales > Gemmatimonadaceae > Gemmatimonas. Next base: position 7,251 of record JANMKU010000187.1, on the reverse strand, counting down.
TGCATGGGTCGTGGGCGACCATCGAACCCACCCTGGCGCGGCTTCGCGTGCGGGCGCGCGCCCTCGGACTGTGGTCGCCATTTCTGCCGCAATCGCTCGGTGGGCTCGACCTGCCGCTCGACGCCTATGCCCAGTTATCCGAAGTACTGGGATGGACACCGTTCGGTCCGTACGTGTGCAATTGCCAGGCGCCCGATGTTGGCAACATGGAACTGCTGCTGCAGTTCGGAACCGTCGAGCAAAAAGCGCACTTCCTCACCCCACTGGCGAACGGTACCGTGCGCAGTTGCTTCGCGATGACGGAACCGGAGCATGCAGGCTCGAATCCTGTTGTAATGTCGACCCGTGCGGAGCGCGATGGCGACGAGTGGGTCATCACCGGACACAAGTGGTTCACGTCGAGTGCCGACGGCGCAGCGTTTGCCGTCGTGATGGCGGTGACTGATGCGGAGGCGACGGCGACACATGCGCGCGCGAGTCAGATTCTCGTTCCGCTACCAACGGCCGGCTACTCGCTCGTACGCAACATCTCCGTCATGGGCGAGGCCGGTGGCGGCTGGGCCAGTCATGCCGAGATTCGTTTCGATCGTGTGCGAGTACCGTACACCAATCTGCTCGGTCCGCAGGGTCAAGGTTTTGCGCTCGCGCAGGAACGGCTCGGACCAGGCCGGATCCATCATTGCATGCGCTGGATTGGCATCTGCGAACGCGCCTTCGACCTGATGTGCCGTCGCGCGGCGGAGCGCGATATTGCGCCAGGTGAACCGTTGGCGAGCAAACAGGCGGTGCAATTCTGGATCGCGGAGTCGCGCATCGAGATTCATGCGTCGCGTTTGATGGTCTTGGATGCCGCGACGCGCATTGCGAACCATGGCCAAGAGGCGGCGCGCGAGCAGATTGCGTACATCAAGGTCTTTGTGGCCAACACGCTGCAACGTGTCGTGGACCGCGCGATCCAGGCCCATGGGGCGCTTGGCATGACCGACGACCTGCCGCTCGCGTGGTGGTATCGCCACGAACGCGCGGCGCGCATTTATGACGGGGCGGACGAAGTGCACAAGACGGTCATCGCACGTCGCGCGCTGAAGCCGTACCTGCAGGCGCGTAACCAACGGCCATGACCGATTCAGGAGCCATGTCGGGTCCAGCCGTGAGGAGCGATTCGGCAGGCGATCGCACCGAGACCGTCGCGACGCGGGCCGGTGAGGATATTGATGTCGAGGCGCTGCGACACTGGGTGCAGCGGACGGCGCCGCAGCTGATGCCCGGTGATGCCCGAATCGCGATTTCCCAGTTCCCCGCGGGTTTCTCGAATCTGACATACTTGGTGCGGGTGGCGGATGACACGACGGCGCGATCGTACGTATTGCGGCGTCCACCGCGCGGAGTGAAACCGGGAATCGCGCATGACGTGTGTCGCGAGCACGATCTGCTTGCGGTGCTGCATCCGCGCGGTGTGCCGGTGCCAACACCGCTCCTCAAGTGTGAGGACGCGTCGGTTATCGGCGCGCCGTTCTACGTCATGGAGCATGTCGATGGCATGATCTTGCGCGGCACTCCGCCGGCGTCGCTCGCGACAGACTCCGACGCGTCACGGGCAGTACTTGCCGCACTCTCCAGCACGTTCGTCGCCACAATGGTGCAGTTGCACGCCGTTGATATTTCCACCGAACCACTCGCCTCACTGGGTCGGCCCGCGGGATATGTACAGCGACAAGTGCACGGGTGGACGAAGCGGTGGGAGGCGGCGCGTACTGGAGATGTGCCGACGCTCAATCACGTGGCGCGCTGGCTAGACGAGCACAAACCACCCGATCGCGACGCGGCGCTCGTGCACAACGATTTCAAGTTTGATAACATCGTGCTCGACCGTCACGACCTCGCACGCGTGCGGGCCATTCTCGACTGGGAAATGGCAACAATCGGTGATCCGCTGATGGACCTCGGAACCAGTCTCGCGTATTGGGTGGAAGCCGGCGACGAGCCGGTGTTTCGCTCGCTCGGACTCGGCGTGACGGCGTTGCCCGGAAGTGCCACGCGCGCGCAACTCGTGCAGCAATACGGCGCGGTCAGCGGGCGCGATGTGAGTGACGCGGTGTTCTACTACGCGTTTGGCCTGTTCAAGGTCGCCGTCATCGCGCAGCAGATCTATGCGCGATTTCTGCAGGGGCTGACGGCGGACCAACGCTTTGCTGCGCTGGGTGCGGTCGTCAGTGCGCTCGGCGTGTCGGCGTCACACGCCATCACCAGCGATTCCCTGTAGGGCGATTCCGAATCCTTACAGTGTGACGATTGCGACCACGCCGCACGACGCATTGACGCGCGTGGTCATCAGTTCGGGCGGCATAGTGGCCGCATCACGATAGGCGATGAGCAGCTTGATCGACTGCGGCGAGACGTTGTTGATGGCGTAGCCAGGTGCGGCCTGTCCATCGAGCAGCACGGTTGGCGTGCAGCGTCCGCGTGAGCTCACGAGCCGCGCCGACGAGCCAGAACCGACGACCGAGAATCCTGATTTGCCTTGCAGCAGGTCGGTGGTGAACTGGGCGTTGGCGGCGGCGATGTCGCGTTCGGTGACCACCACGCCAAATCGCGCCGCGTCCACCGCCCAACCAAAGCGCTGCAGATCGCGCTCCCACGCCGCATCAGCGCGCGACTGCGCCCGAATCGTGTCGGACTTCTGCGAAATCTTGTCGAGCGTGAACTCGATGGTGTCAGCCCGGGTCAATCGAATGAGATCGGCTACCGGGACGTAGCCCAGCCGGCGCGCCCCGATGTCAATCAGGCCGAGTGGCACATTGGGCACACGAAATCGCCCCTCGTCGTCGCTCACCGCCGTCTGAGCTCTGCCGAGGATACGGATCACCGCGCCCGGTAACGGACGTCCCAGATCGTCTTTGACGAGTCCGACGAGATTCGCGGATTGCGCGTGGGCTGCGCGTGGTACCAACGACGCCACAAGCAATGCGAGGGCGGTCGAGCGCATTGCAGCGCCGAGTGCGGCACGGGTCCGAGAAACGGAGATCATGGCCAACCTCGTGTTCCGTATGTGACGACGCTGCCGGTGGGCCGCGTCGGGGTCCTCAGCCTTTGTACACCTCAAAAATACCGGCGGCACCCATGCCGCCACCAATGCACATCGTTACGAGCCCATAGCCACCGCCACGCCGCCGCAACTCGTGCACCAATTGCGTGGTGAGCTTGGCCCCGGTCGCACCGAGCGGATGGCCGAGTGCGATGGCTCCGCCGTTGACGTTGGTGATGGCTGGGTCCATTCCGAGCTCTTTCATGACAGCGAGCCCTTGTGCGGCAAACGCTTCGTTGAGCTCAATCAATTGGATCTGGCTGAGCGACAGCCCAGCGCGTGACAACGCTTTCGGCACGGCCTTGATCGGGCCAACGCCCATGATATCGGGTGAGACACCGGCGGTGGCAAAGCTGACGAAGCGCGCCAGCGGTTCGAGTCCCAGTGCCTTTGCGCGTGCGGCGCTCATGAGCAGTATCGCAGCGGCACCGTCCGAGTACGGACTCGCATTGCCCGCCGTCACGGAACCGGTGGGTACGAAAGCCGGTCGCAACTTGGTCAGTCCCTCGAGCGTCGTGTCGGCGCGCGGGCACTCATCGGTGTCGAAGATGACGTCCGTCGTGGTCTTCTCCGCACCGCGCCACGCGTATCGTTTGACGGTGATCGGCACAATCTCTGGCTTGAACACGCCCGTGGTGATCGCGCGCATCGCTTTCTGTTGGCTTTCGAAGGCGAACTGGTCTTGCGCCGCTCTCGAAATCTCCCACTGCTTGGCGACGCGCTCGGCCGTGAAGCCCATGCCGATGTAACTCTCGGTCATGTCCGGAGAGAGCCGCGCGTTGTAGCCAGACATCGGCACCTGACTCATCATTTCGGTGCCGCCAGCGAGCACCGTGTCGCCCATGCCTGCCATGATCGCCTGCGCGCCGTACGCGACCGATTGCAGCCCAGAGGAACAGAAGCGATTGATGGTGGCTGCCGATGTGTCGACCGGTAAGCCGCCTCGCAGCCACGCGAGCCGTGCGTGGTTGAGGCCCTGGGATGCCTCCGGCATCGCGCAGCCCCACTGCACGTCTTCAATGATCGCTGGGTCGATCCCGGCGCGTGCGATGGCTGCCTTCATCACGGCAGACGACACATCAACCGGATGCGTGCCGGCAAGCGAACCATCGGCTTTGCCACGCGCCACCGCGCTGCGCACTGCGCTGACGATCACAACGTCGGTCATCTATCAATGCTCCATGCGGCGAGGTGCGCGCTCAATTGCGCAGGGGTTTGCCGGTCTTGAGTGTGTACGCGATGCGTTCCTGCGTCTCCTTAGTACCGAGAAGACTGAGGAATTGCTCGCGTTCGAGGTCCAGCACGTCTTGTTCGGTCACGTCACGCGCTGTGCCGTCGCCGCCACAAAGGACATAGCCGATGGCGCGACCCACTCGCACATCGTGCGCAGACGCTTGCCCGGCTTCTTTGGCACTCCAGAGTGCGTACTCCAAATTGCCAAGGCCGTCACGACCCAATGCGCGAACCGTGCGCTCGATGGGCGGGAGATAGCCTGGGGCAAGGTCGAGCACACGTGCTTTGGCATCAGCGATCTGGTGATCGCGATTCATACTGATGCGATCATGCGACCTGATGTAGCCCTGCGCGCGCGCTTCGAACGCGCTCGTGCTGGTGGTGGCGAAGGCGATCAGTTTGAATGCGCGCTTGACGGCCGCAAACAGATCCACCTCTTCGTAGTTCTGCAGTTCGGCGGTGAAGCGCATGAGCAGTTCCTTCGTACCACCGCCACCCGGCAACAATCCAACCCCCGCTTCAACAAGCCCCATGTACGTTTCGGCGTGCGCCTGCACGCCGTCGGCGTGCAGTGTAAACTCTGCACCGCCACCGAGTGTCATCCCGGCTGGCGCGACGACCACGGGAAACGGCGCGCGCCGAATAGACATGACCGTGTCCTGAAACGCTTTGCATGACGCGGCGATGTCGTCCCAAGCGCCGGCAGCAACGGCAAACGATACTTGCGACAAGTCGGCGCCCACACTGAACGCGCGTGCATCGTCGTTGCCGATGACCAGTCCGGCGAATCCGCTTTTTTCAACTTTACGGAGCGCACTGGCGAGCCCGGTGAGCACGCCGTCGCCGAGCGTATTCATTTTTGATCGGAACTCGAAGCAGGCGACGCCGTCGCCAAGATCAATCAGACGAGAGAGTCCGTTGTCTTCGAGCACGCGGCCGTGTGCAGCGAGCGCGGCCAGCGAGACACGTCCCGGTATGCTCGGCAACGGCTCGTACGTGCCATCGAACGTGAGGTATTCGCCGTCACGATAAAAAGCGCCGTGCGCACGCTCGAGCAGTGGCGGCGCGGCAAGCCCGCGCGCCGCAAATTCCTGGGCAAGCCAGTCGAGCCCGAGCGCGTCCATGATGCGGAACGGGCCCGCTTCCCAGCCGTAGCCCCACTCCATCGCACGGTCAATGCCAACGATGTCATGCCCCAATGACGACGCCAACGTCAACGCATAGTGCGCGGCATCGACGAGATGATCGCGCAAGAACGCACCCTGTGCGCCGGGCATCTGGATAGCCGCCGGGAGGCGTTGCGCGATCGGCAGACGAATCGCCTGTCCGATGTCGCCTCCCTCCAGCCGTTGCTGCGGCACGTACGTTTTGGTCTTCCAATCGTAGGTCAGCGTGCCGGTTTTCGTCTTGGTATAAAAGCCACCGCCGCTCTTGTCGCCGAGCTTGCCCTCTTTCACCAAGTCCAACACCCAATCGGGCAGCGACAAATCTTCACCAGTTGCTGCGCCGACTCCTTTGGTGACATGCGCCAACACATCGAGGCCGGAGAGGTCGGCGGTGCGCATGGTCGCCGTGCGGGCGCGCCCAATCAGCGAGCCGGTGAGTCCGTCCACTTCGTCGACGGTGAGGCCGTGCTCCATCATGCGACGCATCGTGCCGACCATGCCGAAGACGCCGAGGCGGTTGGCTATGAATCCCGGGACGTCTTTGGCAATGACGATGCCCTTACCCAGCGTGCGTTCGGCAAACTCCCGCATCGCGCCGATCACGGCATGATCAGTTTCCGCGGTGGGTATGATCTCCAGCAAATGCATGTAGCGCGGCGGATTAAAGAAGTGCGTGCCGAGAAAACGGCGACGAAACTTCTCGCTGCGCCCATCGAGCAGCGTGGACATCGGAATGCCTGAGGTGTTCGACGAGATGATCGCCGACGGTTTCATCAGGGCTTCGATGCGCGCAAACAGTTGCTGCTTTGGTTCAGCCAACTCGATGATCGCCTCACAAATCCAGTCGCAGTCGGCGAGCAGATGGAGGTGGTCTTCGGTGTTCCCGGTGCGTACGCGGGCGGCTGCCGCAGCTTCCATAAACGACGCTGGCTTCGACTTGACCGCCTTCTGCAGCCCGTTTTTCGCGGGCGCACTGCGGTTGGGCGACGTGGGGTCCGGGTCGCCCGGAATATCGAGCAGGACCACCCGGCACCCGGCGGAGGCAGCCAGGGCGGCAATGCCGCTCCCCATCGCGCCGGCGCCTATTACGCCGACCGTCGTCACACGCATTCGGATCTCCTGAAAGGACAGGTAAAGCTCCCGTCAGGACCGGCGGGAGGGAAGGGGGACGGGGACGCAAACACGACGTGTCCGTCATGTTTTAGCGTGTGTTACGGATTGAACCAGTACGAGAGTTTGACCAGCAACGTGTTTAGCGGCCGAGCAGAGAACAGATCACCGACATCGCGTGTCGCTTCAAACGTGCCCGGGTTGAGATTGCTTTGGGCCCGCCCTTGCTGCCAGACAAGGAACAGGGTGCTTGCCCGACGATACTCCCAACGCACCACGGCATTGGAGTTGAACTGCTTGACATTGAAGTTGCTCGGCGATCGGCCCGCACCATAGGAGCGGAACCGCGACGCGTAGTCATCGTCACGCGGTGCCGCGAGCTGTTGCCAGCCGGAGTACGAACCGGACGAGACGAACGGCTGCGCGTAGAACTGCACGGACATGGTGCGCGTGGCGGTCCAGTTGGCGCGCGCCGTCAAAGCCAGAATGTGCTGATCGAGTCGCGCAAAGGTGTAGTGTGTGGTGTCGCTGAGGAGTGCGCCGTAGTTGCCAACCCATTGCTGATCGTTGGTGACGCGATCGTACGATCCGTAGAGCGACGCCGAAAAGCGATTGGCGACACGCACGTCGGCGCCAGCGTCGCCACCACGATACCAG
>JANMKU010000180.1:0-26327 GCA_031372205.1 Gemmatimonadaceae bacterium | reverse complement strand
CGTCAGCGTCGCGTCGGTGGTATGCAGTGTCGAGAATACCAAGTGACCCGTGCCCGCAGCCTTGAGCGCAACATCCAGCGTCTCGTGGTCACGGATTTCACCAATCATGATGACGTCTGGATCCTGACGAAGCACTCGGCGCAGCGCTTGTGCGAAGGTCGCCGTATCCGTGCCGACTTCGCGTTGGTTGATGTGGCTTTGCGCATCACGATGGACAAACTCAATCGGATCTTCGATCGTGATGATGTTCGCTGAGCGACGCTCGTTGATGTGGTGCAGCATCGCCGCCAGCGCCGTACTCTTGCCTGAACCCGTCACTCCAGTCACGAGTACAAGGCCGCGCGGCCGCATCGAGATCTGCTCCAGCACCGGCGGCAGGTTCAGGTCGCGAATGGTGGCAGCGGCGTGCGCAATCGACCGGAGCGCGAAGGCAACGGTGCCCTTCTGTTGATACACGTTGACACGAAAGCGCCCAATGCCGGGGACGTTGATCGCGAAGTCCGCCTCGCGCATTTCCACGAACTCGCGCAACTGCGCCGGCGGCAACAACTGCTCGGCGAGGGTCCGGAGTTCCTCAGGACGCATGGCTGGCATCTGTAACGGGACAAGGTCTCCGTGCAACCGCAGCGTCGGCGGTCGTCCCACCTTCAAATGCAAGTCGGATGCGCCTTCACGAACCATCCGCTGCAGTGCGGCCTTCAAATCGAGGCCGGTCGAAGGGGCGACGCCGGGTGCGGCGCCAGAGACCATCGTCATGTCATAGTATCTCAGCCGGTTGGATCAAGACGATAGAGCACTTGTCCGTACTCGACCGGATGCGCGTCGGTCACGCCGACCTCACGCAGTACCCCGTCGAACTCGGACTCGAGCTCATTCATGATCTTCATCGCTTCAATGACGCAGACGATTTGCCCCTTGCTGATACGATCGCCGACCGACACATACGGCTTCGCACCTGGCTCCGGAGCTGAGTAGTACGTCCCCACCATTGGCGACTTGATCTCAAGAAGCACGGCTTTCGGCGCCTCGGCCTTCGGCACTGATGCCACTCCTTCCTCGGAAGGACGCGCCGACGATGGTTGGGGCAACAGCGCCACAGGAGCCAGCGCTGGTGCGGCCACACTCATCGTCGTCACGCGCGGCTGCGCGTTCTTGGAGATTCGAAGCTTCATGCCCTTGTCCGTCGAGATTTCGACGGAATCCACCGACGAGCCGTCGATCATCTCGATCAGCTTCTTCACGTAACGCAGGTCGATCATGGCCGTGGGAATCTCGGGGAAACAGAAACAGGGCGAGTCGCCGCCGCACAGGCGCGTCTCGACGCTAGAGTGGATTGCGCGTTAATCGATCTCGAGCAGTTCGCTCGTGAAGCTCGTGAGAACTCGGGGGCCGTCGTCGGTTACATGCACATCGTCCTCGATCCGAACGCCGCCCCAATTGGGTCTATAAATACCGGGTTCGATCGTCACGACGGCCCCCGCGACGATCGGCTCGTCCACAGACTTCGCTAAGCGAGGGGCTTCATGAATTTCGAGTCCGATGCCATGGCCGAGAGAATGACCGAATTCGTCGCCGAATCCAAGGGCGTGAATGTAATCGCGCGCGACGGCATCTGCAGCCCGACAGTGCATTCCTACCCGAATCGCACCCGAAGCGCTGCGATTTGCCTCGCGTACGATCCCGTATACCTCACGCTGCGCATCGGTAGCTTTGCCAACGACGAAGGTTCGCGTGATATCCGAGCAATACCCTTCGAACACCGCGCCAAAGTCCAGGAGCAGGAACTCTCCGCGACCCAGCGGGCGATCTGACGCGCGCGCGTGCGGCAATGCAGAGCGGACACCACCGGCAACGATAGACGGAAACGGAAACGCCTCGCTTCCCGCATCACGCAGGTTATGCTCGAGGATCCCAGCAACCTCAGTCTCGGTCAAGCCCGCACGGATGTTGGGCAGTGTGGCGGACAGCGCCTGTTCGGCGATGCCGACCGCCCGCTGGATCTTCTCGACTTCGCCGACATCCTTGCTGAGGCGAAGCGTTTCGACAAGGTCCGTGGTGGGGCGCCACTGCCATCGGGCACCCTGCTCCAGGAGCCGCTGAAAGTCGCGATGCACGAGATGCGCCGACTCAAAACCGATTCGGTCGAGGCCGGCCATGCCACTCAAATGCGCCCACAGCCCCGCCCAGAGACTCGCTGTCTCGATTTTCACCGTGGCGGCTGCGCCGACCTCTACATCCACCTGCGTGGCGTACCGGAAGTCCGTCAACAGCAGGCAGTCTCTGGCCGTGACGACGGCAAGCGCGCTGCTCCCAGAAAACCCGGTGAGATAGCGAATATTAGCAACGCCACTCAACAACAACCCATCCAGATCTGAACGCCCGAGCGAGTCGCGCAGAGCGGCGAGTCGACTCGACCGCATATCGGTCACGAACGGAGCCGTCAATCTCGTGGTTGGAGCGCGCGTACCAGACCACGCAACGCGAACTCATAACCGGACGCGCCAAAGCCACAAATCAGCGCAATCGCCGAGCCTGCCAGCATTGAGTGTCGACGCTCCGGTTCACGCGCAAAGACGTTCGTCAGGTGCACCTCCACAAACGGCAGCGACGTTGCCGATAATGCATCGCGGATGGCCAGACTCGTGTGTGAGTACGCTCCCGCGTTTATCACGACCCCGTCGACATCTCCGCGCCACGTGTGCAACACATCAATCAATTGCCCTTCGCCATTCGCTTGGGCGGCCACGACGTGCACTCCCAACTCGGCCCCCACCGCCACCAGCCCGTCTTCGATTTCGCGCAAGGTCGTGCGACCGTACACTGCCGGTTCGCGCACACCGAGCAGATTTAGATTCGGTCCGTTGAGTATGCCGATCTTCACTGCGGTCCAAGTCCCTTGAGCCAGGCGGAAAATTCAGCCAAATCGTCACCGGCCGTCGGATTGTTCGCAGCGGTTGCTGGCGCAGCATGCCCGGTGCCGACCGCAGGATCGGGGAAGAATCGATCAAACGCAAACGCCTCACCCAAATCAGCGGTCAAGACTGACGCGGACACAGCGGACGCGTCATTGTGGTGCGCCGCGAAAACTGCCGCAGGGATGGCGCCGAGTTCGAGTACCGAGCCATCCGCCATGCGCTCCGCGGAGATCGGCGCAAACGCTGTGGCCAATTCCATCGCAGCGGCGTCGTCGGCTGGGTGTGTGTCGGCACCAAACAACGATGCAAGTCCGTCCGCATGCTGCGACGACGCAGTGTCAGCACCAGACTGAACACGACGAGGGGCGCGACGCGCAGCGAGCAGCGCAAACGTTTGCCGTGCCGTGCGAATTGGTGCAGGAGCCCTCGACTGGGCAGCCGCAGCAAGGAACACCATGGCTTCAGCTTCTCCCCCCTCCGCAGTAGGAATCATCGAGTTGACCCACACAGGAGCTCCATACGTCGGTAACAGCGGCGATACGGGTGGCGCAGACTCAACGGGGGTCACGTGTCGAACGGATCCGCCATGCACATCTGCCGCGATCCGCTCCCGAAGCTCCGACAGCCGCGCCGCCAAGGCGACGTTGTCGGGTTGCCTTCTGGAGAGTTCGTCGTACACCTCGACCGCACGCGTCATGTAACCTTGCGAGACCAGCAATTCGGCCATCGTCGCCGTGACAAAAGCGGGACCACGCGGCGACTCTGCTTCGTCGCCGCTATCCGCGACACTTGGTGCGAATGCGTCGTGCAGCCCATGATTCGGCCCGCGGTGGACCGCCGACGACGGGGGCGGATCCGATTCTGTCGTGCCGAGCGTATCGTCGGCGAAGACACTGGCGATTTCGGGGACGGTCGGACGCACATCGTCGACGTCCGAACGATCATTCGCCGAGATCCACTGCAGCGCCTCGTTCGACGCTGGCGTGACCAGCCATGTGAGCTCCGTGGAACGCGCGGCGCTGTCGTCGTCCGTTGCTGAGACATCTGGCGAATTCCGCGTCACGCCGTGCGACCCACGCTCGTCGGTCTCGACGCGCAACCATGCGTCGTCACCCCGCACGATGTCGTCGCCAACCGCGTCAACCGGAACCGTTGGTTCCTCGGCGTGAACGAAATCGGCAAGGTGGGCGGCCAGACGCTCGCTGGCACTGAGTCCGATCGGGTCTCCGGTCTCACGCCCAAAAGCGGCGACGGCGTCGGCCGTGATCGGTACATCGACTGGCGTGGACGAGCGCGGTGAGACGACGCGCGCCACCAGATCGGCGGTATCGGGCCAGACCGGCGCGTCGATGCCAACTTCGAACTCGGGATCGGGCTCCGCCGGGATGCCATCGGATCTGAGCTCCCCGAGGGGGAAGCCGAACGAATCGTCGGACTCCGCGAACACTGGTGCGTTAGCGCGCAACGTCTCGGACTCTACGGTAGGCACGGGGGCGACGAGTTGCTCGATGGCATCAAGATCGAGTGGCGCCTGATGGGTGAGGCGCGTATTGACCAGATCAAAATCCACGGCCCGCATCGCCACATTCGGCGTAGGCGAGGCGAGCGCGACGTCGGTGGTCGCACCGACCGACTTCGCCAGCAGCGGCGTCGCGGTGGACGCAATGCTCCGTTCGGTCATGGTGCCGATAAAGACCGGCACCGGTGGCGAGGGCATCGGTGGTGTCGGGATGGCCGTCAACGACGCCAGTTGCGCCGCAATATCATCGTTCCGTGGATCTGCATCCAGCACGCGCTCATACCACCGCCGCGCTGCAGACGTATCACCGTTCATCTTCGCGATGTCACCAAGATGCCGCAGCGCAATAAAGTTCTCCGGATCGAGGGCGAGCGCCTGCTCAAATACCGAGCGCGCTTCGGCGAGCGCCCCCGATTCGTAGAGCGCCTGACCGAAGACGATATATCCGCTCATGTGCCCCGGTTGCTGAGGCAAGTGTTCGCGACACAGCGCAATCGCCAGCGCGAGTTCGCCGGTCTTCCGGTACTCGTTCGCCAGCGGCGCGAAGTAACGGCGCGGGTGCTCTTCGAACTTCTTGCGAAGTTCGTCGATGCGGGCAGCAGTGCTCATCCGTCGAGTGCCCTCAAGTGTGGTCCCGTCGCGACGTAAGCAGCGATAATCGCCGCCAAGTTAGCGACCGTCCGATGGGTAAGTCAATTGCGATGTAGCGGCAGAAGTCGTGACGTCTCTTGCTATTAGCGATTCGTGGCGGCTAGCTTTCCAGACTGTGCGCGAAGCGCGAGATGCGGGGTGGACTTTGTGCTCGGAGAGCACGGAGTCGCGTCGCTCGCAGCGGCTTCTGCCGGATTTTCGTTGACTTGTCCGTGCGCCGTCGTCGTACCGGTCGCGGCGCACGAGATCTGATCCTTTCCCAGTTCATTCGACCCAAGGAGTCCCGCCCCGTGCTGCAAACGATGCGGAGCGCTGCGAAATACATCTGGATTATCCTGATCGCGGCGTTCGTCGGCAGCTTTCTGCTATACCAGACGTCTGGCCTGTCGGAGCGGTCGGCGGTAACCACGACCACCGCGGTCGCGACCGTCAACGGCGAGGAGATCCTGCTTACGTCGTGGCAAAACGGCGTCACCGCGCTCGAGCAACAAGAGCAGCAGCGGCTTGGACGCGCGATCACCCTCGACGAGCGTCGAACACTCGAGGACAACGCGTTCAACGATCTCGTGAACGACGTGTTACTGCAGCAGGAGTTCAAGCGGCGAGGCATCACCGTTACAGACGACGAGATACTCCAAGCCGCAAATAACGCGCCGCCGCCCCAAGCCATGCAGTCGTCAGAGCTCCAGACGGACGGGAGGTTCGATATCCAGAAGTACCGTCGCTTGCTGGCCAGCCCAATGTCCCGGCAGTCAGGAATGCTCGCCGGACTGGAAAACTACTACCGGACGGAGATCCCCAAGCAGAAGCTGTTTGATCAGGTGTCGTCTGACGTCTATATGTCGGATGAGCGAGTGTGGCAGGTGTACCGCGATCGCCATGACTCGGCTCAGGTGAGCTATGTGTTGCTACGGCCGGAGACCCTCACGGACACGGCCGTCACTGTCACAGATCAGGACGTTGCCAGCTTCTACGAACGGAACAAGAAGAAGTTCGAGCGTCCGGGTCGGGCCGTGCTTTCGCTGGTCGCGATACCCAGAGTAATCGGTGCCGCCGACTCCGCGGCCGCACGACTTCGCATCGAGAAGCTCCGCGCGGAAATTGTGGGCGGTGTGAAATTCGAGGACGTCGCGAAGCGAGAGTCCATGGATTCCGTTTCCGGGGCCAAAGGCGGGGATCTCGGGAAGAGCCCGAAGGGGCGTTTTACAGAGAAGTTCGAGCAAGCGATCAGCTCGATGAAGCCCGGCGAGCTCTCGCAGCCGGTGCTCACGCCGTTTGGCTGGCATCTCATTCGGATGGACCAGCGGAAGGCGGACACCACGGAGCTGCACCACATTCTGGTGATGATCACGCAAAGCGATTCCAGCGCGACGCGCACTGACCGACGCGCAGACTCGCTGGCCACCAAGGCTGGTAGCGTAGACGATCCGAAGAAGTTCGATGCGGCGGCGAAAGAGCTCGGATTGACACCGTCCTCGGTTGTCGCGATCGAAAAGGAGCCGCTCACCTTTGCCGGTAAGTACGTACCGAGCGCAAGCGCGTGGGCGTTTTCTGGCCCTCGAGCGGGTGAGACCAGCGATCTTTTCGATGCGCCGGAGGCGTATTACCTCGCTAGGATCGACTCGCTGCAGCCCGGTGGATCGCAGCCCTTGTCCGAGGTCACGGCAGAAATCCGCTCGCGTCTCGCGCGCCAAAAGCGTATCGAGAAGCTTCGGCCGATTGGCGCGCAACTCCTCGCAGCGGCGCGCGCGTCCACGCTTGAAGCAGCGGCCGCGGAACGGAAACTCACGGTCGATCGTACGGCCGACTTCGCCCGAGTGAGTACGGTACCGGGCCTCGGTCAGTTTAATGAGGCCCTCGGCGCCGCATTTACGATCCCGGTCGGAAAGATCGGTGGACCAGTAGCGGCCGTTGACGGGATGGTGGTGATGCGGGTGGAGAAACGGTCGGACGCAAGCCGAGTCGCCTTCGAGGTGCAGAAAGCCCAACAGCGCCAGGAGCTCATGCAGTCGCTGCGGCAACAACGTGTCCAGGAGTATCTGACGAATCTTCGCGAAAGTGTGAAGGTGGACGACCACCGGACGAAGGTATTGGGCGCCATGCGGCGGCAGGCAGCACCCTGATCAAATGGCAGCAGCCAATACCCAACGCATCGAGGCCCCGTCATCAGTGTGATGACGGGGCCTCGATGCGTTGCTGTGGTCAATCAGTCAAATCGCTCAACTGATCAGTCGTTTTGGCTCCGGCCGCTCTTCGTCGCGAATGGATTCCACCGGCGACGATCCAGCGACCCGGTCCGATCGTGGTAACGGATCCGTAATGGATTTCTGGGCGTCGCTGATATTTCGCTTGAATTCGTTGATACCCTTACCGAGCGATCCCGCAATCTCCGGAATGCGTTTCGCGCCGAACAGCAGGAGCACAATCACGAGAATGATGAGGATCTCGCCGAAACCGAAGTTGCCGAAGTTCATGAGGTGCTCCTAGAAAAGGGACCGAGCGATGAGGTATGCGATGAGCACCCCTACGAGACTCAGCAACGAGACATCGAGGGCAAATCCAACGGTCACTTTCAATATAACCAAATCGATCGGCAGAGGCCCGATGGACGGGGTGACGGGAGTTGTCAAGAACTCTTTCACTGCACCAACGGGGAGAAAGCGTCTGGCGACTTGTTGAATCAGCCCTCCCGCCACAAAGCCGGCGGTCAGCACGAGTAGGTGGAACCCCGGTCTATGCTTCGAAGGTCCGCGCGCCATTTACCAGCGCCTCTCGACGACGTACGCGATCGAATCAATCAAGGCCGAGCGCGCCGGACCATCTGGCAGGTCGGCGAGCGCGTCCTCTGCCTCTCGCGCAAACTGATCGCCGGCGCGGCGCGCGTAGTCGAGTCCGCCCCGCTCCCTAACGATGTTTACGATTTCGCCGATCGCGCCATCCTCGGGAGACGCGGTTGCGAACAGCTTTTCGACGCTCCGACGCTCTGGGCCAGACATCTCACGGAGTGCGGCAATAAGTGGCAGGGTCACTTTGTGCTCCTTGAGATCGAGACCGCTCGGCTTCCCAGTCATCTCCTGCGCCTCGGTGTAGTCCAGCAGGTCGTCGGCCACCTGAAACGCCATACCCAGTCGTTCGCCATACCGCACCAAGGCGTCGCGATGACCTGCCGCACCACACATCGCACCGACCTCACAAGCCGCAACAAATAGTGACGCCGTCTTGGCGCGAATCAGTGTCTCGTAGTCGCCTTCCGTGAAGGCCAACGCATCCAGCGCCGACAACTGACGCATTTCACCGAGCGTCATCTCGTTGGACGCCGCCGTGATGGCGCGCATGGCGTCGAGGTCACCGAGCGTCACGAGTTCGCGGAGTGCTCGCAGATAGAGGTAGTCGCCCATGATGACCGACACCTGATGGCTGAACAGCGCGTTGATTGTCGGCATGCCACGCCGCAGCACCGAGTGATCGACGGCATCGTCGTGCACCAACGTCGCGAGATGAATGAGCTCAACAACCGCGGCGTAGGTGATAGCCCGTGTCTGCGGCTGCTCTTCGACGTTGGACGACAACAACAAGAGTGTCGGACGGAAGAGCTTTCCTTTCATACCCATGAGGTGCTCTTGCACCTCTTGCACCAACGGCACATCTGCCGAGACAATGCGCCACAGCTCTCCGGACACCGCCTCCAGTTCGCCCTGGATTGGTGATTGGATATCGCGCAACGCGGCCGCGAGCGCCGAAGGACTGCGAGTCGATAGCGTCACGACGCGATCAATTCGAGCGCCGCCAATCGGGCGGCCACGTCACGGAAGTGGATATCGGTCGCGTACACACGTTGAAAATAGCTCCGCGCCTCCGCAAAGCGCTGCCTCGCCTCGCAGGAAAATGCGAGCAAGTACAACACGCCAACTCGCTGCTCATCACCGAACCCCTCTTCGTGCACGGCCCGAGTGAGCACAGTAGCGGCGAGCTCAAATCGGCCTTGCTCAACAAAACACTGACCCAAGGCCTCGTACGCAGGCAGGCGGTGTGCCCGGCTGCGCAACGCGCGCTGGAACTCGCTGATGGCGTCGTCCAACAGGCCCATTTCCTTGTAGGCGACACCCAGATCGTACCGACTCTCGAAATCATCATCACCAATTGAACGCGCGACACCCTCCTTGAAGTGCCTGAGCAACGATTCAAAGTCAGCCTGCTCGTCGCCGGTTGCCGTTGGCTCCGGCATACGCATTCGGGTCGACACCGGCGCGGCATCGTCACGCAGCCATTCGGCGAGGTTGAGAAACTGCGGTTGCGCAGCGACAGGCGGCGTTGGCGACGGCGCTCCAAGCGCCATGCGGGCGCGATCATCCGCCGGGTGCATTTCGAGTACACGCGCGTATAGGGCCCGCGCACGGGTCTCCTCGCCGGTTCGGACGAGCGAATCCGCCAGGTCGAGATAGGCTACGCGGAGTCTCGTGGTGTCCTGCAGGCGGACGGCGAGCGCCACTCGTCTCTGGTGATAGGGCACGCGTTCGGGGCTCACCGCAACTAGCATATCCGCGATGTCCGCTGCGGTACCGTCGTCCCGCGCTTGCACGAATCCGGTGAGCGCCAATTCCAATTCCGCGAGCGCTGCGTCACGTTCACCCACCTCGAACAACGCTTCCGCAAGTCGACGTCGCAGACCCCAGTCTTGAGGAGACTGCGTGACGGCAAGCCCGAGTTCGTCGCGCCGTGATGCGGCAACTACGTTCGCCTCAACCGCAACCGCCGCGATGGGGAGCGACGGGGTGAGACTCACACCGTTGACGGGCGTCGCGCGCGTCGGCACGGGCGAAAGACTCATCGTCCGAACGTGTCCGGCCCGACCTTCGTCTTGCGAACGCGCCTGGCTCGACTCGTTCAAATCGGCCGACGGCTGCTCGAGTGACGTTGCCGGTTCCGATGCTGCAGAGAGCGCGAGGCCAAGCTCCACCAGGAGGTCGTCAAAAATCAGCGGTGGCAGCTCGCCCTGCAGGATGAAGTCATGCGGGTCAAGACGAAACGGCTCGCGCATCGCCTCGGGAGGCACCACGGCGCCACCTGGCGGCGGTGTCTTACCTCGGGCTCCGTTCTCGGACGTCAGCGCACGCTGGTGTGGCGTCTCACGCACCGACCTTTCTTGAGCGCCCGGCGTGGCGCGTTTTGGCGACGGCTCCTGTGACGCCTGCCCGTTCCGGTGGCTCTGCGTAAGATCCAGATCCACGCGATCATGCGCTGGTTCGGAACGAATGGCCGGTGGCGCGGACGCAGGAATCGGCGTCCGCGCTACGGATCGGAGCACGTGTGGTCGCGGCGTCGTCGTCCACGACGCCGGCACCTGACCGTAGTCGACGTCGAGAAAAACAAGCTCGGGCGATTTGTGGACGTGGGGCGCGCCGTCGCTGGCGGGCTGCGAAGTGGTCGCCGCTGGGGTCCGACGTCGCAACGCGACCCCCGCACGCGCCGAATGTTCGTCGACGAGCCGACGAATCTCGGTCAGTTCCGGCATCAGCTCGATTACTTCAGCCAGTGCGCGAATTCCTTCCTCGATGCGTCCCTCTTGCTGCATTCGCGTCGCATACTCGAGGAAGTTGCGAGTGGCATCGCCGCGGAGCTTCTTCCGACCACAAATACGCCCCAGCGTGAAGTACACGTTGGACCGTCCGGGAGCGTTTCGTAGAATCTTGTTGCACAACGCGATCGCGTTGTTGAAGAGACCTGACGTCGCGTAGTGTTCGACCGCGCGCTCGTAATAGGTCACCGCATCGGCAACCCGACCTTGGCGAAGTGCGAGGTCACCAACTTTGTTGAGGAGCGCGACGTCCACCTCCTCGCCTTCTGCCTCGCTCTCTTCCACGGCGCGCACATACGACGCGATCGCGCGGTCGATCTGCTTCAGCTGTTCGAACTCAGCCGCCTTCCTTCGATGTTTCGCGGCGTTAGACATGCGTTCGAAACAGTCTCCCGGAGACGGAAAATGCGCCTCACCAGCCAGCGCGCGCGGACTAGCCGCTCAACCGGCGGAAGCTAGAAGTTGCTCGGCCGGGTGACAAGCGCGGCCGCGTGACCAGGCCACGCGGCAAAGACGCTCGCCGAACCAGTAAGGCAACGCGCGATAGTCCTCAACGCCATGCACGGCCACGTCCGCAGCAAAGCCCGGCGCCAGTTGACCGGTCTCCCCAGCCAGACCTAAAGCAGCGGCCCCATTGACCGTGGCCGCAATCCACGCTTCGGCGGCCGACATGCGGAGTTCACTCACCGCAAGGGTCAGCACCAGTCCGAACGACTGAAGCGGCGATGTGCCCGGGTTCAAGTCAGTGGCAACGGCGACCGCGCACCCGGATTCGATGAGGGCACGTGCCGGCGCCTGGCGACCCGTCCCGAGGAACAGCATCGTCGCCGGGAGGAGCGTCGCCACGGTGTCGGACGCGGCGAGCGCGGCAATCCCTTCGGCGGATATGGCCGCGAGATGATCCACGCTCACTGCCCCTAGCTCAGCGCCCAGGGCGGCCCCGCCTCCATCGTGGAGTTCGTCGGCGTGGAGTTTCGGAACCATTCCATGCCGGGTCGCCCCGCTGAGCAATGTTCTCGTTTCGTCACGCGTGAACACGCCAGGCTCGCAGAAGACGTCAGCGAAACGGGCCAATGACTCGGCCGCGACCGCCGGATACAGCTCGTCCACGAGCGTTCGCATCCACTCAGCCCGCCCACCAGCGATGTCGCGATACTCCATGGGAATCTCGTGGGCGCCGAGACAGGTTGCTTCAATACGTTGGGGCAGGCTCGCCGCCAAGCGCCGGACCACGCGCAGCGACCGCAGTTCATCAACGACCGACAGGCCGTAACCGGACTTGATCTCTACGGTGGTGACGCCGCTGGCCGCCAGATTGGCGAGGCGCGGTACGGCCAGCGCAAAGAGCTCATGGTCAGTGCGCAATCGCAAATCGCGGACGGAGGCATGAATGCCTCCGCCGCGACGCGCGATCTCGAGGTAGGGGACACCCGTCGCACGGAGTTCGTGCTCGGCCCAGCGTGCCATGCCGAACACGGCGTGCGTATGTGAATCCACAAACCCTGGCGCCAACAACCCCCGCGCGCAGTCGACCACCGCAGCGGTTGGATAGCGGTGATGCAGCGCGTGGTCATCGTCCACGGCAACGATGTGCTGGCCCTGCACGGCGACGCCAACACCCAATCGAACGCCAGCATCGTTCATCTCCGCGCCGCGTCGCGCTCGCGCCGGGCCTGCGCACGTGATTGTCTGCGCAGCGTTTATAAACAGCGTGACCGGACCCGGCTCAGACATCACCGACTCACGCCATCACATCGCGAATGCGCGACGCGATGCGAATCGGCGCCTGAGCCTCACCGCGGCATGCGTAATAGCACGCGTTGCAATTGATCGGGGTGTAGCCACGGTACTCCTGCCACGGCCCATCGGGCGGAAAGTCAGGGCATCGCCGCACCTGACCCTGCGGATCAATATGAATCGTCGTGATGCCACTCTGACACGGCTCCGTCATTTCGCCGCGCACATATCGAGGAATCTGTTCGAGATAGTAGTCTGAATTTGTGATGATGCCACGACGTCGTTTCTTATACGCGAGCAATTGGGCGACGGCACGCTCCAGCGCCGCGTGATGTGTTGCGCCAAGGACGTAGTCGCCATTTCCGTTCTTGAAATCGGTATAGAGTGAAAAGTTCACTCCGCCACCAAGCGCTGCGGCACGTTCGACGATGGGCATCAACTGATCCAGATTGTCGTTCTTGATGACGGTATTGAACCGCACGCCACCGATGCCCGCACGTCGCATTCGCGGTACCAGATCGAGGATACGCGCGCCCAGTCCCGGAATGCCGCGCGCCACATCATGTCGCTCGTCGAGATAGTCCAGTGAAATGTTGAACTGATCGACTCCGGCATCCCACAACGACTGTGCGCGCTCGAGTGTGAGCATGGCCCCATGCGTGATGAGTTGCACATAGGTGTATCGTACCGCCTGACGGACGGACGCAACGACCGCTTCGAGATCCTTGCGCAGTGTCGGTTCGCCACCGGTGAACGTTACCAGCATCGGTGAAAAGCGGCGAGCGATCTCGCCGAATTCTGCAATTTCAGTGTGCTTGGCTTCTGCCGGCGTCTTCCAATAGTCGCAGAAATTGCAGCGGGCATTGCACCGCATTGTGACTTCGAAGTTCAGCAAGACCGGACGGCGTCGAAGCCGAAGCCAAGCATACTTACCGAGGAAGATTGGGACATGCCACGGTCGGTATCGACTCGATAGCATTACGATGGGTGACGGAGCATTGGTAGGTCGATGTGCTCACGCGCGGCCGTCGCAATAGCGATCTCGTATCCGGCATCCGCGTGGCGGGCAACGCCGATGCCCGGGTCATTCGTTAGCACGCGTTCAAGCCGGTGCCGCATGCGATCCGAACCATCGGCGACGATGACTTGCCCCGCATGGAGCGAGTTGCCAATCCCCACACCACCACCGTGGTGAAACGACACCCACGACGCGCCGCTGGCGACGTTCAGCAGGGCATTCAGGATGGCCCAGTCGGCGATGGCATCACTGCCGTCGCGCATGCCTTCCGTTTCGCGGAATGGCGAGGCGACACTCCCCGTATCCAGATGATCACGACCGATGACGATCGGTGCCGAGAGTTCGCCCCGAGCGACCAGATCATTAATCGCCAGCGCAAAACGCGCGCGCTCGCCCTGGCCGAGCCAGCAAATACGAGCGGGCAATCCCTGAAAGGCGATGCGTTCGCGGGCCAGCGTCATCCAACGACGCAGCTGCTCATCCTGCGGGAAGAGCTCAAGCGCGAGTGCATCGGTGCGATGGATGTCCGCCGGATCGCCAGAGAGGGCGACCCAACGGAAGGGGCCCTTACCTTCACAGAATAGCGGCCGGATGTACTCCGGGACAAAACCAGGAATTCGAAAGGCGTCGTCGACTCCGGCATCGAACGCCACCGTCCGAATGTTATTGCCGTAGTCGAAGGTGATCGCGCCGCGATCTTGCAGGTCGCGCATCGCACGAACGTGACGCACTACCGACTCGGTGGCGCGTTTGATGTATTGCTCAGGGTCCTGCGTCCGCAGTACGGCAGCCGCATTGAGTGACATGCCGGCCGGGACATATCCTACCAGCATGTCGTGTGCGCTGGTCTGGTCAGTCAGCACATCCGGTACCACCCCGCGCGTGACGAGTTCGGGGATGATCTCGGCGGCATTGCCGACGAGGCCAACAGACAGACCGCTGCGCGCATGCTGCGCTTGCGTGAGCCAGTCCAGTGCTTCGTCGAGCGACGATGTCATCCGATCGCAATAGCGTGTGTCAATGCGCTTCTGGATGCGTTTCGGGTCGACGTCGATACCCAGCACGGCAGCGCCGTGCATGGTTGCCGCCAATGGCTGTGCGCCGCCCATGCCACCGAGACCAGCGGTGACGACCAACCGACCAGCGAGCGTGCCCCCGAAGTGCTTCGTGGCGACCGCACCAAACGTCTCGTAGGTGCCCTGCACGATGCCCTGCGACCCGATGTAAATCCATGAGCCGGCCGTCATCTGCCCATACATCGTCAGTCCCAAACGCTCCAGCCGACGAAATTCGTCCCAGTTCGCCCACCGCCCAACCAGATTCGAGTTGGCGATGAGCACACGCGGCGCGTCTTCGTGTGTGCGAAACACCGCCACAGGTTTTCCGCTCTGCACCAGCAGCGTCTCGTCGTTGCCCAGTGTACGCAGGGTAGCGACGATGGCGTCGAACGCTTCCCACGAACGCGCCGCTTTGCCGGTGCCGCCATACACGACCAGGTCATCCGGTCGTTCGGCCACGTCGGGGTCGAGATTGTTCATGAGCATACGCAACGCCGCTTCCTGCTCCCAACCGCGGCACGTGCGCTCGCGACCTCGTGCGGCGCGCACGGGTCGTGGCACTGATACTTGGGCCACCCGTGGTCCAGATTCCGGCGACGAGGGCATCGCGTCGTTCATGTGACGAGTCCATCCGTGATCGCGTCGAACGTGCCGGTTGCAAGAGCATTGGCCAGTTGCGCGATGTCCGGTGATGGCGGTCTGTCGCCGTCGGCCTTGCGCACAATCGTGCGGATCAACGCATGCGCGCGTTCCAGCGGCTCACTGCTCCGGAGCGGTCGCCGATACTCCAGTCCTTCAGCGGCGGCTATCAGTTCGATCGCAAGTACATGGCGCAAGTTGCGCACCGTGCGTCGCAATTTCGTGGCTGCCGCCATCGCCATGGGCACTACATCTTCCTTGTTGCCATCGGTAGGAATCGAATCGACACTTGCCGGGTGCGCGAGCGTCTTACACTCGCTTGCCAAGGCCGCAGCAGTTACTTGCGCCATCATGAATCCGGATTCCAGACCGGGCGACCCGGCGAGAAACGGTGGCAAGCCCTGATTGAAATCCGGATGGACCAATCGATCGGTTCGGCGCTCGCTGATCACCGCCAGATTCGCCGTGATGATGGCAAGTACGTCGGCGGCCATGCCGACCGCCTGTCCATGAAAGTTGCCACCGCTGAGCAACTCACCGCTTTCCAGCACCAGCGGATTGTCCGTTGCCGCGTTCAACTCACGTTCGATGATATCGCGCGCGAAGCACAGCGCCTCGTACGCCGGGCCGTGCACCTGCGGTGCGCAGCGCAACGCGTAGGCATCCTGCACGCGCGGGTCGCCGAACCGATGTGATTCGCGGATATCGCTCTTGGCCAGCAGCGCGCGTAGCAACGCAGCCGATACCTTTTGCCCCGGCTGGCCGCGCGCCTCTTGAATTCGCACGTCGAACGCGTCGGGCGTTCCGAGCAGTGCTTCGAGGCTCATGGCGGTCGCGATGTGCGCAACGTGCCACAAGCGGGTGAGTTCAGCACAGGCGAGCGACGCGACCGCCGTGTGCGCCTGCGTCCCGTTGATCAACGCCAACCCTTCCTTGGCCTCCAGGATGACGGGAGCGAGGCCAACCTGGGCGAGCAAGACGGACGCGTCGTCTTCGCTACTGCCCAGTCGCGCTCGCCCTTCGCCGATGAGCGTGAGTGCGAGATGGGCAAGCGGTGCCAAATCACCACTCGCGCCGACACTCCCCTGCTCTGGCACGATCGCCCAGACGCCGGCGTTGAGCATGGCAACTAGCGCGTCCACAACTGATGCGCGCGCTCCAGCAAATCCCGTCGCCAAGACGTTTGCGCGGAGCAACATCATCGCGCGCACTTCGCGTTCCGGCAGCGGATCTCCGACACCCGCGGCATGACTGCGTACCAAGTTGCGCTGTAACGCGGCGAGCTGCGAACCTGGGATGGTCACTTCGGAGAGCTTGCCGAAGCCGGTGTTGACGCCGTAGACCGGAACACCGGACGCGACGGCGCGACTGACCACGTCCCGTGTGGTCTGCATGCGGGCGCGGGCCGCTGGCGCAAGTTCCACGCGTTGCCGCGCGTCCGCCACCGCTAATACGTCGGCGATGCTGAGCGACCGTCCGTCGAGCAAAAGCGTCGTCATCTCGCCAACCACCAATTCGCACTCAGAAGCCACTCCCCCGATACGTCTGGCGATCGTAGTTGAACTTCAGTTCGGGTTGGGCCTTGAGCGCAATGAAGAAGTTGAAGGCAAAGTTGCCGTTGGGGGCCTGCGTAAAGGCGAACACCGCGTTCCAATCATGCAGTTGGCGTTGAAGTCCGACCTGCTGACTGGCAAACCGATTGCGTTCGATATCGTACTGCGTGGACCACTGCGCCGACCAGTTGCGCGTGATACCAAACGAAAACGCCGACGTCACGTTCTGCGTAGCAGGGGAAATAAATACTGGCGCGCCGATCGCACTCTGGCCCGTTGTCAGACCCGTTGCTGGCGCGTTCTGCGCGGTGAATATGCACTGGTCGTAGGCGGATAGTCCGAAAATCCGTTGTGACTCACAGAGCGTCGCGGGATCATTCTTGATCTGCGTTCCGCCAACCGGCGGTCGTTGGCGCGCGGCGTTGTACTGCAGGTTGAGTGTCCACCCCTGGCCCGCTGGTATCGATAGCTGCGTGCCCCGCAAGGTGCCGCCGCCCGCCGCGTTTTGTTGTCGCGTTTGGGCCGCGATGTTCGATTCATTCGGACCTTGACGTCGCGAGGAATCCGTCGGCACGCCCTCCAGTGTGCCCTTTCGACCAATCAGCCGCCCGAGCACCGCGAAGATTCCGGATTTGCTGTTGAGCGAAAATGTCACGCCCAGATCAGTCCGATAGGGACTAAAGACGGCCGTATCCGAAATCGGGTCTCCCTGAAAGAGCTCGTATGAGGACCGGAAGTCGAGACCCGGCAGCAGGTCCGTGCGCGCCGAGATATTGAACGTCCGGTCGGTAAAGCCGTTGCCGGTATCTGCTCGCACGAAGTCATACGTGAGCGGTGAAAATTGCAACGATAGCAGTTTGATCTTATTCCCGGCTTCAGGCGCCGAATCGGACTTGGCGCGGAGCTTGGCTTCGATATTCGTGGACAGGTTGAGCGACACGCGCTCCTGCTTCAGCGAGCCTAAATATCCAACACGGGAACGGCCGAGCGCCGAGAGATATTCATCGGTGACGTTGGCTACGGGTGAGTATGAAAAACTCAACCCTGGCGATATGGAATGCCGCAACGCGACCACGGGACCAATGCCGGGAAACCGTGCATACAAGGTTGGCGACGCACTGACACTGTAGCTGGGCCGCTTGGACTGACTGACCCAGGTGCCCCCACTCCGCTCGGTGCGCACCAACAGACCAGAGGCAGGATCGATATTCGAGAGCGAGATCGACGGTGAGACGTTCCAGGTGTTCTGAAAAAACCGCGGCAAGTTGAACGACGTATTCCAATCGAAGTTGGTCTCGAAGGTTCGCGCGAAGATCCTCGTGGAGCGGATCGACGTGTCACGCACCCCAATGATCTCCCGCTGCTCCGGAAAGTTGCGATACTGCTCGTTCACACTGAAAGAGTTCTGCCACACGAAATCACCAATCTTGAGCGGTGTTTCCAGGCCGAACTGCATGTTGCGCCGATCTGCGCGGAAACGTGCACTGTCAATGACACCGGCGCCGTTCGTGTTAAACACGAATGGGAACTGAATGCCTTGATCGATGCGCTGGGACTGCGAGACGGAGAGGCGGAGGGACGGCGTCCAATTGATGAACTGATTTCCCAACGTGCCGGTCGTCACGTTGAGTGAGGGAAAATCCATGTCCACTTGCGACCGACCCGGATACTGTACGCGGGACCCGCCGAGGTTGATCTGCGCTGGACCGATCTTTGTCTGGTAGTTGAGTTGCGAGCGAATGGTCGCGTTGGCGGCCACGGGATTGATGGTCGTGGCCCGCTGGATCTGCGTATTCTGCACCCAGTTGAGTCGCGCGGTCACGCGCGTTTGTTTGGAGAAGTCCTGATTGTGATTCCACGTAATCGACGTATTCTTGGTCCCGTTATTCTGCGCCAGATACGAGACGGCCGTTTCGCCAGTGATGAACCGATTGAGCCACCGGTAGCGATACTCCACGTTGCTGCGCAGAAATCCCGGATCGACGTCCGAACTGCGTGCACCGCTCCGCCAGTCCATGGACGCTTCGGCGTTCATGTAATCATTGATCGCGAAAAAATATCCGATGTTGGTGACCGACCGACGATACGATGGGCTGTTCCGGAAGAGCTCCGCTACGCCGAAATTCGGCGTGAGCATGCCGCTCCGTCGCCCACTGCGTACGTCTTGAAAGAAAAACGGAATCCAGAAGACGGGTACTTCCCCGATGTACAGCACGCCCGGGCGCGCCACCATGATGTTCTCGGACACGAACTTCATGTCCTTGGTGGTAAAGTGAAAGTGTGGCTCGTCGTGATCGCAATACGTGAAGGATCCATTCTTGGCGAACACAATGTGTCGTCCGGCCACCAGTGTGTCCGAAAACAACGAGCCACGCTCGGCGCTCAAAAACAGCCGCTGTCCCGACGAGAACGATGTCGAAAACGCGTTGGTGATCCCTCGCTTGGAATTCATGTCGTACTCGATACGACCCAAACCAATGATATCATCGGCATCGGCGTTTGCCGGATCGCGCAGCACGACGGTATCACCACTGGCCACGACGCGTCGTGTCGAATCACTATACGAAATGCTGTCACCGACCAGAATGGTTTCGGCGCGCTTGACTGCGGCCGGTCCGCCACGCAGCACCAGCTCTTTGCTGACCGCATCGAACTGCGCCTTTCGGCCCTGATACTGCACGATGCTGTAGCCCTTCCGCTGGAGCAGTTCCGCCATGATGGAGTCGGGCGTCATCCATTCCACCAGCAAGCGTTCCTTGCTGAGTTTCTTCGCCAGGGTGTCAGTCGGCGTGCCGGAAACCGGCGGCTGTTGCGGCCGCGCGGGCCGCTGCGCGTGCAGCATTGGCGCGAACAGACAGACCAGCATGCCCGCGAGCGCGCGGACATTTCGATGCCGCATCACGCGAGTTCGGGCGCCTCCTGCGCCGCGAGCCGTCGATCGCGACGCTTGGAGATCAGGCGCGAGAGCACAATAGAGACTTCATATAGGCCATACAGCGGCGCGGTCAGCGCGAACAACGACGTCGGATCCTGCCCTGGCGTAATGAGGGCCGCGGCAATGATGCACCCCACAAAGGCATGGCGGCGGAACTTCGCCAGAAACTGATACTTCACAAGGCCAAGTGCCGACAGCAGCACGATGACAATCGGCAGTTCGAAGATGGCGCCAAATGCCAGGCACATCGCGAACACAAAGCCGAAATACTCGTGCACGGAGAGGACGCTTTCTGCTGACGAACTCTGAAAGCCGAGCAGGAAGCCGAGCGTCACCGGCAGTACAAAAAAGTACGAGAGCGCCATGCCCGCCAGAAAGAGCAACGCGGCACCGATCAGCGCGGGGATCACCATCTTCTTCTCATGTCGGTAGAGTGCCGGCGAGAGAAATCCCCAGATCTGCCACACGATGACTGGAGACGCGGCGATCAAGCCGAGGGCGATCGACGCGTCCATCACAATGTTGAACAGATCACTCGGATGCGTGACCATCAGCGGTCGCTTCAGGAACGGCTGTACCGGACGCGCCAGCAGTCCGATGACATCGATCTGTTTGGTATACAGCAGGGTGAATGCCACGCCAACCCCGATGGCAATCGCAATGGCCATGCGGAACAGCCGCCAGCGCAGCTCCTCGAGATGATCGAGGAACGGCATTTCAGAATGTGGTGTACTGGTCATGGTCGTGGAGACATCGTCGCGATTCGCAATCGGCCGGATCAGCGCGGCTTGAGCTGTTCGGCGGCGAAGGTGGCCTCCGGACTCTTGGGATAGCGCGAGATGACGAGCAGGTACAACTCTTTGGCTCGCGCGGCATTACCCTGTGCCGAAAACATCAGCGCGCGTTTGTACACCGCCGTTGGCGCATACGACGATTCCGGGTACTCCGCCACCAGGCCAGCATAGGCCGCATCCGCCGCAGGAAAAGCCTTCTCTGTTTGGTACGAAACCGCCACCCAGTACTTCGCGTCGATGATGCTTTCGAACTTGGGGTACGTGTTGATCAACTCGTTGAGCATGTTCCGGCCGGTCGTGGTGCTGCCGCTCCGAATGAGATTCAACCCATTGATGTAGAGTACACTGGGTCCCGTTGGCGCGGTGGCGGCCGTGCTGTCGCCTGCACCGGTGGAACCGACCGGTGGTGGCGCGTTGGCGCGCTCTTCCAATGCCGCCTTCAGGCGGGCGATATTCTTCTCGCTCTGTCCGAGCAGTGCCTGGAGCTGCAGCAATTGCTCCTTGATGGCGCGCGTCTCGGTCCGGACATCTCCCTGCAGGGCAAGCGTGCGTGCGTTGACGCGCGCCACGGAATCAGCGACCGCTTGCAACACCCGAACGGCCGCCGCGAGCGCTTCCTTGTGTTCGAGGTCGTTGCGCACCAACTCCGTGCGCAGCGCCGCGACGTCGCCCTGTACGATGCGTACGTCACTTCGCGTGGCGAAGCAGCCGCCGAGCACGAGGCACCCCGCGACCGGCATCATGCGACGCACACGACCCATACGCGCGAAACGTTGCATCAGCGGGCGCGCAGCTGGTCGCCGCCGGTGATGATCTCGAACTCTGCACGCCGGTTCTTTGACCACGCGTCTTCGGTCGTGCCCTGAACTGCCGGGCGCTCACGGCCAAACGAGGTCGTCTCGATGCGCGAGGCGTCGATACCGCGATCGGTCAGATACCGCTTGGTGGTTTCCGCGCGCCGACGCCCGAGCGCAATGTTGTATTCGTCACTGCCGCGCTCGTCCGAGTGCCCCGAGATGCGAAAGCGCAGCTGCTTGTTCAGGTTGAGCAACGGCAATTTCGCGTCGAGCGATGCCCGGGCGTCATCGCGCAGTTCGTCCATGTCGTACTCGAAGTAGATGGTTTCGAGTATGAGCGCGCGCGCCTTGTTGATCAACGCTGTCTCCGCGTTGGCGCCATCCACCGGCGTTGCCGTAGTCGATGCAGCAGTTGGTCGGCTCGTACTGGCCGTGCCCGCAGGCTCGGCCGTCAACGGCGTTGGCGCCACCACCGCCGGCTTCTTCTTGCATGCAGCGACCATCAGCGGTGCTGCGACCAACAACAGCGTCAGACGAAACGGACGAATCATGTCGAATGACTCCATAACCAAAGGTGGATGATATGACGTGCCGAGTGAGAGGAACGTCGAGAAAGGGATGTGTTGCTGCAGGAATGGCGACAGACGAGCACAGGATGGATCGCAATCACGGCGACAAACGCGGCGACCACGACGACAATCGCGCCGCTGAGCCTCGCGTCAGCTGCCGCGTCCGTCCCGTCTCCACATCAACGACCCACAGTTGACGCACGCCGCTGCGATTGGACGTAAACACCAGATGTCGTGCGTCCGGTGCCCAGCTCGGATCTTCGTTTCGTCCGTCGCTGGTCACCATTTTCATGGATTGATCTTTCAGCCGCACGGTAGTGATCTGCCCAGCGTTTCCGTTGAGTGAGCCGAACGCCACCACCTGCCCGTCTGGCGACCAATCCGGCGCGACACGATAATTGCGATCACCGTACGCACCCGTCGTCAGCAGTTCCTGATTGGTTCCATCGATATCACAAATATACACTTCGTTGTGCCCGGAACGGTCGGAACTGAACACGAGGCGTTGCCCGTCGGGGCTGAATGATGGCCCAGAACTGATGCGCCCGTTACCAACGGTGATGCGGCGCACCGCGCCGCCTTCAATGGACACGAGACGCAAATCGGTCCCGGCGTCGGAGACGCGCGCAAACGCCACACTCCGGCCATCCGGTGACACGGCCGGCGTAATGTCCAAGTCCCCATTGCCGGTCGTGGTCAACGTTCGCTGCGCGCCCGTCGCGAGGTCGGTGACGTACAGCGGGTTGTTCGCACCGCCATTGCCGGTGTACACCAGCGAACGTCCGTTGGGCGTCCAGGTGGACGACATCCCCGCCGCCGTTACCGCCCGTGGATTCGCGCCGTCGCTGTCCACCGTCCAGATGCGATTGTCGCGCGAAAACGAGATGCGCGTGGATGCGATACCGCGCTGTCCCACAATCCACTCTTCGATCCCATCCGAAATGCCGTGGACCGCCATTCGCCACGCCGGAGAGCCTGCCGGTGCCGGCAATGGAAAGTCCTTCTGATTCTGAATGACGCGCTTCCCAACGTCATGCAGCACGATGCGGAGCCAACCGGATGGCAGCAGCGTACCCTGCACGACGCCGTCGACGGCCAGCTTGGCGAACAGATCGTAGTTGGGTGGACCGTTGGGTTCCGCCACGCTGGAGGCGGGAACAAGCGTGAAGCGATCGCTGAAGTCGAAGTCACGCGCCAGCATGGTGCCGAGCGAGTCACCAAACACCCCGCGAATCGGAACAACGAGCAACGCGACCTTCTGTCCGGCGCCGTACCGCGTCAGCCCGAGGCTCACTCCGCCTTGCGCCGCAAGGTGCGCCGTCGGGAGCAGCAGGGAGCAAAGAGAGCCGACAAGCGCGAGCGTGCGCGTGAGAGTATGTCGTGACAAGGGTTCAGGGTCGCTGAGCGTAATCAAATGTGAAATACACGACGAGCACGTCGTCTCTAAAACCGGAGGGCAGCGGGCCGAAACGACGCACGACCCCAACGGCCTCGATCGCTGCCGCGCCATCAGAATCGTACACGCGGTCGCCAGACTTTTTCACCACTTCGATGCCCGCGACGGAACCGTCACGCCGAATCATGAACTTCACTTCAGCGATCAGTGCCGTTGAGACTCTGCGAGGAGTCCAGGCGAGCGCGATTTGCCGTTGGATGTTCTGCAGGTACCCGGGGAACGGAAACTCGATCCCCTCCGTGCGCACATTGACCACGTCGGCGCCTTTCCCTCCAACTGCACCCGCACCTGCCGTCGGTGGCGCGGATGTCTTCGCTGACGGTGCGGCTGTTGGCTCTCCCGTCGCGCGCGATTTGACGGGCGCTGGTGTCGCTTGCGCCGCCGTCGTCACCGCAGGGCGCTTGCTACTTGGTGCAGCCTTCTCGA
Organism: Gemmatimonadaceae bacterium; assembly: GCA_031372205.1. Classification (GTDB taxonomy): domain Bacteria; phylum Gemmatimonadota; class Gemmatimonadetes; order Gemmatimonadales; family Gemmatimonadaceae; genus Gemmatimonas. Next base: position 2,685 of record JANMKU010000180.1, on the reverse strand, counting down.
CCGGTACGCGTTCAGCTCCCGCGATCGGTGGCGCGGGAGCGGGTGGTGTGGGAGTCGGCGTCGGCTGCACAATGCCCGCCTGACGCGGGCCCTTTGGCGCGCCACGGATGTTGATGCGATAGACCGGCGGACGCGCCGGTTCGCGGTCCAGATTCAGCAGGATGATCGCCGTGACGAGCGTCACATGGACCAGCGCCGAAAAGGCCATACCGCCGCGGAGCGATGGGGACTTCGCGTGCGGCAAGAGTGCGGTCGATGTCATGGTGGTCGATCGCATCGCCTTCTCCCGCGAGCGCGAACGCATGATCACCGCTCAGGCTCCGGCTCGGCGATGAGGCCGATCTCGGTGATGCCCGCTTTAGTCATCGCACTGATCACTTGCATCATCCGCTGGTACTGCAAGGCGCCGTCTCCTTTCACGCTAACGCCGCCACCGCCCTTGCGATCGGCCAACGCCTTGATCCCCCGACGAAACTCGTCGAACGAAAACGGTTTGTCGTCGACAAAGATCTGGCCCGTGCGGTCAATCGAGACGACCAGCCCATTCTTGGCCTCGAGTGGGCGGACATCCGCTTTCGGCAGCTGAATGTCCACACCGCCTTGCATGATCGGCGCGGTGATCATGAAAATCACCATCAGTAACATCATCACGTCGATCAGTGAGACGACGTTGATCTCGCCGTTGACGGCCATCCGCTCCCCGCGCCGGCGCGAACGCATTCCGGTTAGATCCGCCCCTCGCTCACCATCAGCGCAATCAGCTCGGACCCGAAACCTTCGAGCGCGTTGTCAAAACGACTGAGACGCGCCGCAAACATATTGTAGGCGAATGCCGCCGGAATCGCGACAGCGAGCGCTGCCGCGGTCGCGATCAGCGCAGTCGCAATACCGGGTGCGACGGCGGAGATGTTGCCTGTGCCCTTTTCGAACATTCCGGTGAACGCGCTGATGATGCCGAGGACCGTGCCAAGCAAACCAATCAATGGACTGACGCTGCCCACGGTCGCCAACCACGGGATGAAGCGACCAAGCTCTTCACGTTCGCGGCCGCTCTCGGCGTCCAACACCAGTCGCAGCGCTTCAACCTGTGAGCCGGACAGTCGTGCGACGCGCTCGGCAGTCGCTCCGAGCGCGGGCGTCGTCGCACTGAGAAACCGCGCTGCCCGCGCAAACACGGCGGTGAAGGCGCTCGGCGGGGCACGCTTGGCAAACGACGCTGCCTCGTCGATGTCCCGCGCGCGCTCAAACTCATAAACGAACGCGCGACCGTTCGTCTCGGCGGTGCGAAATGCGCGCCACTTGGCGAACATGATACCCCACGACATCAGCGAGAGAGCGACTAACAGCAACAACACGGCCTTCGTGACCGTATCGCTGTCCATGATCATGCCCAGCGGTGAGCCCGAAAGCGCGCTGGACTTCGCGCCGATTTGCAGCAGCGCGGCCTCAGTCATCGCGTGGCCGCACCGCTGCGTCGATTCGCGAAATATTCAAACGTGTGCATCAACCCTTCTTCGAGCGGCACCAGCGGCGTCCATCCGAGCACCGTTCCCGCTTTGGCCGTGTTCAAGGCTGACCGCGCAAGTTCGCCGGCCCGAGGTGGAGCGTACTCGATCGGCGTGGTGGCCTCCGAGACCCGTTGCAGTGTTGCGGCGAGCGTATTCACAGACGTTTCTATTCCTGTCCCGATGTTGAACGCACGCGCATCAAGCCGCCCTGCCGCTGGCATCGTTCGCGTCACCGCGGCGAAGTTTGCCGCTGCCACATCCCCAGCGTACACGTATTCGCGCGTTTGCTCTCCGTCGCCGTAGACAGTCATCGCGCGACCGTCACGCAGACGATTGCAGAAGATGGCTACTACTCCAGCCTCGCCGTGAGGGTCCTGCCTCGGGCCATAAACGTTGCCGTACCGCAGTGCGACGGTCTGCACGCCGTGGACACGGCCATAGTACGCGAGGTAGTACTCCACCGCGAGCTTGGCGATTCCGTAGGGTGATTCTGGATCCTTCGCCAATGTCTCCGTACTTGGTGGCGGATCGAAATCCCCGTAAAGTGCGCCACCAGTCGACGAAAACACGACGCGCGTTGGATACGCGCTGGCTTTGACGGCCTCGAGGACGTTGAGCGAACCGAGGATGTTGCGTGACGCATCGAAGACGGGATCGAGCACGCTTCTACGGACGTCGATCTGCGCGGCAAGGTGACAGAGCGCGTCGAACTTCCCATCGCGGACCAGCGTGGCTGCTTCCGGCGTCGTGATGTCACCCCGCACGAAGCGTGCGGCAGACGGGATGTTTTCTTCGCGGCCCGTGGAGAGGTCGTCGAGGATGGTGACGTGCCACCCCTCAGCTACGAAGCGATCCGCGACATGCGAACCGATGAATCCCGCGCCACCCGTCACCAATACCGTCTTGGCCATGCTGTCACGTCCTCGCGATAGGGGAGTCATCGCGTGCTCCGGCTCGTGCGCTCGGCGGCGGCACGCGACCCCACAATGTAAACAGGCGTCAGCGACAATGTGTCGCTGACGCCTGGTTTCCGTCGGCTGTCGTGAACATGCGCAAATGTGCGTCGGTCTCCGGTCATGCAGTCATGCGGCCATGCGGCCATGCGGTGCTACACCTTCACATCACGGTGCGCGAGCAATCCGGAAGGCCGGCTCGCCGGTGGCGATGTCGGCGCCAG
>JANMKU010000171.1:0-34198 GCA_031372205.1 Gemmatimonadaceae bacterium | reverse complement strand
CGTCAGCGTGGACGTGACCGTGACGCGTTTGGCGACGAGCTCTTTAAAAATGGCTTGCACATCCGCCGAGTTTGGATCGAGCGTGGCGACTGTAGTTTGCGCTGCGCCGCCGCGCGCCGAACACTTGTCCAGCTGCTTGTTCGGCACGAAATCATTCATCGCAAAGAAGCCGTGCTCGAGATCATCGATGCCGGCTGCCATCGCTTCCCGATACGTCACCGAACACAGATGACCGGTGACCTTGAGTCCGCGCTTATGTGCCGCCTCAGTCGTTGCGCGCAGCTCGTCGCGCGTGATGTTCATGTAGACCTTGAACGACGTCGCGCCCTGGTCGGCCCAGTACTCTACGTGGCGTCGAGCATCGGCGGAGTCGCGCAACACCGGCACCTGCCCGAGATTGAGCCCTGGCCCGTCGAGGTATGGAGCAGTCGCGTCAATCCACGGTCCTGGTTTTTCACCACGCGCAATGGCGCGCGCGAGGCTGATGTCGCCGTAGCCGTTCATGTTGCCGCCGGTGCGCATCGACGTCACGCCACCTGCCAAATACAGTCGCGAAAAACTCTCCGCGAGGTTGCCGTACACGCCCGGCCCGGTGGGATAGAACAGATGTTCGTGCACCATCACCAACCCGGGGATGATGCTCTTACCCGCGAGATCCATCACTTGCGCGCCAGCGGGAATCGCGACCGCACCGAACTTGCCGATCGCGACGATGCGCCCGTCGCGGACAATAAGCGTCTGTCCTTCCAACGGCGCGGCACCGGTGCCGTCGATGACGCGCACGTTCGTGAGCGCGAGTACGTTCGTATCCACCGACACGAACGACCGCACGGCAGGCGCGACGGGTGCGCGTTGGGCCTGCGCGAGTGGCGCAAGTGCGAGAGGCGCAAGTCCGACGATGGCCGCACCACAAACCGCGCGGATCCGCACTACGAGACTCCGAGTTTTTTCTCTGCGGCCTGCGGGCAGCCGTTCCATGCAGACTGAGGCCGGTTTCCCAGGTAGCCGATGTCACTGATGCCGATGCGGCTGGTAAAGAAGCCGCTTGCTGTGAGGTCACGAAACGTGCTGAAGAACCGCACGCCCTGAATGTGCTCCGGCTTGTTTTTGAACGGGAAGGCAATGTCATCCACAATCTGCAACCGCTGCGCCGACGTCGCGTCAGCAAACATGACACCGAATCGCGAGCGACTCTCGGCGTTGATCCACCCGAGCCCTTCTCGTACCCGCGTCTGGTTATTCGGAAACTCGATCATCACATAGTCCATGAACTCCGGCACACCAGCATCGGTGGCACTGCCGGACTTCGCGTCACGTGGAATGACGATATCGGCGAGCACGCGCACCGTGCGCCATTCAAGCGCGGAAAAAAACTTCGGCGTGAATGCCTTGCCGGGTTGTTGCGCGATCTCTTCCAGCACCGTGTGCGTGTGTGCCGCTGCATCGGCCACGTCGCTCGCCGACATGGCCCACGCGCCGAGCGGCATGGTGGCCAGCATCTTCATGACGTCACGACGTTCCATCAGAGTGCCCCCGCCTTGCGTTGCTGCGTGATGTAACCGGCGGCGCGCATGGAGAGCGCGAGAATGGTCCACGTTGGATTCTTGTCCGCCTGCGAGACGAACGGGCCACCGTCGGTGACGAACAGATTCTTGCAGTCAAACGCCTGACAGTTGGCGTTGAGTGCGCCGTTCTGCGCGGAGGTGCCCATGCGCACGGTGCCCAGCTCGTGAATGATTTGTCCTCCGGTCGCGATACCGTAGCCGCGTTCTTTGGTGGGCATCGGCGAGAAGACTTTGCCCCCCATTTCCGCGACCAGTGCACGGAACGTTTCCTGCATGTGCTTGACCTGATTGTACTCGTAGTCGCTCCACGCGAAGTGAAACCGCAATACCGGAATGCCAAACTGATCTTTCTTGTCCGGATCGATATCGCAGAAACTTTTTTCGTTTGGAATCATCTCGCCGCGACCACTGAATCCGATCGTCGTGCCCCAGTACTTGCGATAGCTCTCCTTGAGCGACGCACCGTAGCCGCCGCCGTCGGGATAGTTCTGAATGCCACCCATGAACCCGTAGCTGGGCATACCGAAGCCGCCCCACACTTCGATGTGATAGCCGCGCGGGAAATCCACCTTCTTGTTGTCGATCCACCATGGCATGTACACGTGCCCACCACCGACTCCATCGCAATTGTGCCGCGGCATGGATTCAAGCGCCGGGATGTAGCCCGCGACATCGGTCCCTGTCGTGTCTGTGAGGTACTTGCCCACAACACCGGTTGAATTGCCGATACCATTCGGATGCGACGATGACTTGGAGTTGAGCATGATGCGGCTCGACTCACAACTGGACGCTGCCAACACAACCACTTTGGCCAACACGTGTTCGTCGCGCCCCGAGTTCTTGTCGATGTAGTTCACGCCGGTGGCCACGCCTTGCGCGTTTGTCGTCACTTCGCGCGCCATCGCGTTGCTGATAATCTTGAGGCGCCCCGTCGCCATGGCGGGAAAGAGCAGCACATTGGGCGCCGAAAAATTCGAGTTGGACATACAACCGCGATTGCACTGCCCGCAGTAGTGACACGGCGCGCGCATTCCGAGTGGCTTGGTGATGATGGACAGCCGTGCTGGGATGCAAGTGACGTTTTGCTTCTTGGACGCCTTGAGCACCAGTTTTTCGTAGCAGCGCGGTTCCGGCGCCGGCATGAAATGTCCGTCCGGATGATTGGGTAGGTTTTCGCGGCTGCCGAAAATGCCGATCAGATCATCGACGCGGTCATAGTAGGGCGCGAGGTCGTCGTAGCTGATCGGCCAGTCTTCGCCGAGTCCGTCATGCGACTTGCCTTTGAAATCTTGCGGGCCGAAACGCAGCGAGATGCGCCCCCAGTGGTTGGTGCGCCCGCCGAGCATGCGTCCACGCCACCATTGGAACCGCGATCCTTCGGCGACGGTGTACGGTTCACCGGGAATGTCCCAACCGCCCAGACAAGCGTCGTGTTCACCGAACGGCCGCTCCTTGGTGCCGGCTCCGCGCCGCGCCGTGTCGTACGGCATCTTGAGCATCGACGAGTCTTTGGTGTTGTCCCACCACGGGCCGGCCTCAAGCATGATGACGTTGGCGCCCTGGCGCGTGAGTTCGTGCGCAGCCATGGCGCCACCGGCACCGGAGCCGACGATGCAGACGTCGTACGTGGTGCGGCGGGGTTGAGCGGATGCAGTCATGCGGCGGGTGGGCGGGAGCGGTTGGACGTCGCAGCGGGCTTGGTCGAAGTTGGGGACGGTGCGCGCGTTGGCAAGGGACGTTTGACGCTGCGTGCGAGCTACGGGCCGCTGACGTGCGGACTACTCGACGCGCCACCCAAAGGCCAAGGCGTTTTCACGGACACGGATGTCACGCGTGACCATAACGACAGACGACGGTTCTAAGCCGAGGGTCTGGACCGTCGCCAAGTGAATGGCGTCAAGCGTTCGCACCGGCGCAATGGGAAACGTCCCGCCGACACGCGCAAGCACGTCGCGGCCGATCTCGATGGTCTGACATGCCTCGGCGAACACGTCAAGGCCGCGCATGAGTAAGACGGCTTGATCCGCTGACACTCGACGGGCATTCTTTGCGCGCTGGACCGCGCGTGCGGCTTCCGCGTGCGTAAGGACGGAAGTGACCAAGCGTCCGGGGCCTCGGATCGCCTGCTGTGCGGCAACATCCGCCTCGAGGATAGCCGCCACCAGCGCACTTGACTCTACGTAGCGCAGCGACCGCGTGCTTTGGCCGTATTGGAACTGGGGTTCGCGTGCGCGACGCCTAGGCAAGCGACTCTTGGCAGGCTTAGAAGCGCTCTTCACGGTCGGCGTCGATCAGCGCCGCGGCCGTGCCCTTCGGCAATTCTAACAGCGGCAGCTTGGCGAACGGATCGCCGCCCGGTCGCGCTGCGGGGCGAATTTGACCGGTGGCAACCATTGCGGCATAGCGAGGCCCGAGCTCGTCGGTAGGCGCAGGCCCTAAGGCGGCCACCACTCGCCCGCGATCCGTGATCAGCACGCGTTCGCCGTCTGCGGCCCGCGCGATGAATCGGCTCAGGTTGTCCTTCAGTTCACGGATGCCAGTGGATCGCATAACTGAATGTACCCTCTTGAGGCCACATCCGGCAGTTTATGCGGATACGGACGCAGTCGCGCGCCGCCGCAAGTGCGCTGGCGCCAGCCGTCGCGACAGCAGGCCAAGCGCACCGTTGACGACGATCGCCATCACCGCGGCCGGCAACGCGCCAGACAGCACCAGCCGCGAATCGGCGAGTCCAAGTCGGGTGACAATGGGCTCACCCAATCCGCCGGCGCCAATGAACGCGCCCAACGTCGCGGTGCCCACCGTCAACACGGCGGCCGTACGAATGCCCGCGAGCACAACCGGCGCCGCAAGCGGCATGCGCACCCACCACAGTTGTTGCCGCGCCGTCGCACCCTTCGCGGCGACGGCGGCCACGGCGTCTGGATCGGCGTGCGAGTCCGCACACGTCGAGTGCGCGCGCCGCGGCGAGCGCGGGATTCGCGTGTCCATTGAGCGAGGGCACCAAGGCGACGTTGCGTTCCACCGTCCAGTGCGGCAGTAGTCCGCCTGATTGCGGAACGTATCCCACGCGACGACGAAGGCCGACGAGATCGAGCCTAGTCACATCGTCGTCACCAACGAACACCGAACCCGGCGCTGGTTCGACGGTGCGATTGAACGTGCGCAACTCCGTGGTCTTGCCGGAACCACTTTCCCCGACCAGGGCCAGTATCGATCGGGCCGGCACCGTGAGCGAGACGCCGCGCAGCGCCGTGATATCGGCGCAGCGATGTGTGAGACTGGATACGCGAAGGGCGAGGGCCATGAGGACAATCTGTCCGGGTACGCGCCGACGTACGATCCGCTACCGAAATATTGACCGGACCCGAAGCAACATCGCGCCAAACCACGATGTGTGGCGCGGCAGCGCAGCACCCGATCCTCGCAGCGCCGACGACCGATCGCCGGGGATCCGACAAATCGGACAGTTTTGCATCACGGGCTCAGTACCCAGCCGCACCGAAACAGGACCACGCACAACGATCGTGCGCGCAATGGTGTCATTGACCGTCACAGTGAGCGTCAGTGTCGAACCCGATACTCGTCCGACAAATTGCGCCGGCATTGTCGGACCAATGGCAATCGGATATGCGCGCAGCAAGTAGCTACCAGACACCGTGAATCGTCCGTCGGCGTCGAGTGTCACATGCCCCATGTCACCGTATGTGCAGCCGATGTGCACGTGCGAAAGCGTATCGGTGACGATCACGCCAGCACTGTCGCCACCCCAGGTGCCAACGGCGAGTTTGCCATCGGCTGGCGGTCCGGTTGCGATATCACCGTGACAGCCGCTCACGCAGAGCAGCGCGATCCCGATGGTAGTCAGTGACGCGGAACGCATCACGAGAAATCGCCCTGACAATTCACGGCCGCCGAAACCACAACGCCAACAGTCTCGGCAACGTCGTCGCGGGCGCCGCCGCCTCGACATGTTCGCCGACATGTTGCAGTACGAGCCCCGCTCGAACACCGCCGTTGACATAGTCACTCACCGTGTGCACAAATGCCTGCACGCGCACCGTCTCACCGGTGGCGGTATCGACAAACTGTGCCTGCCCTCCCTGCCATTGGCGAAACGGATGCAGTTCGCAGCAATAGAGCGTTCCGTCGGGTGCGAGCACACGCGCGGCTTCACGGAATACGGTGTCGAGTTGTTCGACATGTTCAAGCACCAAGTTGCCGATGACCCAGTCCACGCTACCGTCATCCAGCGGCCATGGTTCGCGTACATCCTGCACTGCGAATTGCACGTTGGATGCCGTCACGCGTTGGCGCGCCTTGGACAACATGCCGGCGGAAAAATCAACCGCCACAACAGACGTCGCCTGTTGCACAAGCCATTCCGTATTCTTGCCCGTTCCGCACCCCAGCTCGAGCACGCGCGCGCCAGCGAGTGTCAGCCCGGCCGACCGCAGCACCAGCGCGTCGAGATCACGCGTTGCGTTGCGGTCGCTATCGTACGTCGCGTACCAACGGTCATAGGCTGCGGCGACCTCCGATGGTGGCACCGCCTCAATAGTCCCGCATTGCCTGCGCGCTGGCCTTCATCGAGGCCATCGGATCTTTCGGTTCGTCATGCTCGATGAACCAATGTTTGAGTCCCTGCGCGCGACCAACCTCCAGAATGGCCGGAAAATCGATGGTGCCCGCGCCCACATCGAGCATGGCCCGCTCCGGTGGCGGTCCAGCGTCTTTGACGTGGCAACACGCGAACCGACCACGCCAGCGCTTGAGCATCTTGATCGGATCCTGACCAGCCTTGACGGCCCAATAAATGTCGAGTTCGAGATCGACATTGGACTTCTCGGTATTGGCCATCAGAATCTCGTAGCCCGTGGTCTTGCCAACCGGCTCAAACTCGAAGTCGTGATTGTGGTAGCCGAAATTGAGCCCCGCCTTACGCGCCAAGGCGCCGCCCGCGTTCAGACGATCCGCCAGACGCTTCCAGTTGTCCGCGCTACCCCGAAACTCAGCGTCGACATACGGCACGATCACCCAATTGTGCTCCATCGCTTTCGCTTGCGCAAAGAGCGGCATCCATTCAGCGTCGGTTTTAGGCAGCGCCATATGCGTTGACGGCGCCGACAGTCCATTCGCTTTGAGCAACGCACGCCACCACGCAGGTGGCTTGTTGTAGTAGCCAGCAAACTCCACCTCACGAATCCCCGCCGCCGCCACCGCCGCGATCGTGCCCTCGATGTCTTTGGCCATGGCTTTGCGCACCGTGTACAGCTGCAGCCCGATGCGATCGATGCGTGCCGTTCGCCCACCGTCACGCGCCGCCGCTAGGCGCGGCAACAAGGCTCCGCCGGCTACACCGGCCGCCAGTAGTCGCAGTACGTCACGTCGCGTCGTCAGCATGCTTCCTCGTTGAGCCGTTGGTCTCACATGCAAGTCGCGTCAACGCGTCACCACTGACACGATAGACGGTCCAGTCGTCCTGCGCGCCGGCACCCAGTCGCTCGTAGAAGCCAATAGCATCCGCGTTCCAGTCCAGCACCGACCACTCCAATCGACCACAGTCTCGCTCCACCGCCAACGTCGCCAGGTGCCCAAGCAGTGCTCGCCCAACGCCGAGTCCGCGATGTGCTGGCCGCACATACAGATCTTCGAGATAGATCCCCGGACGCGCAAGGAACGTCGAGAAGTTGTGAAAGAACAAGGCGAATCCGGCCGCCTCTCCATCGCACTCGGCGATGATCACTTCGGCAAACGGACGCTCACCAAAAAGGTAGCGTTGGAGCAAGTCGTCCGTGGCCAGGCACTGGTGGGCGAGCTTTTCATAGTCCGCCAGCCCTTCGATCAGTTGGCGAATGAGTGGCACATCGCCGTGCACCGCGTTTCGGATAGTGACGGACACGGATCCCCTCAGCGGTTGGCGGCGGACGTCGACAACGGCTGCTGCAGTCGCTCGCTGATCCGGCGCATGCGCTTGCGATTCGCGCCCATATCCGAGCTCCCGACGCGCGAGGCCGATCGAAATCGGAACACATGCGCTGCGGAATCGATCACGATCTCAACGTCATCGACAAATCGAAAAATGCGACTGCGACACTCCGCACGCAGAAAGAGCAATTGTTCGTCCGTCATCACGGTGCGCGGTTCCGCCAGGAGCGCGGCCTTCGCGCGCGCCTGCGCCCTCTCCGGAGTGTCGGCGAAGGGGACGGACGACATGCGCTGCCCCGCGCGCTCTGCCTCCGTCGACACGCAGTTGTTCGTGTCGGGACAGGCGGCCATTCGCGGGTGTGACGGGCTCGTGCGCTGGGCTGCGGCTGGCGTTGCAAACACCGCGCCAAGTAGCAGCACACGACCAATGGCATACAGCATGACGCGAGCCGTCATCATCGCCGCGCGTGCTTCCACACAGCGAGCCCTGTGGCGGCATTCGTCACGACAGCGTCGTACTGTCGCGTGCGCACGGTAATTCGCGGCAGGTGGTCGAGTGCCATCCGTGCCGTGATTAACTCACTCAGCAAGGGAATGCGCTCCTCCGCGCTTTCCACAACGAATGCCGAACCGGCCGACGGCACCGCGATGGCATGCAATGCGGCGGCGGACTTGGAGTGGCCGAGTTCGCGCGTACCGTCTCTCGACATCTGAATCAACGAGTCGCCCCCAACAATTGCGCGCGTCGCACTGGGCACCGGGAGAAACCACACTTCGACGAATGTCGGCTGCGGCAGTACGACGGGAATCACTTCGTATTGTCCCGCGCCAGGCAACGGAGCCGACAGGCCCCGGAACAGCGCTCGCGCCACCGCACCCGCGCGCACCGTGTCAACAGCATCAGTGACCACCGCACGCCGCCGCAGCGCATACTGCAGGTGGACCACAAAACCTGGGCCATCAGCTGCCAGTTCGCCAAAGAGTCCGCGCCATTCCGCGCCCTGCTTCACGCACGCGATGGACCACTCGCGCGGCACCGCACCCAGCGTACCGGAGCGCAATGCAATGACCGTTTCCTGCAGGCATCCGAGGTAGCCAATGGCCGCTTCGGCGCGGCTATCGCGTTCGGCAAACAAGTCGGCGTACGTGGTCGGCACCTTGAGCGTCGGAGGCAATTTCGGCTTGACGCCCGGCGGCGGAGATGCCCCCCTCCCGCCAATGCGCCCTCCGCTGTCGGCGCCTGTTTGCGCACCCATCGCCACAGGCCTCAGCACACTCGCGCACAGCACTGTTAACCACACTCCACTCCCAACGGTCATCCCCATCCTCATCGGCGTTGACGGAATCGCACGCAGCACGGCGAACCGGCGGTCTGGTCGCAATCTAGCCGAGCTATCGTTGCGGGACGGCCCCGCCATGTCCGGTTGATCCGGCGGGTGCCATTCGATACACGCCGTTACGCTCGCCGAGAATGCCGACTGCCGCATCAATTAGTGGATCACGCGCGCTGTCGTACGACGCAGGGGTCCAGGCGATGGGTAACGTTGGCGGCACGCCTTTGCCCTCAATGGGCTTGCGATCAGGGCCGTACTCGATCCATCGCGGTACGGTGAATCGCCATCCGCCAGCCAGCGCGAACGTCTCCGGGCTTCCGGACGCACCACCGGTTGTATCACCGATCACGGTCACATTAGGCAATGTGCGCATCGCCGCGACAAAGCTCTCCGACGCGCTGAACGCTGCGCGCCCGGCAATGACGACGACCGGCCGCGTGTATTGCCACGGCCCCCGCGGTGAAACGGTGCGAGCCAGTGGCGGGTCCAGATCATCGTGCCTCGGGCCGTTGCGCAGTTGCACGTACGAGGCGGCAAACGGCTGCTCGACAAAGCGCGAGACGAACTGCATGGCGGTGGCATCATCTCCGCCGGCGTTCGCGCGCACATCGATGATCAGTCCCGACGCGTCGCGCACCCGCAGATGCGCCAGTGCCAAATCCAGACTCGCCACATCAACCGGCGCATCCCACGAACCAATGAACAGGTAGGGATAGCCACCGATCGTGGCCTCGCCGAGCGAGGTGCCGCGGCCCACGTACGAGGCGTCACGGAGGGCCCGCTCCCAGCGCGATTTGTCGAAGTTGGCGACGCGCGTGGGTTGATAGGTAGCAACAGACTGTCCGCGCGGGTCGATCAGAAACACATGCAGGTCGCGCAACGGCTGCAGCATCTCGCGCACGACGGCGATGAGTTCGTCCTGCGAACGCGCGCGCGCCGCCCGAGGCCGATAGATGGCGCGCTGCGCACGCCAGTCCACGCCTTTGTATCCAAATGACGGATAGAGCCGGTCGAAACGCTCCGCGAGGTAGTCGAACTGTGACACGTAGCCGCCGTTCCGGTCGGCGCTCATTTTCGCCAGAAATTGCTGCGTGCCGCGCGCACAACCTGCGACCGCAACGCCAGCGAGGATCGCGGCCGTCCACGCGACGAGGGCGCGCACCGGAGTCCGACGCCTGGCCGACGTCACATGCTCAGCCCCAGCGCGACCTGACGCGCCAGCACCGCCATCTCCGGTGAGAACTGGATTGCTTGCGCATAGAGCCGCTGGAACGCATCCCCGTCCGCGTCCGCATGCAACATTCCCCGGGCGCGCTCAAACAGGTCGACGGCCTCAGTCGTGCCGAGGCGTGACTTCTTGTCACTCGTGCGTTCGTCGATGAGCAACACCAGCAGCGCCATGGGTCGCAACCATTCAAACCACGGATCGGCAATCACGAGCTGCAGGAACGCGCTGTTGTTGGCCACGCGTCCGTGCACCTTTTCATAGCGGACGCGTTCGATCGTCAACAACGCGCGATGCACTCGCAACAGATCGCGTCGGCTCCGCTCAAGGCGCTCCAGGTCAGCAGCGGACGCTGGCTCAGCGTCCTGCGGCGACGTTGTGTCCTGTCCATCGGGTCCTGCGTCACTCATGGCGCACCTCACAGAAGGAGGCCGCCCTGGCGGCCACAGACGGTCATACCGCAGTACTCACCCGTCGTTCCCGTCCGCACCAAGCGTGGACAGTCCGGGTGAGCGAATGCCCCCCTCGTTATCGCTTGGAATCCTGCGCTACTATGCACCGTGCATGTGCCGCCGGCAACCCCGAATCCCATGGCCAGGAGTTCACGACGTGCTACACACTGTGATCGCGGTCCGGCGTGCGCGCAACACGGTTCGCGCTGTCGTTACCGCGACCGTTTTGTCCGCGTCGACTTTAGCGGCTCAGCAACCAGCCCTCGACACAACACCGCCCAACGCCGCGTCCTTGGCGCAAGCGGACAGTCCCGGTTCGCCTCGTTCACCCGTAGCGCAGCGGCCTGAGGCTTTCGACGCATTCCGCATGTCAACGCGTACAATCTCTGGGTCGGCGGGTCCGTGGCGACGGCCACGTCTTCGGACAACCGGCGCATTGACGGATCGATGCGCATGATTGCGGCGCAATGGACGCATGATCGACGCGTCGCACGCGCTAGCCGCGCGACCGCTCCGCAGGAAACACGTCGATCACTTGAATGACGGCGCGACGCGTCGCCTGGTGGCTTGCTCGAAGGCGAACGCGAGTTCGATCAGTCGTGGCTCACTGCAGGCACCACCGGCGAAACTCACACCCGCTGGTGTCATCTGTGCATCGAAGCCCTGCGGAAAGGCGGGGGTCGGCGCATTCGGGACTCGGCCAAACGGCACAATGACGGTCGGGTAGCCGGGCCGCGCGGAAATGGCCGCGCCACTGGCGCCGGGAAACAGTACGGCGTCCAACCGTTCGCGCTTGATGATCTCATCGAGCCCGTGCGCACCGCTCAGATCAACGTCTTTCGCACGATCCGCGTCGTACTTGGCCTTGTCCGCGACGAGGTCCATTTCGTCGGAGATGTCGAGCAGCGACTGACCATACTTCATCGCCCCGCGCTGTGCGTTGGCAATGTTAAACCAGCGAAGCTCCGTGAGTGTCTTGAACGGCGCGACGGCGCCGAGTGACGCGAGCCAGACATTGAAGTCGCGCTTCATCCCATAGTTGAAATCGGTGGAGCAATTGACGTTGCGACCCTTGCGACCTTCGACACCGCTGCACACCCCCCAGAGCAGGATGTTGCGCAGCGTGTCTGCGGTGACGACGCTTGGAATGTTGGCTGGGTCGACAAGTATCGCGCCCTCGTTCTTGAGAATCGCGATCGCCTCCGTCATCACCGCAGACTGCGCTGTACTGATTCCACCGCGCGGAGTGTTCGTACCCGCAATGGTGTATGGCTCGTAGTAAAACGCGCGCGGAATACCAATGCGTGCGCCCTTCAGTCCATCGCGCTTGAGAAACTGCCGATAGTCGCGATTGGCTGGCGGCGTGCAGGTTTTGGTCGCGGCGTCGTTCGGGTCAGGGGCCGCACTTTCGAGCGCGCCGAGCATGATGGCTGCGTCTTCGACGGTGCGGGCCATGGGGCCCGGCGTGTCCTGGTCGGCGGTAATCGGAATGACGCCATAACGACTAATGCGACCAACCGTCGGCTTGATGCCGACCAGCATGTTCTGGTTCGATGGACTGAGCACCGATCCCGACGTTTCTGTCCCAACGTTCGCGGCCCAATAGCTCGCCGCCGTGCCGATGCCAGAACTTGAACCGCCGGTGCCCATCGACGGGCGACCGTCATTGAAGCCCGGACGCGGATCGGGACGCGGGTCATACGGGTTCATGCCGTAGCCACCGACGGCGCTGTAGTTGCCCGGCATTGGCGTCGGACTGCCAGCAACCCAATTGGCGAGTTCGGTCATGACGGTTTTGGCGATGATGATCGCGCCCGCATCTTTCAAGTTCTTCGTCAGGGTCGCCTCATACGGTGGCACGAGCCCGCGAAAAGCGAGTGCGCCGCCGGTGGTCGGCATATTGGTGGTGTGGATGTTGTCCTTGAGCGCCACGGGAATGCCGTGCAGCGGTCCACGCACGCGTCCAGCGGCGCGCTCCGCATCGAGTGCGTCTGCTTCGGCGAGCGCGGTTGGGCTGACCGCGATGACCGCGTTGAGCGTGTGCTCGTACGTGGCGATGCGCGCCAGATGCAGCAGCACCAGTTCACGCGAGGTGAGGCGTCCCGAGGCGAGCGCCGCTTGCATCTGCGGGATTGTCGCTTCAACCACGTTGAAGACGGGACGACTCAGCACCGTTGGCTGGCGTGGCGGCTGCGCATTCAATGACGCCAGCGCGGCGAGTTGCAGGAACAGAGCGATACGCTTCATGAGGAATGTCGGCGGGAGTGTCGCGGGAAGGTCTGGCTCGGCACGGAGCCTGCCTAGAGTATGGTCGGCGAGTCGTGCGCGGGCAACGCGGTGCAGCGCGCGTCGCTTCGGTTCAGTCAAACATGGAACTCAGCGTCTCGACCGCGAATAACGCGCGCGCCGTCATCGCCGGCGCGAACGACACCGCGCTTCGCATGTTCACCGTTCCCGAATCCTATGCCGACGAGCCGGCCGATGATGTCACCGGCGGCCGATGGGAACAGGCCACTGGTGCGGCAGTCGGACATTTCAGCGCCGTGGCGTGTCACTTTGCGCGCGCGTTACGACGCGCATCCAGATCCGCGTACCGTCGGCGTGGGAGCGCGTCGGTTGGGAGGGACTGGATGGCGTCGCCTGGTATCGCGTCTCATTCACGCTCAGCGAACGCGAGGCGGCGGCACCGATCCGACTCAGTCTGGGCCCGATCGATGACCATGACATCACGTGGATCAACGGCGTCGAGGTTGGTCGAACGGCGGGTTACGCGGTACCACGCAACTACATCGTCCCCACCGCAGTCGCATATGCGGGGCGCAATGTGATTGCGATTCGCGTGGAGGATGGCGCAGGCGATGGTGGGCCGACCCGGTCACCGTCTGATGTGTATCTGGACATTGGTGGTGTGCGCACATCACTCGCCGGCACGTGGCGATTCGCGGTGGGCGAGGTGTCCATCAAGCCCGACGGGCAGCGCATCAACAAGGTGCCCACCTTCCTCTACAATCAGATGCTGCATCCGCTGCTCAACACGCCAATCGCCGGCGTGATCTGGTATCAAGGGGAATCGAACGCGAACAACGACGCGCAGGCGCTCGCGTATCGCGCGCAGGACGTCGGCAATCCACGCGACATTCATCCGCTCAACAAGGAAGAGGTGGCGCATCGACTCGCGCTGCTGGCGCGCGTGTCGTCGTTGCGGCAGTCGGTCACTGCCGCCGGGCCTGTATCGCACGCATGCGGTGCGAACGGGCAAGGTCACCGTCACGTTTGATCACGCCGACGGCGGATTACAGCTCCGCGCGCCGATTATTGACGCGCATGGTGATCGCACACTCGGCGCGGCGACGACCGATGGACCGCTGCTTGGCTTTGCCATTGCCGGTGCTGATGGGAAGTTTGTGTGGGCCGAGGCACGCGTAGTTGGCTCGCAGGTTGTTGTCTGGAGCGATGCCGTACCCCAGCCGGTCGCGGTTCGCTATGCGTGGGGCAACAGCCCGTTGAATCTGAATTTGTACAATGGCGCAGGATTGCCCGCGGCACCATTCCGCACGGATCGCTGATAGGCGGAGCGTTGGTAAGCCGTGACGCGCCGCCTCCGCGAAGCTAGGGCGTGATCACGCGAGGCTTTGCCGGCTTCGTGCCGTTGAGCTGCGGTCGCGGTCCGTTGCCGACGTCCACTACAATGTCCTTGATGTAGTTCGCGATGCGCGCATAGTGCGGGTAGTCGATGAACTCCGCTTCATCGCTCCGCTGGTGATAGTCACCGTGCAGTCCGGTGAAGAAGAACGCGATCGGCACACCACCGCGCGCGTAGTTGTAGTGATCGCTGCGGCCATAAATGTTGTTGTAGCCGTCCCAGGCAATCGTTTCGTCAAACTTGTAGTCGAGCGCCAGCGGCTTGGCTTGCCGTTTGTTCACCGCCTGCACGGTTTCCCCCAAATCCTTGGAGTCGAAAAACGAACCCACGACGCCGACGAAATCGGGACCGCCACCTGGTAAGTCATCCGCTCGGCCGCGACCGATCATGTCGATGTTGATCTGCGCGACGACGGAATCGAGCGGCACCGTGGGATTCGCCACGAAGAACGCCGACCCGACGAGCCCTGCCTCTTCGCCCGCGTGCCACACAAAGAGCGTCGAGCGCTTCGGTTTGACGGGCATCGCCTGCATCGCTTCGGCGATCTCCAGCACACCCATCGACCCCGACCCGTCGTCGTCCGCGCCATTGTTGATGGAGTCGAGACGCGGCTTGGGCCAGACTTTGCGAATGCTGTCCATGTTCACTTTGTAGCCGTCGGCCGTCATCTTGCCGGACGCCGGTAATTGCTTCATGTCGCTCGCCAGCAAATAGCGATTCTTCGCGATGTTGTAGGCGCGAATGGAATCTTTGTCGACGGGCGTGTTCATGCCCACGTGATCGTTGTGCGCGCCAATGGCGACGTATTGATACTTGAGCTTCGGATCGCTGCCCGGAATGATCGCCACCACGTTACGCGCCCAGTCTGTGGGCAACTCCACAAAGTCGAGCGATGCGGTCACCATGCCACCCGTAGCACCCGGGCTCAGCGCGTCAAAGTTCTTGCCTTTGAACAACTGCGATGCGCCCGCACGCGTGAGGCGCAGGTTGGCCGCCGGTGTGAACGCAGCAAGTTGCGCTTTAAGCAAAGCGATAGAATCGACCGGGGCGTTCGGTGCGCCGCCACCGCGTCCGCCGCGTCCACCACCGGCAGACGATGCCACCGTCGGCTCATTGATCGCAACGCGTTGCGCAGGTGTGAGCGCATCGAGATCGACCGTGGCCACGGCGACGGCATCCGGAAAGGGCGACGGCGGTGGCGCGAACCCACCACCACGTCCACCCGGTTGTGGCGCACGTGGAGCCGCAGCGGTCAGCACAACGAACTTCCCGGCGCCCTGCGCGGCAGGGAGCAGCGTGCTCGGATCCCCGGCAACGCCACCGTAGATGACCTCAACATTCGTGATCGCTCTTGGCGCCCGCGCACCCGGCACCGCCAGCCATTCGGCATTCCAGGCGACGGGATTGCCGTCAACCGTCAAGCGGGAATGGTTGGTGAACTTGCGCACATGATACGGCAACACCTGGAAGTACGTGCCGTTGTCACCAGCGGGCACGAGACCAAGGCGCTTGAGTTCGGCGGCGATCATGTCGGTGCCCTTCATATTGCCGACGCGCCCAACCTGCCGACCTTGCATGGAGTCGTCCGCGAACTGGTACAGACGAATCTGTAGATCGCGTGGCGTGATCGCTGCGGTGGTTGGTGCGGGTGTGACCCGCGCCGGATTGCCGAACGCGTTGACCTTGGGGGCCGCTTGCGCGCCGACGAACATCGGCGACGCCACCGCGAGCCCTACGAACGCGCGAGCCACAGACCGAACTGAAAACATGCAGACTCCGTGATGGATTGGCGTATCAGTCATGACGTCCCCCTACAACTGACGAAGACCGGACTTTTCGTACCCGCTGGTGATGCGCGCGCCGTCCCACACGTAGGTGAGGTGCGCGCCCTGCCGACACTTCGACAACGCCCGGGGGGTGAAGATCGCTGCACACTGCCCCTCGGCGCGCCGCACGCTGTTGTAGACAATACCGATGCTTCCCCGCCCCCGCATAAGCGTCGCGAACCGCTGCGAGGCACCATAGTCATCAGCATTATACAGGTCGCGCCGTGCCTCGCGCTGGCCGCGAAGATCGTGCAATTCTCCCCGTAACTGCGCCTGCAGCACGCGCATGTCGACTTCAGTTGGCGCCTCGCGCGTGGCGGCGAGAAACCGCTGCCGATGATACACAGTTTCGGCGATCGCCGTGACCACATCGCACGCCGCGTAGTACGCGCCGAAATACGGCGTAGAGAACCGTCCGCCGGGCGACGAGATGTGCGTAAATGGCGCCATGATCCAGCTCGCGCCGGGCCCGCTCACGCGCTCGGCCGGCAGCACGTGCGACAGTTCGCCAACCTCGTCGCGGAGCCGCGAATTGGTCATCGACTCCACGGCGAAGACGGCGTCAAGATCGTTCGGATCGGCCACCCGTTCGAAGAGCTGGATGGGGGGAAACCGACTGGAAATGATTCGGTAGCACGGACTCCAGCGTACCTCAACGCGCGGCGGGTCCGCTGCGTCAGCCACCACGCTCCGCATCAAGGTACTGCCGCACGAGATAGAGATCGGCGACGTTGCCGGAACGCATGAGGTCGAGCGCCGAGCGCCCACCAAAGACGGGAGCCGTGTTGGGCCGCTTGATCCACCCGTCAGCGGACGCCGGGTTGGGCAGCAGGATTTGGAGCGCCTTGTAGATACCCAGCACGTACGACACGCGCTCCAGCACGTCGCGCCCGATCTGCCCAACCTGTCCCGACTTCCACTTGTAAAAGGTGGACTCCGGCGGGCTGCCGAGGAGCACTCGCGTGTCCTGCGCCGACAGCTGCCAGTCGGCGACGATGCGAAAAAACGTACGTAGCGCGCCGGGTGCGGCAGCGGAGAGATCGACGTTCTGGGGTTGTGGTAAGGTTAGCAAGTCCTCTCCGTATGGAGTTTCATGATACTTACTCCATTACGAGAATACCGGCAACCCCGTCACCGTCTGACGTTCGTGGTGCTCCAGCCATCAACAGCAGCCCTCTGGTGCGCGGGCTTTGCGGATCGTATGCTACGTATTGGGGGCGTTTCCTGCACGGAGCGTGAGTCCTTGCCGGGCTGAACGCTGCAGGAAGGGGCACCACTAGAATTTCAACTAGACCTGGGTGAGGCTATGCCAGGCACCACACTTCCCAAGTTGAAGGGGAGCACCGGTTGCGTTCCTTGCATGGCGAAGCTTGATCGCCTTGAGTGGGCGGCCGGTTTGTCATTCGTCAGCTACGGAGCCCGCATCGGCATCCGAGTGAACGAACCGGCAGTGTTGCCAGAGCTTACGGCATACCTTCCGCCCGGGTCAAAACTGTCACCCTCGCCAATTGTTGACGACCTATACTCCCTGATCCATGGAGGGAATGGTCAAGTAGCCAGTGTTCGCCGCTACAACCTGTTGTACGCGGGTTCTCAAAGGCTCGCTCGGACTATCGATTCGAAGGAAGTGCTTGAGCGTTTGGAGTCAGAAATGCATTTCAATGTTGCGGTGAGGGCGCGTCGCAAGCTGTTCATTCACGCGGGCGTGGTGGGGTGGCACGGGCGAGCTATCGTAATACCTGGCCGCAGCATGAGCGGCAAAACGTCTCTTACTGCAGCCTTAGTGCGAGCAGGAGCAGTCTACTATTCAGACGAGTATGCCGTGCTTGACGCGCAAGGGCGCGTGCACCCCTATCCCAAAATGCTCTCCTTGCGTCACGAGAATGACGAGCGTCGGGAAAAATGCTCAGCAGAAAGTCTTGGTGGACGCGTCGGCAAACGGCCCTTGAATGTTGGATTGATCGTCGTCACGAAGTACCGGCAGGGAGCACGGTGGCGGCCTCGACTTCTGTCTCCAGGAGAAGCCGTTCTCGCGCTGCTCGATAACACGGTGCTCGCCCGCTACCGAAGCAAAATGGCGCTCGACACGTTGCAGTCCGCAATGACCGTCGCACCAACGCTCAAGAGCAGTCGCGGTGAAGCGGAGGAAATGGTCGAACCGCTGTTGAGTTACCTGGAATCATCACTCACATCTCCGAGCATTCTGGAGCACACCATACAGGAGGCAAGCTCATGATACCGCACGCAAGAAGTGAGAAACTATTGATCCAGAAAGTCGGCGACGAACTGGTGATCTACGATCAGGAGCGCCACCGCGCACATAGACTGAACCGGACGGCGACCACGATCTGGCATCATTGCGACGGCAAGACTGACGTCGCGGGAATCACCGCGTTGCTCGAGGGCGAATTTCCTTCACCGGTGACTCAGGACGTGGTCTGGCTCGCACTGGGTCAACTGGAAAAGAAACAGCTCTTGAGCGGTCCGTTGTCTAGGCCGGGCGACTGCATTTCGCTCACGCGGCGCCAAGTGATCCACAAGCTGGGATTGATCGGCACGTTCACGCTGCTCTTGCCTGTCGTCACGTCAATTGTGGCACCAACACTAGCGTCAGCTCAATCTGGAATCACGCGGTTCACGTGCGGAGTCGGGATGGGTTGTTCTGGCACATGTCCTGGCGGCGGCACATGCACGTCACTAACTGGTGGTGGTTGCGGTTGCCGATAGAGCGAGCTTGCGCACTCTGCCCATGCAACGTTGCGGCGTGCGCAGAACGTCACGGGGGTGACGCGAATGTCGACTAGGCGCGCGACACCCTCGAACTCGCGTGTAATTGGCTTTGGCCCAGAGGCCGAATTGCTCCTCTGCTGTGCCCGCACCAGCATATCGCCAGAAAAGGTCGCGCAGATCCGCTCGCTTGTTCAAGGAGCAATCGATTGGACATGTCTCACACAAATGGCATCCAGGAACAGTGTGCTGCCCCTTCTCCACCGAAGCCTGAGCGTCGCCTGTCCTGAGCTTGTCTCTCAAAGCGTTCTCGATCAACTCCACAAGCTTTTCGCCACGAATATTGCACGCAGTTTTTTTCTGACTGATGAATTGCTTGATCTCGTCAAAAGATTTATGACTGATGGAATCGGAGTCATTCCATTCAAGGGGCCGGTCTTGGCCGCTTCTGTCTACGGTGAAGTTGCTCTTCGAGAGTTCGGCGATCTGGATTTCCTTGTGCGGGAGCAGGACGTGTTGCGGGCCAAAGCAGTACTCGCCTCGCTGGGATACGACCCGGTGTCCGATGCGAGAGGAGAAGCAGTTAATCGTCAGGCCCAACTGACTCGTGAAGATGAAGTGGGATCGGTGATCGTCGAACTTCATTGGGGCTTCACGCCACACTACTTTCCTTTCCCGATCACACTCGCGCATGTGTGGGATCGCCTCGAGGTGCTCAGCGTCAACTCCACGACGCTGCCCAACATCTCACCGGAAGATCTCCTGCTGATCCTCTGCGTGCATGGCGCGAAGCACCGATGGAATAGATTGCAATGGATCTGCGATATTGCGGAACTCATTCGTTCCCATCCACAACTGAATCTGGACGAAGTCATACGGCGAGCCCGCGAGCTCGGTTGTCAACGGATGTTGGGGCTCGCACTGCTGCTCACGCACAGCCTATTGGATGCAGTTATTTCGGAGCGGGTTTTGCAGGAAATAGTGACCGACCAAGTCGTTTGCTCACTCGCCGCGGAAGTGCGCACAAGGCTATTTCGTGACGATCACGATCGTCCCGGATTCTTTGACATGGCTCTCACCGAGGAAGGCGTTTCATTGAACACGATCTTGTTCGCGCTCAGGGTCAGGGAGCGTCTGCGTGACAGAGCACGATACAGTCTGCACCTTGCGCACATTTCGATCACGCCCTCTGCGAAAGACTGGAAACTTCTTCCACTCCCGCCCACTCTCCACTTTCTTTGCTATCTGGTCCGGCCACCTCGACTGGTGGTTGAGTACGGAATGAGTCTGGTAAGACAGCTCCAACCTTTTAGACGAACGCTGCGTGACTGAACAGGTCGCCGCGCGAACGCTTAACGCGGCTCCAGCATCAGCAGTAGCCCCCTTTTGCCGGGGACGCGGAGCGAGGCGTTCGGCTCCACCGTGAACCCGTCCTGAAAGTCAGCAATCGCGGGGGCCCGGATGCGGGTCCTGGCCGGATCGAGCCCTAACAACTTCCAGTTGATCGTCAGCCGAACGTCAGCGTCTGTCTCGCGCCACGATCCCAGGGACAACATCGCCGAACCGGGCTTGGTCCAGGTGGTGACCAGCACGTTCGTGTCGCTGGCGGTCACCGGGTCGCGCCCCGACCACCAGCCGTGCATCTGGCTTTGCTGAATGCCAAAGGCGTCCCACACCTTCCAGAGCGGCGCCGGGTCGCCCGACCACGGCATCCGCGCCGTCATCCCCATGGTCATACCGCGCCACGGATTGCCGCCCTTCTCCAGCATTTCGCCCATCAGACCGAAGGGGATGCCGGAGATCTCCACCAGCCAATAGTCCGGGCGCGAGTCGTAGTCGAAGTACTCGCCAAACCACAGCCGGTTGATGAACGGGAAGTGCTCGAGATACAGGTTGGCGCTCGACGCAAACCCGTCGCGCGGGTTGTACTGGTTGGCCGAGTGCAAGTCGAGAATAGCGCCAGGATTGCCGCGATCAAGCACCTTTCGTACGCGCTTCATGGTGATGCGATCGAACGCCACGTCATCCAGATAGAGACCGTCAATCTTTTCGTGCTGCACGAGCCAGTTGAGGCCTTCGACGTAAAAATTGTGCCAACGCGACACGCCACTGTTGACGACGGCAGCGTCCTTGATGGCAGGCACATGCCACGCCGCCAGATAGTCTCCGCCAAGATGTTCTTGCAACCACGAGAATCCACCGCCCGGACCGCGCGACAAGACTTCGTCGCCGAGTGAGCGCAGCGCAAACAACTCGGGCGCATGGTCGGTGAGCTCGCGCACCGTATAGTAGATCTTGGTTTTGAGTCCGCGCGCGTGTGCCGAATCGATGTAGGCGCGCATCGCGGCCGTTTCAATGAACGGATAGTTAATCCACGGATTGATGCGATTGGCATGATGCACGTTGATCGTATTCGCGCCACGCTTTTGCACGGAGTCGAGGGGTACGAACGCATGGAAAAAGCGCGTCTTCCACTGGGCCTCCGTATCCAGCGGCTTGAACGGCGTCATGACGAGACGGAAATCGAAGCGGAGTGAATCACCCGCCTCCATCACGCGATCTCCGCTGTAGCACGACAACAGGGCCTGCGCGCTTTCCGTGGTGATGTCACACCCGCCCTTGCCGTGATTGGCCCACGACGTCGGCTCAATGAGCGGCTTGGAGAGATAGAAATTCGTATTCAGCGGACGGACATAGTGCTCGTCCTTGAGTGTCAGCTGCAGTCCCGCATTCACATCACCAATCCACACGGCGTCCTGATTTTTCTTGAGCACATCCCACGTCCAGTGAAACGTCGGTGGACGAAACCCGCCTTTCTGGCCGAGTCCCATCATGTACTTCGCCGCGTCCGCCTTTATCGGCACATCGAGCCGAATGTCTTTGAGCACCGACCGACGCGTGGCGCTGACGGTCACCGTGTACTCCGTGGTTCCTTCGAATTCGGCGGTCGCGTGCACGCGCAGGTGGAGTCCACTGCCGGTTCGTGTCGTCTCCCAGCCGACGGCCCCGGCCGCCTGTTGCAGCACGCGCGGCGCAGCACCGGTGAACGGCACAACAGCGCCGGACGCGTCGTGCACGGTAAACCGCACCGGTGCTGCAAGCACATCACGCGCCGACGTCTCAATACGCGTGTTGTTGGCCGAAAAGAATGAACGAATGCGCGATGGGAAACCGTCAGCGCCGAAATTCAAGATGCGCCCAAGGAGCGACACGGTGTTCCCCACTAAACGCATGGGGACATAGGGGCGCACGATACCCGCATCAGTGGCGATTTGCGAGTTGAGCCAGCGCAACCGCGTCAGATTCTCTGGCGCATCGTCACCGTGATTGATGGCCGTGTCAGGTTGTACGCGGAGCACGACGTTGATCACGCGCGGTGCGGCTCCTCGACTCGCGAGCGTAATGCGGCCCTCGTAGTCGCCCGGCGTTGCCGCACGCGGCACGTCCACACCAAACCAGAGCGCCTGCACACTGCCTTTCGCCACCTGCAGTGCGCGCGTAAATCGCTGCCCCGACCAATCGATGCCTTCGAGATTGATGGCGTTCACGCGCGACGCCGGAATCACGTCACGGCTCCCGCGGCGCGTGAAGGCGCTCGCCGAATAGCGCAACGAGTCGACGGCGCTACGCTCGGCCCAGACACCAATCTGAAACGTGAAATATTCTCCGCGCAGTGCCGAACCACTGAACGGCTGAAATGCGCCACGTTCGGCCCACGTGCGTGGTATCGCATCGGTCATGCGAATCGACAGGGCCCGTGACTCCGGAAACGCCAGGAACGGCGCGCCCGGATGTTGTGCGCGCAGCGTCGCGATCTCCGACGCGCTCGCCGCGTACTCCATCGCGGTGAACTGCGAAAATGCATCAACCGCATCAAAGCCCGTCACCTGCGCCGCAGGCAGCGAACGGTACGCACCGCGTTCGGCAGCACCGTCACCGAGCCCGTTGGCCTGCAGCCACGCGGCAGCGGCGGTGGCCTCCGGTAGGCGATAGGTGATCTTGGGGTAGTTCGACTTGAATGTGCCCGTGTATGGCAGGTAATAGACGTAGTAGTCGCCCGCCGCCTGCGCTTCGAACACGAGGTCGCCAAACTCTCGATTGACGACCATGCGCGCCACGTTCCGAACCCGCTGTTGCGTGCGCCCCTCTATCACCACCGCGTTCACCAGTTCCGGAGTCGCGTCTCGGCGACGCCACGGAATGCGCACGAACACGGCAGGCGCCGCGGCGGTCACGTGGACCACGGCACGGTGATTGCCCAGCGAGTCCGGCTCCCATGTGCCCGTGCCGTAGCGCAGGGCAGCGGCCGGTTGCGCGCCAATTAGCTGCTGGGCCGTGGCAAGCAGCAGCACAACGGCGAGGGCGATGGTATGTGAAGCGCGGCTCGCGCGAGTCACGCAAGGCGCAAGCGGGCGGTGTGTGTGAGGCATCGGGCCAATATCCGGCGTGCGCACACGGGGGGCAATAACGCTGGCGCGCCCCTTGGCCTCTCCCCATTCTTCACGCGCGGCACAGTCCGCGGAGCGCCCCTTCCTCTCCCAACACGAAATCGACTCATGTGGCTGCTCCTTGTGCCGCTGTTGACGCAAGAACCGACCGCGCGACGCATTCTGGAACTTGAGCACGCGCGTGTCGAGAACGCCGCCGAACTGGTCGCCGCACTCAAGAGTCCAAATGCGCGCACGCAACGTCTGGCGGTGCGCGCCATCGGGCGGCTTGAACGACCGGCGTTGCAGCGTGACGTGGAGCCGTTGCTGCGCGCCACCGATGCCGATGTGCGGAAGGAAGCGATCAATGCGCTGGGTCAGATGGCGGCGCCCTTCGCATTCGCTTCACTGCTCGGCGCTGAAAAGGTGGGCGCGGTGCGTTCGGTTATTTACGAGACGTTGGGCCGATCTACACATACGACGCTGGCCGAGGGGGAGCTTGTGTTGGCGGGCGGACTCGGTGAGGCGGACACAGAGGCGCGCGAGGGTGCCGCGCGTGGACTGGAATCGCTCATCCGACGTTCGGCACGTACGGCCAAACCATCTGCTGCGACGCTGGCGGCGATCAGGCAGGCTATTCGCGACAACACTGGCGAAACGATCCGCGAACTATCGCTGCTGGCACTCAATGCGGCTGCTGATCGTGACTCGGCCACGTTTGCCATTGCGCTGCGCGATCCGAGTCCGCAGGTGCGCCGGTTGGCAGTGATTGGCTCGCGTCAGTTTATCGATGACCCGTCGCCGATGGTGCGCTACGAAGTGATGCGTGTCGCGGCGACGTGCGGTCGTGCGATCAACGCCGTCGACGATGCGAGTGAAATGGTGGCGATCGCGGTGGCGGACATGATGGGCCAGCGCAGTTGTGATGCGCGCGTGATTGAATCGATGGCTGAGCGTGGCGCCACGTGGCGCATTCGTGCGCACGCC
This sequence comes from Gemmatimonadaceae bacterium, assembly GCA_031372205.1. Taxonomy (GTDB): domain Bacteria; phylum Gemmatimonadota; class Gemmatimonadetes; order Gemmatimonadales; family Gemmatimonadaceae; genus Gemmatimonas. Next base: position 10,084 of record JANMKU010000171.1, on the reverse strand, counting down.
CTGGTGTCGCTGGCCAAGATCGCCCCGGATGCCGCGCGACGACGTCTTCCGCTGGTTGCCGTGTCGAAGATCTGGCAAGAACGTGCATGGGCCGCCACAACGGCCAAGCTGTTGAAGGACACGGAGTGGTTGGCGCGTCTCGCGCGGGACCGCGAACCCAATGTGGCCATCGCCGCGATGACCACAGCCGATGATGCCATTCGTGCGCTGACCAGCACGCACGCCGGCCTCGTGTTCGCGGCGGCGGAGCGACTGAAAGGCACACCGGAGCTCACCGGCGCCATGCCGCAGCTGCTCGCGTCGCTCGAACGCCTCACGCGACTCAAACGCGCAACAGTGCGTGATCCTCGTGTCGCGCTGCTCAAGCGGATTGGCGAAGCGAGCGACACGCGAGTGGTGCCGTCACTCCAGCCGCTCCTCGCCGATCCCGATCCAGCAGTCGCGGCACTTGCGGCCAAAATCCTGACGGAGAAAGGCAGCGCGACCGTTGTGCCGGTCACCGCGCGCTACACACCCGCACCACTGCCATCGGACGCGGAGATGATGGCGTTGCGCGGCGCGACGGCCACGATCCTTATGAAGGGACTCGGTGCGTTCACGATCGAACTCCTGCCCGACGACGCGCCGGTGACGGTTGCGACGTTCGCGCAACTCAGTGAGCGTGGCGCGTTCAAGGGACTGACCTTCCATCGCATCGTCGCCAATTTCGTTATTCAGGGCGGCAGTCCGGGCGCGGACGAGTATGACGGCATTACCTCCACCTTTATGCGCGACGAACTCGGACTGGCGCGGCAGGCGCGGGGCACACTCGGCATTTCCACACGCGGGCGTGACACGGGCGACGGACAGATCTACGTCAACATGGTCGACAATTTTCGTCTCGATCACGACTACACGGTTTTTGCCCGCATCACCGCTGGCATGGACGTAGTGGATCGGGTACAGGAAGGGGATGTCATCGAGTCGATACGCATCACCCGAGCGCCAACCAACACCAACCGGACTCGCTAAGTGCCTTTCGTGCTGCTGTCGACGTTCCTGCTGCAGGCCATGACGCCTGATTCCACTGCGCTGCGCGGCGCGCGCAGTCCGTCGTACGCTCCAGACGGGCGTCTCGCGCTCGCGGTCGAGGGCGACGTGTTTCTGCAGCAGCGTGTCGGTGCGCCGCTGCTCCGTGTCACGAGTGGCGTCGCATGGGACCGCGATCCCGTGTGGACGCGCGACGGTGCTGCGCTCGTGTTTGTATCGGATCGCGGCGGGAGTTACGACTTGTGGCGGGTCGCGATTGGCGCAGATGGTCGCGCTGGCGCCGTCACGCGCATCACCGACACCCCGCAACAGGAAACTGCGCCGTCGATGGCACCGGACGGCAGTATTGCCTTCGTGCGCGGCAGCGGAAACGCAACGCGCGTCTGGGTACGCGACGCCGCAGGGAAAGAGCGACGCTTGACGACGCGTGAACAAACCGAAAGTGCGCCAACGTTTTCCCCCGACGGTACCCGCATCGCCTTCGTGAGCGCGACCGAGAGTGGGCGTCGCGTCTACGTGCGCACCGTGGCGTCGGCGGATGAAAGCACCGCGAACAGCGACGGCAACGCGGAGCGTTTGGCTTGGTCGCCAACCGGTGATCGCATCGCCTACTCAGCGCGCACCGGTGTGTACGTCGTGCCGCCGAACGGCCGCTGGAGCAACTTTGCCGCGTCGCGCCATGGCGATCTAGCATGGTCGCCAGACGGTCGCACACTGGCGATTGCCGAATACAATGAACTTGCGGTCGGTTACAACGGCGATCCGGATCGGCAGCTCGATCGCACCGCGACGGATCGCTCGCTCAGCAAGGATGCATTGTTCTTTGTCACCGCACCGCTGGCCCCTGATCTCGGACTCGCTGAACAAGCGCTATCGGCGCCGCGTGATCGCACCGCGCACAATGCCGATGCGTTTGACCGTGTGTGGGATCGCTCCACGCGACTGTATTTCTCCGGCTCCGAAGCGGCACCGCGTCTCGCGCAATGGGAAGCCGTGAAGCAAAAGCATCGCGCCGTCGCGATTGCCGCGACCACGGAAGACGCGTTGCAGGAACACATCTATGCGATGCTCAAGGAACGACCGCCGCTTCGTCTGTCCGCGACCGGTCGTGCGGCCGTGTCGAGTGCGCATCCAGTGGCCACAGAGGCAGGGCTTGAGATGTTCCGCGCTGGTGGCAACGTGGTCGATGCGGCAGTGGCGGTGAGCTTTGCCTTGGGCGTGGTGGAGCCCGACGCGAGCGGTGTTGCCGGCTACGGCGAGATGGTCATCAATCTCTCGTCGATGACGAAACCCACCCTCATCGAGTTCATGAGTCGCGTACCAGAAGACGCGCCGCTGTCGAATACGTCGCTGCTGCAGAATGGTCGCTATCCGGCCGACGGACCGGTGCTCGCCAACGTGCCGGGCACCGTGGGCGGCATGTACGCCGCGTGGGAGAAGTACGGATCGAAGAAGGTGCCGTGGAGCACGTTGCTGCAACCGGCCATCCGCACCGCGCGCAACGGCTACGCAGTGAGTGAAGGATTGGCCACTACGCTCGCCACCGAGCGCGAACACTTTACCAAGTACGAAGGAAGCCGAGCGCTGTTTTTTCGCAACGGGCAGCCGTTGGTGGCGGGTGACACGCTCAAGAATCCCGATCTCGCGTGGGTGCTCGAGCAGATTGCGAAGAATGGCGCGGATGGCTTTTACAAGGGCGACGTCGCCAAGAAGTGGATTGACGACATCCACGCCAAGGGCAACGCCATGAAGCTCTCCGATCTGGCGCGGTACTTCGCACCGGAGCGTGAGCCAGTGAGTGGTACGTATCGCGGCTACACGATCTACTCCAGCGCACCGCCGGTGAGTGGCGGCGCGGAGTTGGTGGCCCGTCTCAACTTGCTGGAACAGTTCCCGAAGCCAGCACTCTACACCGATGATGCGACCACGCTGCACGCCATGCTCACCGCGTGGTTTCTCGTGCCGTCATCGCGCAATCGCATCGCCGATCCGGCGCTCTGGCCCGTCGACTACGCCCCGATCATTAATCGCGACACGGCGCGCGTGCGCTGGGGCTGCTTCAATCCGGAGAAAGCGCTCCGCCCATCGGATGTGCGTGGCGATACGCTCGCCTGTCTCAAGAACGTCAAAGCCACCGACGCCACCAAAGCGCCGTCTGAATTATCCACTTCGCTCGCCGCTGCGCTTGCCGACTCGCCCTGCGGACCGGAGCACGCGCGCGAAGTGTCCGTCTGCCACGCGGCGGGAACCACCGCCTTCACCGTCGCCGACAACGACGGCAACATGGTGGCCGTCACGCAAACACTCGGCACGTGGGGCGGCAATTTCTACGTCACGCCTGGGCTCGGATTCTTAAGCAACGACAAACTCACGTCGTACGGCACTGACCCGACGCAATATGGGTCGCGCCTGCCCTTCGCCAGACACGGCAGCACCCTCGCGCCAACGATCGCCTTCAAGGGCAAGAAGCCGGTGTTCGCTGTTGGAACGGCCGGCAATGCGTGGATCACGTCGGGGGTGTATCAAACGCTCATTGGTGCGCTCGACTTCGGACTCAACCCGCAACAGGCGCTCGAACTGCCGCGCTTCCTTCCGGGCGGCGGCGGACCGGCAGCGCCAGGTGGACGAGGCGGTGGGGCCGGGCTAGCGGTGCCCGCGCCATACAATATTCAACTCGAAGACGGCTTCTCCCCGGCCGTCATCGCCAAACTGCGTCTGCTCGGCTACGACCTGAGCTTCGTCTCGATGCGCGGTGAGGTGCGCGAAGGGTATGGCGCCGCGGTGTCACTCAACGGGAAGACAGTCACGGCCGGTGCTGACCCGCGGCGTGCGGGAGCGGCAGGCGCCGTCAAGCCGTAGTCACTCGATCGGCGCCGCCGCGATAGGGTGGCTCAGGTACCGCGACGACCGCCGTTCTTGGCCTTCGTTGGCGCCTTCTGCGGCTGACGCGGGTTGGGCGTGTGCGCCTTGTCGCCTGAGACGGCCGGCTTGGCTCCCGCGGCGGTGGGGCGTTTGCGCGAAAAGTCGGGAATAGTGCTGCTGTTTTTCTTGATCATGATGGCTCCGGAGAAGTATGGCATAATCTAGTCCAACGAGCACCGTTTGTGACGACGCATGCCGCCGCTGTAACGGCAGAATCAGCGAATGTGACAACATGTGCCGACGAGGTGTTTCCACGCGTTCAGCGTCCGATACTCACTGATAGGACACCTATCACCGAGACGGATGCTTACTACGAGTTCGACCACACGCATGGCACAGGTCAGTACTGACGGCGACGACGAGACCCTGTCGCCCGTCGAACGGCGTTTGGCGCGCATCAGCGCGGAAGGGAACTTCCCCGCGCTCTCCAAACAGATCATCGACACCATTTCGGCGCTCGATGACGATGCCAGTTCCGTCCAGCGGCTCGCCGTTGTGGTGCTTCGGGAATACAGCCTGACGCTGAGCGTGATTCGCGCGGCGAACAGCGTGCACTACCGTCGGTCGTCGCGCCCCATTCAAAGTGCGACGCACGCCATGCTGCTGCTTGGTGCCAAGACGGTGCGCCATCTGGCGAGCAGCTTGCTGTTGTTCGAGAACTATCACAAGCAGTCGCCCGGCCTCAAGGAGCTGATGTTGTTGTCCTTGCTGACGGCGAATCATGGCCGAGCCATCGCCGCGAAGCTCGGCGGCACCGATCCAGAAGAAGCGCATTTGTGCGGCATGTTTCGAAACCTCGGCGAAGTGCTGGTCGCGTGTCACTTTCCGGCCGACTACGCGTCCATTCGCGCCATGGCACGCGGCGAACAGAAGAGCGAATCCGCCGCCGCCTACAACGTGCTTGGATTTCACTACGAGGAACTTGGGGAAGCCATGTCGCGCCGCTGGGGGATGCCCGAGTCGGTGTTGGTCGGCATCCGGTCGCACAACTCCGCTGTGCGCTCAGACGCGGCCGTCATCACGGCATTCAGTCATGATCTGACCAATGTGATTTATCGACGAGACCTTGAGGGCGATGACGCACACAAGGCGCTTGATGACGTGTTGGCGCGATATCGAGTCCGACTCAAACTCTCGCGCGAACATGTGCGAGACATTGTGGAGTCCGCCCTCACGGAAACACGTGAAGTCTTCATCAGCGCACGTGTGTCGTTGAGTGCCCTGCGCATGCGTCAGTTATCCGATGCCGCACGATCGGCGCTCGGCGTAGCACCGCTCGATACCGGTGAGTGGCAGGTGGTCGAAAGTGCGGCGCCGGACGTCCTTGGGACACCGCAATTGCGTGACAAACTGATTCAGGAGTTGGAAGGGCGCATCGATCCAGGTGTCGAACGGGAACTCGGCTCCATCCTCCTGTTGGCGCTGGAGGCGCTCCTTCGCGGCGGGCCATTCGACCGCGTCGTCGCCTGTGTGGTGAATGCAGACCGGACACGCATGCGCGCACGCTCTGGGCTCGGCAGTGGCGTGGAACCGTTGTTGCCGCACTTTGATCTACCGCTCTCGCCCACCGGAGGACCGATTGCCGCGATGCTTCTGCAACGGAACGCCGTGTACGTGCCGACGACCCGCGCGATGTCTGCCAGCGACCAGCGATGGGCGACGTCCGTTGGTGTCACGCAGTTCGGAATCTTCCCGATCATCGTCGGCGGCAAGCTGGCCGGCTGCGTCTACTGTGATCGCGCGCCCAACGAACCGACTCCGGATCGTGACGCGGTGCGCTATGGCGAACTGCTCGCGTCCGCCGTCGTCAAGGCGATTGACGTGCGACGGCAGCTGGCATCAGGTCAAGGCACGCCGGCCTCTATGCCCGCGGCACACATCACACCGGCGTCAGTACCCGCCACTCGCACCGTGTCGATCCCGTTGCCCGCAACCGACATCGCCGCAACGTGGAGTGCGGCGTTGCACAGCACCTTGGCCGACGGTGGACCGATGAGCGCCGAATCCAAGGGAGCGCTGGTGTTGCGATTGCTACAGGGAGAAAGCGCCGAGCAGCTGGCGAGGGCAACAGGGCTGTCGGTCGGTGTGCTCGAGCAGTGGGGAGCGGACTTTCTAGCCGGCGCGTTGACCGCATTGAGCCACGGCTAACGCGCGCCTCTTGCGCGACGAGCCGCGCGATGGAGTGTTGGGTGCACGCTTGTGCGAACCACGACTCTCCAGGTACCTCCATGTCGCGTCGCTTCCCGACCTATGCACGGTGCGCGTTCGGTCTGTTGCTCTCCCTCGGCAGCGTGCATCCGACGTTCGCGCAAGCGACAGACGGCGCGACATTCGATGTGGTCATCCCTCCCGGCGCCAATTTCGACAAAGCCGCATTTCGCTTGTGGCTCCCGAGCGGCTCGCGCGCGATCCAGGGTATCGTGGTGCTCACGCCAGGCTCGAACGGCGATGGGCGTGACGCCGTGCAGGATACCGTCTGGCGACAGTTTGCGGTCCGACATCGGTTGGCGTTGGTTGCCAGTCAGCTCACGGACACGCCGCACGATCAGGGCTTCATCGAGCACTACGTTGACGTGTCGAAGGGATCTGGACAGGCGTTTCTCGATGGGCTGAGCGCACTCGCCGCGCAGTCGAAGCATCCGGAACTTGCCAACGCACCGTTGCTGCTGTGGGGCATGTCGGCGGGCGGTCAGTTCAACTACGAATTCGTTGCGTGGAAACCTGAGCGCGTGTTGGCATTTGTCGTCAACAAAGGCGGCATCTACTACACGGCGCTCGCACCGGCAGCGGCGCGCAGTGTGCCGGGCATGCTGTTCGTTGGCGGAAAAGATCTGGAGTTCCGGACGAACACCATCGTTGGACTGTTCGCGGTGAATCGACGAGCCGGTGCACTCTGGGCATTGGCCAACGAACCCTCCGCGGCGCACATCGTTGGTCGCTCGCGTGATGTCGCCCTCGTGTTCTTTGAAGACGTCCTTAGGCTGCGCGGCAGTGCGGACGGTGCTGCGCCGCGGGCCATCGCGGAGCGCGTGGGCTATATCGGCGACTTGAAGGCGTACACGTTTGCACTGCTCGGTGACGGCAAGGTGCCCGGCGTTCCAACGGCATGGCTGCCGACGGAACGGGTCGCCAACGCATGGCGGGCGATGGTCACAGAGCAGCCGTTCGAACCACCGCGATGAGTCTCCGCCCTGCGTGGTGGAGTGCGTGTCGCACGTCCGTGATCGCGGTCAGTGCGGTGTGTCTGACAGGGTGCAGCGGATCGAATAGTGACACATCGCAACAGGCGGTTGCCCTGCCACGCGGCATGCGAACGGTGGCGCCACCAACCAACGCTGACCAACAGCCGCCAGCGGTGCCGTTCGATTCGACAACGCCGAGGCGCGTCGCCCGAGCTGTGCAATCGTTTCCGCACGACTCGTTCGCGTACACGCAGGGGTTGCTCTTTGACGGCGCACGTTTGCTCGAAAGCACCGGCATCGAACAGAAGTCTGATGTACGCGAAGTCAGTTTGACGACAGGAACGATTGTGAAGAAGACCGCGCTGCCGTTGTCCGAGTTTGGCGAGGGTATCGCGATGGTCGGGCACCACGTCTTTCAGCTCACCTGGAAGTTTGGACGGGGCTACATCTACGATGCGCGGTCGCTGGCACCCATCGGCAGCATGCAATACGAGGGTGAAGGGTGGGGGCTCACAACTGACGGCACACTGTTGTACCTGAGCGATGGAACGAGCAGCATTCGCGTGATCGAAGTGGACAGCTTTCGGGTGGTGCGACGGATCGCCGTGACGGAAGCCGGTAGACCGGTCCCGATGCTGAATGAACTCGAATGGGTGCGTGCCGAACTGTGGGCGAACGTGTACAAGACGGACCTGATTGCACGCATCGATCCGGTGACTGGGCATGTGGTCGGGTGGATTGACGTGTCGGGTCTGCTCACGGCGGATGAGCGGAGAGTCGTGGCAGCGCGTGGCGGTGTAGCCAATGGTATCGCCTGGGATTCGGTACGCCGGCGTGTAGCGATTACGGGCAAGTACTGGCCGAGGCTCTTCGAGATTGCGGTGCCGAGCCGCTAGGGGAGTCCAGGCGAGGAACTGCGGTTCACGCGGAGGCGCGGAGGCGCGGAGAAAAGATGAAAAATGAAAAAGAGAAAATTCGAGGAGACTGCTTTGCCCCATGCTGTTCCTCCGCGCCTCCGCGCCTCCGCGTGAAAAATGCGGTGCCTCTGCTCACCTCCGCGTGATCGAGTTCTACCGCTCCTCTCGCCGCCAGCCTCAACACATGCCATAATCGGTGCGCGAAGGGCCAGCAGCTCCCCCCCGTTCCCAACATGGAGAAGCGCGATGAGCGACCATCACAATCGCCGAGGCTTTCTCGGCCTGTCCGCTGCTGGATTGACAGGGCTACTGACCCCACCATGGGCGCGGTCGTCGAGCACGGAATCAGCCGCAGCGGACGCACGCAACGCCGACGCTGATCTCGTCGTCTTCAACGCCAAGGTCTACACCGTCGATCCCGCACTCCCGCGCGCCGAAGCATTTGCGATCAAGGGTGGACGGTTTGTCGCGGTCGGGAAGACAACCGACATCAAGGCCCTCATCGGCAAGCGCTCGCAAACGTTCGACGCGAAGCAGATGACCGTCGTGCCCGGATTCATCGACTGCCACAATCACGCCGGCGGCAGCACGCTGTTGTACGAGGTCCTCGTTGGGAACCCGTTCGAAGTGGAGTTTGTCACGATTGGCAGCATCATCGACAAGCTCAAAGCGAAAGCCCGCGATACGCCGCCGGGTACGTGGGTCGAAGGGTATTTTCACGACGACACCAAGCTCAAAGACAAGCGACCGCTCAACGTACACGATCTGGATCTCGTCTCCACTGAGCATCCGGTGGCGGTGCAACATCGCGGCGGCCATACGTCCTTCTACAACAGCAAGGCACTGGAGCTGGCGCGCGTCACACGGGAAACGCCAAACCCACCAGGTGGCACGTTTGATCGCGATGCGAACGGAGCGCTCAACGGCCGCGTGACCGATCGTGCACGCAGCGTTTTCAATGGTGTGGGTCGACGGCCCACGTTCACCGCGGAGCAAACAGCGCAGCGCGATCGCGATGGGCTTTCGCATATCTCGAAGCAATTTGTGCGATACGGGCTCACCTCGGTGCATCACCAGGGCGGTGACCTCTCGGCGCTACAGGCCGTGCGCGCGCGTGGCGACCTGCTGCATCGTGTCAGCTACGAGTCCAGTGGCAAGGTGCTTGAGTCCATGATCAACAGTGGCATGATAACCGGATTCGGTGACGAGTGGATCAAGCTTGGCGCTACGTCGGAGCACACCGTCGACGGATCGTTCTCGGAGCGTACGATGGCGATGAGCACTCCCTATGCCGGTGTGGAACCGCCATACAAGGGCAACATCACTGAAACGCAGGATGAACTCAACACATGGATCGAGCGCGTGCATCGCGCGGGCATTCAGGTCAATTGTCACGCCAACGGCGATGTGGCGATCGACATGTTCCTCACCGCCGTCGAGCGTGCGCAACGCTTGGCCCCGCGGGCGGATGCGCGCCCGAAGATCACGCACTGCACACTCATCAACGACGACTTGGTGCGTCGCATCAAAGCCGTGGGTGCGATTCCTGCCATGTTCACCACCTACGCGTACTACAATCCGGACAAGTTCGCGTTCTATGGCGAAGCGTTGATGAAACGGTCGATGGCCTTCCGTACACTGCTCGACGCCGGGGTGGTCGCGGCAGCCGGTTCGGATTTTAGTCCTGGACCATTCGCGCCGCTGATGGGGATCCAAGGGATGGTGACGCGCACCGGATGGGACGGCACCACGTGGGGGCTCAACCAACGCATCAGCGTCGACGAGGCGATCAAAGTGAATACATACAACGGGGCGTACGCGTCGCGCGAAGAGACGCTAAAAGGCTCTATCTCCGAGGGCAAGCTGGCGGACTTCGTGGTACTGGCCAACGATCCGCACACCGTCAGCACCGACAAGATCAAGGACATACAGATCGTGCGCACCGTGGTTGGCGGCGCCACCGCATTTCAAGCATAGTCAACTGCCGACAGGCAGCGACCATAAGGCTCACTCGTAACGATCGCGCCGACATGC
>JANMKU010000149.1:0-12119 GCA_031372205.1 Gemmatimonadaceae bacterium | reverse complement strand
AGCGGTCGCTCCGACTCCGCGTCGTACGACATGGTGGGACGCCGTTCACGGCTCATTCGCACGGCGCGCGTCGCCAACACCGACGCCAAGCAGCCGTTCAAGCTCAGCGGCGATACCATTGATTTGTACAGCAGCCGTGATCGCAAACTGGAACGGGTGGTCGCGCTGCACACCGCGAGCGCCGTGAGCCAGGATGTGCGCTTGAGCGCAGAACGCATCGACCTGCGACTGATGGCTCAAGCGCTGGAGCGCGCGTTTGTTTTCGGTACTGGGCGTGCGAAAGCGCGCACGTCACAGCAGGAACTTGAGGCCGACTCGCTCGATATTTGGCTCCCGAAACAGCGCGTCCGAGAAGTGCGTGCGCTCGGCAAGGCCATTGCGACTGGGCTGCCGGATACCCTGAAGATCCGATCGGACGACCGCGATGTGCTGCGTGGAGATTCACTGTTTGCCCAGTTCGACACACTGCGCAGCGCGAAGGACACCGCGGAGAAACCCAATATCCGGGACATCCGCTCCTTCGGACACGCGAGTTCGCTCTTCCAGGTGCCGTCACGGCGCGGGCCAAAGTTCCCCCCGGAAATCAATTATGCGCTCGGCCAGTCCATCCGGGTGCTCTTCGACAGTGGCGCCGTTCGTAACGTCCAGGTCGACTCCAGCGTCTTCGGTGTGTATCTCGCGGTAGAGGTCGATAGTCTCTCCGACAGCACGAAGGGCAAGACCCAGGGCCGGACCTCGGCGAAGAAGCCTGTTCCCAAGCCTCCGGTCAAAACGCCCGGCAAACCCCCGAGCAATCCGCCAGCTGTCCCCGACCGCATCGACCCCTTTCGCCGCACATGACCGATTCGCCGTTCACCGACCGGCCAGACGATCCCGGTATCACCCGCCTAGTACAGCGTCTGACCACCGGTGATCCGTCGTTGGCACTGGCACTTGGAGCGCTACTCGACGTGGCCGACGAGCAGGGCACCGCGCCACTGCACGCGATTGCCACACGGTTTCGCGAAGGACACCTCGCCGCAATCGAGGCCGAGAAGGGTGACGCGATAGGAGAAGCCAATCGGCTGTCGCTTGAAGACGTGCGCACGCACCTTGCGACCGCGCTCCTCCCTCGCCTCGCCGACGTCGGCGCGATAGAGCGGCATGACCAGAGCCGGACAAATCCGGATGCGCGCATAGCTCTGCAATCGTCGCTCTGGGCCGAACTTAGAGCGCACCGCGACGACGTGACGCGCCTGCTGCGTATTACCGGCGACGACGCGGCGCAGCCACGCACGTCAGCGGCCGTGCCTGAGGTCCCAGCTACAAGTTCGGTGCTCGAGGCAAGCGCATTGGTCAAGATCTATCGCGGTCGTCGTGTCGTGAACGACGTGGCGCTGCGAGTAGCGCAGGGCGAGATCGTTGGACTGCTTGGACCGAATGGTGCGGGAAAAACCACCACATTTTATATGCTGGTCGGGTTGATCGCACCGCAGGCCGGGGTGATCCGCTTGGATGGCAAAGACATCACCAGCATGCCCATGTATGAACGGGCGCGCCACGGTATCGGCTACCTCTCGCAAGAACCGTCGATCTTCCGCAAACTCACGGTCGAACAGAACATTCTCGCCATCCTTGAGACGCTGCCCCTGTCGGGAACCGAACGCAAAGCACGGCTGGAAACGCTGCTCGATGAACTGCGAATCAAACATCTGCGGGGCAGCCGCGCCTTCCAGCTCTCAGGCGGAGAACGTCGTCGACTGGAGATCACACGGGCCCTGGTCACGGAACCCAAGTTCATGATGTTGGACGAACCGTTTGCCGGCGTTGATCCCATTGCCGTGCATGACATCCAAACCATTGTCGCAGGACTGCGCCACCGCGGCATTGGCGTGCTCATCAGTGACCACAACGTTGAACAGACCTTGGACATCGTCGATCGCGCCTACATCATGTTCGATGGACAAGTCAAAGTCTCAGGCACAGTACGTGAACTCGTCTTTGATGATACGGTCGCCAGGATCTACCTAGGGCCGACGTTGACAGCGCGACTTCGCTCGCGCTTCGCCGAAGCCGAAGAGGGGGCATTGACCACATGAGAACTGGCCTTCAACAGAACCAGGGGCTGCGTCAGGAGCTCAAGGTCAATCCACGCCTCTATCAGGCGATGGATCTGCTGTACATGCCGCTCCTGGACCTGCAGCAGCACCTAAAACAGGAGTTGCTGACGAATCCGTTCCTTGAACTCGTTGAAGCAGACGATGAGGAAGACGACACGTCGGATTCGGACGAGACGCCGGAACCGGAGAACTTGTCCGAGCCCGAAGTGTTGGCCGAAAACGAGCCGGAGAAAACCGGCGATGACGACGTCGACTGGGAGGCGGTGCTGCTGGATGGCTTCGAAACCGGTGGGCAGCGCGAAGAAAGTGAGCAGCACGAGTGGTTCGAACCCGTCACCGTTGAGACCCGACACCTCTCAGATCACCTGACGGAGCAGCTGGCCCTGCTGGAGTTGTCGCCGCGCCAGGCGTTCCTGGCAGATGAATTCGTCGGCAACATCTCCGATGATGGGTATCTTGCCTGCTCGCTCGATACGATCCGCGACGGGGTCAACGAACTGCTGCAGCGTGAATCGGAAGAACGGGAGACCGATGTGGACGTCGCCCCGTTTGGCGATGAAGAAATGCTGGCCATGCTCAGCATCATTCAGGATCTCGACCCACCAGGGGTGGGCGCACGCGACCTGCGCGAGTGTCTGCTGCTGCAACTCCGGGCGGCGGGACAGGCGAGCTCACTGGCACACCTGCTGGTGGAGCAAGCGTTCGACGAACTGACGGCGCATCGATGGACCGAACTGTCCAAACGCTTCAACGTCAGTGCGCTCGACGTGCAGGCGGCCGCCGACGAGATTGGGAAACTGTTGCCGAAGCCGGGTCTGCGATTCTCCGCAGGCAGTGACAACTACGTCATTCCGGACCTCGTCATCGATAAGCTCGATGGCAAGTATCACATCTTCCTCAACGATGGCAATCTCCCGCGTCTGAAACTGTCGCGCGCATACACGGAAATTGCCCGCGACAAAAAGCAGTTCGACACCGAAAGCAAGGACTTCATCGCCAGCAAGCTCAACTCGGCGAATTGGATGATTCAAGCCATCGAACAGCGCCGGCAAACGATGCTCAAGGTGATGCACTACATCGTCGACCGGCAACATGATTTCTTCGAACGCGGTGTGCAAGCGCTGCACCCACTAACCCTCCGCGAAGTCGCCGAAGCGGTGGGCATGCACGAATCGACCGTGAGTCGGGTGACGAATGAGAAGTTCGTCCAGACCCCTCGCGGCGTGCTGCCGCTGAAGTACTTTTTCTCATCCGGATTGTCAACATCGGACGGCGATGATGTGTCCGCCCGCGGCATCAAGGACCAGATCCAGAAGATGGTTAGCGGCGAAGATGCCAAGAGCCCACTCACCGACCAGGCGATCGTTGAAATCCTGCTGCAAACCGGCGTGCAGATTGCCCGGCGCACCGTGGCCAAGTATCGCGACCAGCTCGGCGTGCTGCCCGCGCGGATGCGCAAGCGCATTTGAATCGTTGACGTTTTCGTGACCGGGCTCTCGACGGTGCGCCCACACCCGATGCGACCGCCGGCCAAAACCGCCGACGTCAGCGTGCTCGTGCCCGCAAAAGACGAAGCAGGAAATCTGCCGCTGTTCTTGCAATTGTGTGACGAGACGTTTCAGACGCAGGATGTGCAGTACGAAGTGATCGTCGTGGATGACGGGTCAACGGACGGCTCGTGGGCGTTGCTTCAGGAACTCACGGAGCGGTATCCGTTTCTCAGACCCGTGCGACACCGGTCACAGCGCGGCATCGCGGAGGCGCTGCGAACGGGATACCTACACGCACGCTCGGACATTTTGGTCTTCTATCCCGCAGACCTGCAGTTTAAGCCGGAAGACATTCCGCGACTCGTCGCGCCGATACTGGCTGGTGCGTCAGACATGGTCACGGGCTACAAACAGGGCCGCTACGAAAAGGCCTTCGTTTCAGGCATTTACAATCGGCTGAGTCGCGCCCTGTTTCACGTGCCCGTACGCGACCTCAACAACGTCAAGGCGTATCGACGGGAGATCATGGCAGCGCTGCCGATGCGACCGGACTTCCATCGCTACATGATTGTCCTCGCTGCCGCACAGGGGTTCACAGTCTCAGAAATCCCGATCGCGCTCTATCCGAGACATTCAGGTCGCTCGAAGTTCGGATTCTCGCGCATTCCAATCGGCGTCCTGGATATGCTCGCCGTCTGGTTTGAACTGCGATTCGGCCAGAAGCCGTTGCTGGCGTTCGGCATGCTCGGTGCCGCGCTGTTCGCCGTCGGTTTTTTCAGTGGCGTTGGCGCACTCGGTTGGCTGGCGGCAACAGGGCAGGGGCAGCGTTGGGTGTGGACCGTCGTGCAAACCTGTCTCGTGCTCGGCTCAGTCTTCTTGGCGACTGGATTGCTTGGCGAACAGATTGCCCAACAGCGGGCCGAAGTTCGTGAACTGCGCCGCGAACTTGAGAGTACTCGACGTGCCGGCGAGAGCCGCGCGATCAATGCATCGGCGGGCGATAACGTCGCGTCGTCGTACGACGCGCGCTAGCGCGGCGCTCCGTGCGCGTCCTGTTCGTCACGCATAATATTCCTCGGCATTCCGGTGACGCCGCCGGCTCATTTGTATTGCGTCTCGCCGTCGCACTTGAGGCCGCCGGCGTGCGGGTCGATGTGATCGCGCCTGGTGGTGCTGGTCTCCAGGAATTCGACAACGTCGAAGGAATTGCGATCCATCGCGTGCGCTACGCACGCGAAGCGAACATGACACTGGCGTACGGCGGGACGATGGCCGAAGCGGTTCGCTCGTCTTGGCCCGCGCGATGGGCTCTGCTCGGACTCCTCCGCGCGACGCGCCGCGCGACGCACCACGCAATCCGTAGCGCGACCCTTGCCGGTGATCCGTACGACGTGCTGCACGTGCATTGGTGGTTTCCGTCCGGCCTGGCGCTCTTCGGCGCGGCCCCGCAACCACCAGTGGTGCTGACGATGCATGGATCCGATGTCAGACTCGCACAAAATACATGGGCGGCGCGCGCGCTGATGAAAGCCGTCTTGCGCCGAGTCGCTGTTCGAACGGCGGTCTCGTCGTGGCTAGCCGAAATTGCGTCGGTTGTGACTGGCGGTCTGCGCGTGCATGTCGCGCCAATGCCTGTCGACACGCGGCAGTTTGACGACGTCGGAACAGACGCGAACGCACCACGTGCCGGCGTCCTGTTTGTTGGCCGACTGAATCGCCAGAAGGGACTGGCGGATCTATTGCACGCGCTCGCGCACCCGGCGATGACCGATGTGATTCTCACTGTGGCGGGCGACGGACCCGATGCCGTGTCGCTCAAATCGCTCGCGCACGCACTCGGCGTCGCGCCCCGAGTTCGTTGGCTCGGCGCACAGACGGTCGCTGCGCTTGCATCGCTGTATCGCGCTGCCGTAGTCGTCGCCATGCCGTCAACGGACGAAGGACTTGGTCTGGTTGCCGTCGAAGCCCAACTGTGCCGCACACCGGTGGTTGCATATGCGTCGGGCGGTCTGCCCGACGTTGTGCGCGCACATGAAGGAGGAATGCTCGTTCAACCCGGCGACATTGACGCACTGGCAAATGCCCTCCGCCAATGCATAGACCACCCCGTGGAAGCCGCGGCACGTGGCCGGAACGCCCGCGACGCGGTGCTCGCACGCTTCGCACCGGGGACCATGGCCACGACGTACCGCTCGCTCTATGCCGAAGCCGTGCATGGCACCTGAGTCGCGTTCAAGCCGCTGGGGGAGGGTCGTTCAACTGCTGTTGCTCGTGACGACGCTCACCTTCGTCGGACGGGCGTTAAGTCGGCAGTGGGGCGAGGTCCGCGCCGTGGCGCTGCAGACGCATGTCGCCTGGGGCTGGGTCGTGCTCTCGGGTCTCCTCGTACTCCTTGTGCACGGTACGCTGGTGCAAAGTTGGCGCTTGGTGCTGGGCGGCTGGGGAAGCCCCCTACGATTCAGTGCGGCGGTGCGAATTTGGACCATTTCCGGGCTCGGGAAATACGTGCCAGGAAAGCTGTGGTCGATCGGTGCGATGGGCGTGCTCACTCAACGCGAAGGCGGATCTAGCGTCGCCGCCGCCGGGGCCGCATTGCTCGGCACGCTCCTGAATCTTGGTGCAGGGTTTGGCGTCGTGGCGCTCAGCGGGTCTAGCGTTTTGCGGACCTTCGACGCGTACGTGCGAACGCTGGCCCTGTGTGGTGGAGCCGTCTTCCTGATTGGCGTACTGACACTGCCATGGGTGCTGCCGCCGGTCCTTGAGCGGGTTGCCCGATGGCGCGGGTTGCCACCCGTGGTCGCCCACCTCAGTCCGCGAACGATCTGGTCCGCGACACTGATCAATGTGCTCGCATGGATCGGATACGGACTAGCCTTCATGGCGTTCGCGCACGGCGTCACACCACAAATCATCGGCACACCAGTGATGTTCATCGCCGCATATACCGCATCCTACGTCATCGGCTACCTCGCGCTCTATGCTCCAGGCGGATTGGGTGTGCGCGAGTTCATTCTCACCGGCCTCCTTGTCTCGCTTGGTTTGGCCCACGTGCCAGAGGCCACCTTCCTGGCCCTCGCCTCACGCGGGTGGTTGACGATTCTGGAGGTACTTCCGGGATTGGTTTCCCTGCCGTTTACGCCGTCTTCGGCTCGCACGACTGGTGAGGGTTGATCGTCCGGCCGATGTAAAAATGTGCAGGCCGGTTGTCCTTACCACGACGCGTCGCGATTTTCCCGAGCGACGGTCGCGCCGACCGTCCAATCATCCCGAGAAGAGCGTGACCGTGTGCTTCCCTCGCCGTCCACGCGAGTCAGACGATTCCGTGACCGGCGGCACCCAATGAGCCGCATCGCGACGCCAGAGCGAGGTTCTCTGGCGATCGGTGAGCGAGGTCTTGTTATCGTTCCGACGTACAACGAGAGCGAGAACATCACCCGGATCCTACCTCGAATTCTTGGTCAGGATTCTCGTCTTGAGGTGCTCGTCGTCGATGACAACTCGCCGGACGGTACGGGTCACCTCGTTGATGAGTTAGCTGCGTCGGAGCCGCGAATCCATGTGCTGCATCGCGCCGGAAAGCAGGGACTTGGCAAAGCATATCTGGCCGGATTCGCGTGGGCCCTCGAGCGTGACTACGAGTACATCTTCGAGATGGACGCCGACTTCTCGCACGATCCGGCGCACATTCCCGAGTTCCTGGCCGCTGCGAAGGGCGTGGATCTCGTGCTCGGTTCTCGCTACCGCGATGGAAAGGTCACCGTCGTCAACTGGCCCATGACGCGCCTCATGTTGTCCTACGGCGCGAATATGTACGCTCGCGCCGTGACCGGTCTTCGGCTGGGAGACGCAACAGGCGGCTTCAAGTGTTTTCGGCGTCGTGTCCTTGCGGCGATTCCGCTTGATCAGGTGCGATCCAACGGCTACGCCTTCCAGATCGAGATGAGTTTTCGCGCCTGGAAACGCGGATTTCGCATCGCGGAAATTCCAATCGTCTTTCACGACCGGACGGAGGGCGAATCGAAGATGTCCAAAGGCATCGTGCGCGAGGCCATTCTGATGGTGTGGCGACTCCGCTGGTGGGCGATTGTCGGCAAGCTCTGATCGATTCACGCGCCTGGTGCAGAGCCATGGATGACTTCGCCCGGAAGGCCGCTCAACTCGTCAACGTCCCTTTCACCAAGATGACGGGTTCAGGGAACGACTTTGCATTTTTTGATGCACGGTTTGCTCCGTGTGACATTCTCACGGAACCTCAAATCATTCGATCTATCTGCAATCGCCACAATGGTATAGGGGCTGACGGCCTTGTCCTGCTTGAGGTGGCACACCCGACCGCCGATGTCCGCGTTCGCTACTTCAACAGTGACGGGACGTCGGCTGATCTCTGCGGAAATGCTACGCTGTGCTCAGCGACGCTCAGTGCCGAGCTCGGGCTCGCTAAGGCGTCCGGAATGACGCTGGAAACGCCATCTGGGATCATCTCCAGCCGGATGAAAGGCGTGCCGGAGATTGATCTTCCCACCGTTTCTGGGGTCGTGAGCGAGGCGAACATACCGCGAGTCGCCCATGAGCAACGAATCGGCTTTGCCGTCGTCGGCATTCCGCATCTCGTCGTGCTCTGCGATAGTACCGAGCTGGCGGACGTCGAGCAGCGAGGTCCCGTCCTTCGAAACCATCCGTCGTCTGGTATCCACGGCGCGAACGTCAACTGGGTCGCTCGCGACGCAAGCGGCGCATGGCGCTATCGCACTTTCGAGCGCGGCGTGGAAGGGGAGACCCTTGCCTGCGGAACAGGAGCCGTGGCGACCGCGGCCATGCTCGTGATGTGGGGTCACACGGAGGCACCCGTCGTTCTTCGCACGAGTTCAGGGCGCGAGCTCACCGTTCAGTTCAAGCATTCCGCGGTTGACGGTCTGCTGGCGCCAACGCTGCGTGGCGAGGGTCGCATCGTGTTTCGAGGTCGAATCGCGACACTCATCGGCCAGTAACTATCTGCGAACAAATCTCGGCAAATTCATGTGGACAGGTGCATATCGCCACAGATTCGTGCCACCCGTGGTGAGGAAGTACTTCGTGTTACTCGCGTAAGCGTATAATTATCATTCAGTTGCGATGTGCCGCAGTCTACGCAAGCTGTCTGGCAGACGAAGTTTTCCCACAGTTATCCACCATCATTGGTTTACATAACATGTATTATACGCATTACTGGAGACTGACGTTAGCGCTTGGTGCCTTGGTTCTGGTGCGTTAGCGCTCGCCTACTGGCGGCTTAGCGGAATGCACGCACGCAGCGAACGGCTGGTGTGTACGACAGGAACGCGACAGCCGAAAAAATGGCGGCCCGAATCGGACCGCCATATCAACCACCACCTGCGCGTCAAGCGTTATTTAGCACTCCCAGCGATTTCGCCCAGTCGCACCTTGGCCTCCTGCGCCACGGCCATGCCTTCGTCCAACGCCAGATCTTCCCAGATCTTCTTGGCATCGTCAAGCTTGTTTCCGCTCATCAAACTGCGGGCCTGCGACGCCCGGTACTGCCCTTTGTCCAAGGCAAACTTCGCGAGCCCGGACGCTTTGGCGAAGTGTTCCGCGGCCTTTCCGAAATCGCCCTTCGCGTCGTAGCCAGTGGCGATAAGCCCTTCCATCGACGCAGCAAAGTCGGGACTTGCACCGCCGACAGCGGCCTCGAGCGATTTGATCCCCGCGTCGTACTGTTTCTGGTCATAGAACACCTGCGCCAAGAGCAATGCCGCCTGCTGGCCCGCCGAGGTGCTCGCATAGCGCGTCGCCACCTTTTGCAGAGCCGCCTGGGCGTCCGCAAGTTTACCTGCGGCGAGAGGCCCCTCTGCTTGGTACAGCGCGGCTGATGCCTTCTCACGGGTATTCGCATTTGTAACGCGATACAGGTAGATCGCCGCCGTGGTCACCAGAACGGCGCCAAGCACATACAGTGTCGGCTTCTGATTCGCCTTGAACCATGCGGTCGCGTTTTCGATCGGATCTTCGGAGAGGTCGAGCGAGGAGGCCGTGCTCCGTGGTGCCTGCGCCATGCGGAAACCTGCGAGAGTTGTGGAAAGCCAGACCTACAAGCTTGGCCGGACCAAGGTAGCCTAAAAATTTATTCGGCTTCGCCGCTATTGGATAGTCGCGACGAGCGGTTCGTTCTGTTCACTCACCTTAGCGGGCGCCAACCAATCGCTGATGCATCTCCGCCACTGCCGCGCACACCGTCGATCCGGTGGCCACGCTGTTCCCGAGGTCTAGCGTGTTGACCACGTGTGCTTTGACGTCGGCGATCCCAGTCCATGCGTATTTCGCCGTCGGCGTCACCATGTTGGTCGTCGCCACATAAACGCCTGCCGGTATGTCGGCGAAGGTGAACGCCCCATTGCCATCGGTGACCGCGGCCGCCACTCGTGGCTGCTGGAACTCAAGCGCCGCGCGCACCCCCTCGGTCAGGTACTCGCCCCACACCTGGATCTGCTTTTCCAGCGGGAGTTCGGTCGCGAGGACCGCTCGTTGCCCCGCGACGCGCAAACGAAGTCGCTCCTTCAGCTCCCCTGCCCGGGTGCACACCAATTCCGCGGCGGCCACGGCAGCGGAGTCGGGCTTGCTGAGTACGACCTCTCGCCCCGCAGCCTTGGCGATACCAGACTCGGTCTGGACGGACACGGTACCGTGGAGCGTGGTTGGGCCTGTAGTCGGACTGGATTCCGAGGTGGTACAACCGGCGAACACGACAATACCGACCGCGGCGACAACTGAACGCCTACACCCCGTGACAAGGCCACCCGGCACCGATCGGATTACCACATGCATTGTTGGCTGAACCATCGGTCACCGTCGGTAGGTGGAAGGCTGTTCGGCTGAGCGGTACACGGAGTGCCCCCGAGAGGAATCGAACCTCCGGCCAACAGTTTAGGAAACTGCTGCTCTATCCAACTGAGCTACGGGGGCCAGTCCCAAAAGTATCGACTTCGCCTGACGATCGACTAGTCGTCTCCTGCCGTCAGTACTGGATGAGCGATTCAATCCGGCGGGTTGGCAACGTCGCGCGACCCGCGAGCGCGACGATTTCGGCGAGCACCACGACCGCGACCAGATCACCGCCCATGCGATCAATGATCCGGCAAGCGGCCGCGGCCGTTCCGCCAGTGGCCAGCACATCGTCAACGAGCAGCACGCGATCACTACGACTGAAGGCGTCCGCGTGTATCGCCAACGCATCACGTCCGTACTCGAGATCGTAAGACTCCTGCACCGAGACGCGCGGGAGTTTCCCCGGCTTCCGCGCCGGCACAAATGACGCGCCGAGCGCCAAGGCGATCGGCACTCCAAAAAGAAATCCCCGGCTCTCGATCCCCACCACATGGGTGACCTGCGGCGTGTGGAATGGACGCGCCATCGCCGCAATCACATCAGGAAACAGCACGGGATCAGCGAGAAGCGGCGTGATGTCCTTGAATAAAACACCGGGACGCGGAAAGTCGCTCACGTCTCGAACCCGCGCTCGAATGCGTTGCTGGAGTTCGTGGTTCATGCCGCACAATGTACAGCGATCCCGGACGGCACGTGACCATCGTCAACGTTCGATGACAAACGGCAGCGGAAGCACCTCACACGAGTCTGCCGAGACGTCGCTGCAGTCCACGCGCTGCACCCGCGAACCGGCCGACCCGCGACATAGCGCACGTTGGAGCGCACGCAACGCATCATCCGAACCCTGGGCCACCACGGAAACGCTGCCGTCGGGCTCATTCCTCACGATACCCGCCAAGTTGAGCGGCCGCGCGCTTTGGCGCACAAACCATCGGAAGCCGACGCCCTGCACCGTTCCATGAACATGGAAACGCCGGATAAGCGGGGCGACGCCTCCGCCACGTTCATGCCCCGCTTCCATACTACTGCGGCATGCTCAAGAGTGCGAGAAGCACCGCAGCCAGCACAGCGGCTTCATTCAGATCAGACGTATGTGACGGTAGATCCACGTGACCAGCCCGAACACGGGTAGCCAATGACTCCAGTACGCAGGCCGCGACCTCTCTGGTGTCGGGCAACCCCACCGTCTCAACAGTCAGCGCAGCCGAATCGCTGGCATCGTATCCGTTCCTGCTTGCCGCCGACATGGTCATCGGCAGGTCTTCGTCACGCCAGGCAAACATGGGCGTGCTGTGCTCGATGTCCCGCACGTTGGCCCGGACGAACGCGTGTGGGTTTGCGGAGAATTCAGACAGCTTGGCTGCCGTGTCCTGCAGCAACCAATTTTCGACGATCCTGTTTTCAACGACCCTGCTGTAGTTCGGCGTCGAACTAGCATCGGACTGTGGAGTCGGTGCCTCCAATGCCACCGGCGGCACACGGAGCGGCTCGGACGGTAGAAGCGTTAGCTCCGCGTCGTCAACCAGATACGCCGTCACCCATGGCAAGTCGAGGTCGGGTTCGCCTGCGACGCTAGGTTCGTTGGGAGGGGCGTCAACTGGGGCCGGGCGGACACGACGAGCATACAACAGTGGTCCTGACCCGGGTCGTG
>JANMKU010000122.1:0-1289 GCA_031372205.1 Gemmatimonadaceae bacterium | reverse complement strand
GAAAACTATCGGGCGCGCCAATTACATTCACATGGCATGGTGGCCCATAGTGCGGATGATGATGCGGTAGGCAAGGCCTACGACGCCCGACTGGTTCGGCGACTCATGCAGTACGTCCGTCCGTATCGGGCGCTCGTGCTGGGTGCCTTGGTGCTCATCGCTATTGAAGCGGCAATGCAGCTGTCGGGACCGTTGCTCACACGGTGGGTGATTGACCGTGTGCTGCCGAGCAAGAATGCCGCGTTGGCGGTGCAGGTGGCGCTGTTGTATGTGGCCATGCTGGTGGCGCAGTTCGCCGCCGCGTTCGGTGAGACGCGATTCACGAACTTGCTCGGTCAGCGCGTCATGCGCGACCTGCGCGCCGAGTTGTTTGCGCGATTACAGCGCTTGCCGATCGCGTATTTCGATCGCACACCGGTGGGCCGCCTGATGACACGCGTCACGAGTGATGTCGAGGCGCTGAACGAACTGTTCACCTCCGGCGTCGTTGCGGGACTGGGCGACCTCTTCACGCTGTTCGCGATCAGCGTCGTGATGCTCAGTATCGACTGGCGCCTGGCGCTCGCATCATTCGCCGTGATTCCGCTGGTGTTCCTCGTGTCGCGCGTCTTTCAGGCCCGGGTGCGCACCATCTACCGCGAGATCCGCGTGCGGATCGCGCGGATGAACGCGTTTCTCAACGAGCGATTGTCAGGCGTGCGCATCGTGCAGCTCTTCGGCCGGGAACGCGCGGAAGTTGCACGATTTGACGATCTCAACAACGCGCATCTCGAATCGCAGTTGCGGTCGATCACCGTATACGCGCTGTACTTCCCGGCCATCGAATTCCTCACGACACTGGCACTCGCGAGCCTGCTGCTGGCAAGCGGCTACCGCGTCGCCGAGCAGGCGTTGACGGTGGGTACGGTCGCGGCCTTTCTGCAACTCGTCCGACGGTTTTTTCAGCCGCTGCAAGACCTTTCGGAGAAGTACAACGTGTTGCAGTCCGCGATGGCCGCGTCCGAGCGGATTTTCGGTCTGCTCGACACGGCAGAAGCGCCGGGACTCGAACCAACGCCGGATCGGCGTCAGCGTGTTGACGCATTACGCCACGCGGGCGTGACCGTGCGCTTCGAGCACGTGTGGTTCGCCTACGATGTTGGCGGTTTGACGGATGATACGTCCGCACGCGATATGGCGATCGTCGGCGCTCCGGCGACGGCAGCGCCCGAGAGTGCCGACACACCTCGATGGGTGTTGCGTGACGTGAGTTTTCGCGCCACACCCGGGCAAACGATCGCGCTGGTGGG
>JANMKU010000071.1:0-2307 GCA_031372205.1 Gemmatimonadaceae bacterium | reverse complement strand
GGCGGTGAGCACGGCGGCGCGGACCTTCCGTGCGAAGCGCCCCGCGCTCAACCGATTTTTGCGGCGGTGCGGTGGCGGTTTGACAGCCGGCTGAAATCCATCAAACGCGGTGTCATCCCGAGCGGAGCACCGCGGCGGGCGAAGGCGGCGCGGTGCGCAGTCGAGGGACCCCGGCTCGCCCGCCCACCGACATGTGCGATCACCACATACCCGTGATCGATGGCGTCCTTCACAAAGGGCCACATGGACAGACCCCAGTTCGAATGCACACCACCGTGCACCCACACCAGGGCAGCGTGCTTTGTTGCCTTCTTGGTGAGCGGGGCAAACAGATATGCCGGAATCTCCAGACCATCTACGCGGCTCTTGTACGTGACGAGCTTGAAGTCCATCACGCCTTTCGCGCGTGCCGCATAGGCACTGTCCGTTTGGATGCGCTGACGAATGTCGCGGTCGCAGTTGGCGCCGCAGCCGGCCAGGTCGGCGGTGGCCTTGCTGACGAACAGCGACCTCGCACGCGCAGTGTCCGTGATGATCACGCCACGCCCGCCACCGCGACCACCAGCAGCCGCGGTGTCTTGTGCCTGCAGGGGTGCGGCGAGAAGCAGTACGCCAACGACGATTCGCTTCATTGTTATCCTCACTTCGAGTGGTCTGAGAGCGCCAATGGTATCAGGCGCACGCGTGACTGGCTAGATAGCGCCACCTGCACTCGCCGGGGCGGCGCGCGTCGGATCCTACGGCCGCAATCGCGCGATCTCCGTCTCTGCCGCGATGTACCCGAACGCGCCCCACTGCCCGCCCGCGAGAATGCGACGCCACGTTGCTTCCGCTTCGGCCCGACGCCCGTTGTACCAGTGCCAGTTGGCGAGCCCATACGCCGCGGTTGCATCGGTGACCGCCATCTGCCCGTTGGGCCCGATGGTGAGCACCGAATCGGACGATACCAGTCCGCGGTACATCAGCATCAACTGGTGATACCGTGCGTTCTCCACGACGTGCATGTCCGGCGTGAATTGCGCCGCAACTTGCGCCGCTTCGGCGTCACGTCCAAGGCGTCGCAGTGACATGTACAGCCAGTGGGCAATGGACACCTTGCGGTCATCGTTCCGCGAATCGCTTAGCTCGCGCCGATACACGGGCAGCGCCTTCGCGTAGTCGCCCTTCAGGTAGTAGGCGAGCGCGAGGTGATAATTGATGTTGGAGTGCAGCGTGCCGATGGGCTGATTGGCCGCGTTCGGTTGACCATCCTGCTCGACGACATCGGGTTTCCCTTCGACCAGCCGTGCGGCTCGCTCCAGATCGCGCGTGGCATTGTCGAATTCTCGTACGCTGATGTAGCGGTGTCCGCGATGACGATAGATCCACGGATCGTTCGGGTACAGCGATGCACCGCGCGAGTAGACGGCGATGGACTCCCGCAATCGTCCGAGATAACCGAGTCGGCGTGCATACCAAATGATCGAATCGACATTGGTTGGCGTGTGATCGTACGCACGCTTGGCCTCAGCGAGCTGCTGTTCGTAGCGGGTGCGCACCGCGGGGGCGAGCGGCAACGTGCGCAGCGTGTCACCCAACAGGGAGATCGCTTCGACACCTGGTGGCAGTACGCGCGATGCTGACACCAACTGCGGTCTCGGGTGCGCGCACGACATCGATATGGCGGACACCGCTATGGTGCCTGCGAACAGCGCACACAACCCACGTCGTCCATTGCGCAAGGTTGTCACGATCATGTGCTGTCCCTCGGGTGGTGTATGGCGACCTTGTCTGTATGCTCGCTATGGCCCGATGCGCTCGATACCGCGCACACCGTCGAAGCCCGCGTCAAAGCTGAGGAGTTGAGCAACGCATCGGCCGGCGCAGAGCCGTGTCCTTGTGCCGATGCGGGGCGCCCACCAGATACATCGGGATGTTCGAATCGACGAAACTCACTCGCGAGGCTTCATGAGATATCCCTCTTCAATCTCCGCGAGCAACTGTTGGATATCTGCCGTGGGATACGCGCCGCGAAACGCTGCACGAACAGCCGCGAGATTTTTCGGTGCATCCGTCGTCGGCTCGTGGCGACGGGCGGCTCGCAGCGACTGCCGCACCCACTCGGCGACGGTCATCCGGTGCCGCGCTGCGACCTGCCGGATCTCAGTGAACTCGTCGTCTTCAAGCGGCACTTGGAGGCGTGTAGTCATAGGATGAGCATACTACACTCATCTACTGTGAGTCAATTTACTCCGACTCGGAGTATGATTTGCCGTCGCACTCCAGAATTGGACCATGTCAGGCTTCGCTGAACTCGCGCGCGCCGCC
>JANMKU010000025.1:0-10821 GCA_031372205.1 Gemmatimonadaceae bacterium | reverse complement strand
GGGCAAGACGCACCTCATGCAGGGCATCGCGCATGAACTCCTGCGCCGCACGCCAACGCTGCGCCTCGCCTATGTCGGCACCGAGCAATTCACCAACGAGTTCGTGAGCGCGATCCAGACCGGCGGAATGGGGGACTTCCGTCGACGCTTTCGTGAGATCGACCTCCTGCTCGTCGACGATGTCCAGTTCCTCAAAGGCAAGGAGGGGACGCAAGAAGAGTTTTTCCACACCTTCAACGCGATTTACGAGGCGGGTCGGCAGGTCGTGCTCACCTCAGACCGGCCACCGAAAGACATTCCAGGATTGGAGTCGCGACTCGTGTCGCGCTTCGAGTGGGGGATGGTCGCCAATATCGATTTGCCCGACTTCGAGCACCGGATCGCCATTCTCAAGAAAAAGGCGAGTCTCGATCATCTCGAACTGACCATTCCGGACGAGGTCATCGAGTTCATCGCGCAGCACGTGAAATCCTCGGTGCGTGAACTTGAAGGCTCGATCATCAAGCTGCTGGCGTATGCCTCGCTCAAGCATCGGGAGATTTCCGTCGAGCTTGCCCGGGAGGCGCTGCGCGACAAACTCCGGGGCGCATCGTCGGCGGAGTTCGCTGAGGCGCCACCGACCGCCATCACCGTCGCCACCATTCAACAAGTCGTGTCTCGCGAGTGGGGCGTGACACCAGACGGGCTACGATCGAAGACGCGCACCAAACAGCTCACCGTACCGCGTCAGGTCGCCATGCACCTCTGCCGCGAATTGCTGGCGCTCCAGTTGGTCGAAATCGGGAATGCCTTCGGCGGACGCGACCACTCGACGGTGATTCATTCGCTGGACCGGGTGACCGACGAAAGCGCGATCGACCCGCTGTTTGCGGCGCGTGTGCTCAAGGTGCGGACGATGTTGGAAACCCTGCGGACAACCGGTCTGCTTGGCACGTAAGCCCCCACTCCTCCACATCCGTCCACAACATGAAGGCGCGGTCACGTGGACGCATGCGGAGATTTGCGACCAGTCGACATCGAATGCACATGACTGGACGTGGCGAAAGCCTTTCACAACACGTACTTTGCGGCGTCTATAGACAGTTCCACATGCTCTACTGCTACTACCTGTTTTTTATCTAAGAGTACTACTAACAGCAGTCCTTCCACAGAACGGGCATGCGCTTCACGATCTCTCGCGAAAAACTCCTTGAGGGACTCCAGGCCGTTACTGCCGCAGTTCCGGCAAAGACCACCCTGCCTGTCCTCGCCAATCTCCTTGTCGAGACAACCGAGCGTGGCATTCGGCTATCTGCCACCGATCTCGACATCGCAGTCAGCACGGAAGTAGTCGCTGATGTCGAAACGCCAGGCGCCATCACCATACCGGCCAAGAAACTCAGCGAGATTGCGCGCGAGCTACCGCCGTCGCCCGTCAAAATCTCCGCGAGTGGTGAGCAGCGTGTAACGCTCGAGTGCGGACGATCCAAGTTCAAGTTGCTTGGGTTACCGCGTGACGAGTTCCCATCGTTTCCGAGTGTGCGGTTTAACGAGTCGTGGCGTGTCAAATCCGGTGAGCTGCAAAAGCTCATCAAGCACACATCGTTCGCGGTCAGCACGGAAGAATCACGACCGATTCTCAACGGCGTGTTGTGGGAGCTTCGCGAAGATCGGATGCGCATGGTGTCGACCAACGGACATCGGCTCGCCAAGATGGAGCTCCCCGTGGAGTCGAGCACCGCGCCGGCTGGTGACCTCATCGTCCCACCCAAGGCACTCGATCAAGTGCAGCGACTTTTCCCCGCGGAAGAGGAACTCGAAATCGCGCGCGGCGACAATCACCTTGGCTTCCGTTCTCCGTTCACGTCCGTGTTTACACGCTTGGTTGAGGGGCCGTATCCCAACTACGAGCAAGTCATTCCGAAGGACAACGACCGCTACTGTCTCGCTGACAAGAGCGCGCTCATCAGTGCACTCAAGCGCATGTCCGTCATTGCGTCCGATCAGACGCACCGCATCAAGATGTCGTTCAACAGTGGCATGCTGAAGTTCAGTGTCACCACGCCGGATCTTGGTGAGGCGCAAGACGAACTACCCGTGCAATACACCGGCGATCAGCTCGACATCGGCTTTAACGCGACGTACTTGCTCGAGATCCTGCGCTACATGCCGACGGAGCAGGTGCGACTCACGTTCAAGGCGCCAGAGCGCGCCGCGACAATCGAACCGGAAGGCTGGGATGATCCGGCGAAGTATCTCTGTCTGGTGATGCCGCTTCGACTGATGGACTAAGTGGGGATTGGTCGCGCACTATAGGCGCGACACAACGCGAAGCTCGACCTGTTGGACCACGCGCTGCGTTCGTGGCGCATTCGATCGGTTCCGGTCGGTCATTTGCATGGTCACGGTGCTTGTTCCGTCAATACTCAGGACGGCACCCCGGGTCGCATCCACGGTGACGCGCTGCGTGCCAGTGCCGGTGCCGGTGACGTCAAGCGAGCGCCAGGTAGACACGAGCTTGCCGTCCAGGCGAATGGTCATCGTACGACGCAGCAGCACGGTGTTCGCGCGCTCGTCGATGCGTTCGACCGCATAGTCACTGCGCAGACGAACGGCGATCGGCACGCCGGTGCGACAGACAATAGAAATCGTGCTGTCCGTCCAGCGATCACCGGCCAGCGCACTGGAGGGAATGCGCAACAACACTTCGCGTGCCAGCGCCATCGCACCGGTCTCCGGTCGATCGCATTCATTCGCCAACAGCGGTCGCGCCACCACGCGTAAACTTTGCGTATCGAGTACCGCGTCGAACAACATGCGCTCCAAACTCACAGGAACCGGCGTCGCCGATTTGTTCACCGTATCAAACGCGAGGGCTGGTCCGCGCACGGTGAACGAATCGATGCGCCCGCTGCCACGCAGATCGCCGGTGGCGGTGCGCTGGAAGGACACCGTCACCAACGCCCGACTTTCGATACGCTGCTCTGTGCTGCGCCCCGCACTGTCGCGCGACACGCGCGCGATGGTCTGCACATCGTACCGCGCGTCACGGACGGTGTTGGTGATGGCGGTTCGCGTCGGCGCCACGACTACGACTGGTACCACCGGTGGCGGTTCGACCACCGGAGTCGGCGGCGCGATCGCTGGGCGCGCGCAGCCCGCGCTCATGAGCGCGAACAGTGTCACCGCGATGGGCCATACACGACGGCGAGGATACATAACACAGGAGTACGGGGCGGTCGCCGGCCTATAAGCCGGGTTCTGTCGACATACTTGCGTACATCGGACGGTCATTCCTCTCGGCGTTCAATCGCTCGAACGCTCCAGCAGCCTACCCGCGGCTCGACGTCTTGCGACGCCGTTGTCGAGACGGGCCGTCTCTCGCCGCATATTTGGCCTTGCTCCGGCTGGGGTTTGCCGAGCCGTCATCGTTACCGCTGACGCGGTGGGCTCTTACCCCACCCTTTCACCCTTACCACAACTTTCGCTGCGGCGGTTTGCTTTCTGTTGCACTGTCCGTCACACGAAGCTCGCGCCGCGTGTGCCCAGGCGTTACCTGGCAACCTGCCCTGTGGAGCCCGGACTTTCCTCGGTGATTCCGGCTTGCGCCAGTCTCATCGCGACCGTCCGGCCGACGACGTTCCCGTGCTGAAATATACATCATTGCCGCCGCTCCCGAGTCATCGCGAACGGCTGACAGCGTGCTGACAGTGACCGGTAGTGTCGGGGCATGTATCCGGAATTGCTCACCACACATCGCTGCGAGAAGATGATTTTATGTCCACTGACCAGCTCGTGTCGCTTTCTGCGTCGCTGCGCGTACGGACCGATGGTGCCGTCGCCACCTTCCTCACGCCGACGGAACAGCAACGCGTGGACGCGGCGGGCGAAGGCTGCTACACCGCAGTGCATCGGGAGAGTCTCGACGATGTGCTCACGGAATTGCGCTCGAGTCGCGTGTCGGCCGTCATCGTGTCGGTCGCACGCTACCAAACGCAACACGCGCCGCAGGTCGCACGACTGGTGCGCGAGTTTCCGCGCGTTCCTGCGGTCGCGCTGCTCGCCGCCAACGAACCGCAGACCACGTATTCGCTGCTCGCCCTCGGGCAGCAGGGCGTGCACTCGCTGGTCGATGTGCGCGATCCCAAAGGGTGGCGCGATCTGCGGCAACTGGTCAGCAACGAGCGCGACGGCAGCATCGAACAGCTCGCCATCGCCCGCATCCGCGAAGACCTACTCGGCGTTCCAGTGGACTGTCAGCGCTTTTTCGAGTGCCTGTTCCGCGCGGCGACGGGCGTGACCACCGTGCGGCAACTTGCGCGCGCAGCCGGCGTCCTCCCCAGCACGTTCATGAGTCGATTCTTCCGCGCCAAGTTACCAGCGCCAAAGCGCTACCTGGCCGCCGCACGCTTGGTGCGAGCGGCTCGCCTTTTTGAAAACGCGGGGCTCAGCATCACGCACGTTGCCAACTACCTCGAGTACTCCTCTCCGCAAAGCTTCTCGCGGCACGTACAGACCGTGCTGTCGTGCACCGCCCTGGAGTTCCGTCGTTCATTCGATGGCGAGCGCATGCTCAACCGCATGCGCAATGACCTCGTCCTGCCATATCGGGACATCTTGCATCGATTTGAACCCTTCGTCACCACGCCGCAATGGAGTGCGTTGCGCAGCTGATGTTCGCCGTGCTACGCTGCCGTGCTACGCTGCCGTGCTACGCTGCCGTGCTACGCTGCCGTGGTACGCTGCCGTGGTACGCTGCCGTGGTACGCTGCCGTGCTACGCTGCCGTGCTACGCTGCCGCGCGCGTTGGCGTCGGCGTGTCGCTGATCTCGTCGCTGGCGTCGCCGTGCGCAGGCGGAATACTCTGAAGCGCGCCGCGCGGTGCGACGTCGACGCCATCGTCGGGCACCCCCGGAACCGCGTGACGGAGCCGCGCCGCGCTGTGTGACAGCAGGGTCGCGTTGAGGGTCAAATTGTCGATGCTGGTGCGCTGCGCGGTTGCGGCACGCGCCGTCGTTCGCGCTGTAACCGCTGCGCGTTCGGCGGCGCGTTCCAACCCGTCGAACGCATCAGCGACACTGTTGGACAACGCGGCTTGTGTGTTCGCCAAGGCCGCCACTTCGCTGCCATCCACCGCAATGCGGCTGATCCCGTCAACCATCGCGCCGAGCGCCCGCGTGGCGTCGCGCGCGATGATGCTGGCGTCCGCCACCTCGCGTGCCGTCGCGTCCATGGCACCGACTGCACTGTCGATATCGTCGCGCACACGCTGCACTGTTGTTGCAATCACCTTTGCCGCCAGCGCGCTTTCGCCGGCCAACTTGCGAATTTCGTCGGCGACCACGGCGAATCCGAGGCCCTGTTCACCGGCCCGCGCGGCTTCGATCGCCGCATTCAACGCCAGCAAGTTGGTCTGACGTGCGATGCGCGAGACGGTCGCAACAAATTCGCCAACACGTTCCGACGCTGGCGCCAGACGCCGCACCTGCGTCACGGACGCATCAACATTCTGCCCGACGCGCAGCAACGTATGCGCGGCGCGTTCGATTGCTTCGCGGCTCGCCGCCGCCGCGCGGTCAACCGCCGTTGCGGCATCAGCGGTTGCATCGGCCTTGAGGCGCGTGGCGTCAGCTGTTTCTCTTGCTCGCTGGCCAACGAGCACGCCATCCGTGGCGTGGCGACGTGCTTGTGCAATCTCGGTGGTGAGCTCTTCAGCGTTCGCGGCGACGTCGCGCGCTCGCAGTTGCATGGCCTGCGCGTCCAGGTGCATGTGCGCGACCACGGCGGTCAGCGCGTCGGCCTCATTGGTTGTGCATTCAGCCAGCACGCGCAGGGCGTGGCGTTCCGCATGACATCGTCGCGCCAGTGCGCCAAGGTCGTCACTCGACTGTCCGGCCTCGTCGTGCGATTCGGTGTGAGCCAGGTCCCGGCGTGTTGCCCGTGCCCGGGTGATCACATCGTTCATCGCGCGCAGCAACTGGAATGCGGTGACGAGCAAGAGCGTGGCGGTGCCAATCACGAGTGCCCACGGCGCTGCCTGTGCCGGATGCGCGAGTCGATAGCCCCAGCTGGCGCCCAAGAAACTGACGCCGGATGCGATGGTGCCGATGTAGACGATCGCTCTGCCTGGCGAGAGTGCGTATGGCACGAGCGCCAGTAGGTAAAGCATGACGAAGGCCGGAGCGCCCTGCGTGTAGACAATGCCGCCAATGAGCAGCATATCGAGTGTCACGTATGCGAGCCGTAACCATGCGTACCGTGCCGGTCGGAGTTTCCCGAGTATCGCGAGCGCCCCATTCAGCACCAGTGCCGTGGCGAGCACGGCCGCCGCCGCCGCGAGCGGAATCGCCGTCAGGCCAAGACGCACACCGCCAATCAACAGTCCGACAATTGTCAGCGCGTTCCATCCCCGATGCCGAGCGAGGGTGCGCATCAGGCTCGTGTCGATTGCGCGGTCATCCGCCGAGTAGGGCGTCAGCAGATTCGAAGAAGGCACTGAGGTGGCGTGAGGGATCGCAAATCGCGCGCTGTGGCGGTTCCGCGCTACCTATCAGACGCGTCAGCTCCCCCCGAGTCTCTGCGCCCGCCCGCGGCGCGCATACGAGACCGAGCGCGGAGCTAAGCGGGTAAGAGGGCGACCAACTGCGAGGCTAGGGTCAGGCTGAGCACGGACAGCCCTGCGGCCTCCAGCGCATCGCGTCCCCCTTCTTCACGGTCAACCAGGGCCAGCACGCCGAGCACGGTGCCACCGGCCGTGCGGATCGCATCGGCGGCACGGAGGGCGGACGCGCCGGTGGTGATGACGTCTTCGACGACGACCACCCGGTCTCCTGCGACAAACGGCCCTTCGATGAGTCGGCCGGTGCCGTGTTGCTTCGCTTCCTTGCGGACGGTGAAGGCCCGCACGAGGTCGCCGCGACCCTGTTCCTGTTCAATCGCGCTCGCGTGGGCGATCGCGTACGCCACCGGGTCGGCACCAAGGGTTAACCCGCCGACGGCGTCAAACGCCCACCCAGACCGGCGCAGCGCGCGCAGCCCGGTACGACCGATTACGAGCTGGCCTTCGGGGCTCATGGTTGTCAGCCGGCAATCGATGTAGAGGCTGGAGCGACGACCGGAGGCGAGCACAAAATCGCCCCGCTTGGCCGATCGAGCGGCGAGCAGGGCGACGAGACGAGACAGTTCGGGATCCGTTTCGGAACCCGCGACGGGGCTGGCGGGTGACTCAGCGCCCAAACAGCCCCTTCATCTTGCCAAACAGTCCGGACTTGGCATCCCCATCCGCGGCCGACGGTGTGGCGGTTGGCATGGCCTCGGCGGCGGCCTTCGTGAAGGCGCCGGAGAACTCCTTGACCGAGCCGTAGCGCTCAGCGGGGGGTTTGGCCAGCGCTTTCATCACCACGGCCTCGAGGGCGGGCGAGAAGGTTAGCGACGGCTTGGCTTTGCTCAACGGTACCGGAGGCTGGGTGAGCAGCTGTGAGAACAGCTCACGCGGCGACTTGCCGGTGTAGGGGAGGGCGCCGGTGAGCAAGAAGTAGGCAATGGTGGCGAGGGAGTATTGATCTGCCGCCGGTCCTACGAGTTCGCCGGAGAGGGCCTCCGGTGCAACGTACATCAACGTGCCGACGAAGAACCCGGCGCGCGTTAGGCGCTGATCGGGGGCCGCATCGGTATCCGCCGCGATCCCAAAGTCGAGCAGTTTGACGTGCCGCGATGCGGGGTCGTACATCACGTTTTCTGGTTTCAGATCACGATGCACAATGCCGGCATCGTGGGCGGCCTGCACGGCGCCGCAGATCTGCGTCATGATGAGCGCGACTTCCTGAGACGGCAGCGGACCAGACCGCTCCGCGTGTTTGTCGAGGATGTCGCCCGATGCCCACTCGATGGCCAGATAGTAGCGATCGCCATCCGACTGCCCATAGTCTAGGGTGCGGATGATGTTGGGGTGTTGTACTCGTGCGCCAAACTGCGCCTCGCGCAAGAATCGCGCGACAGCGGTTTTGTCGTGCTGGAGCTTGTCGCGCAGCACCTTCAAGGCAACTGTACCGTGCGTGGGGTGGTCAGCACGAAAGACGGTGGATGTGCCGCCTTCGCCGACTTTCCCGCGGACCGTGTAGCCGGCCAATGTCGTTCCTACAAGCGTTTCGATAGCCACAAGCCGAACGTAACGCGCGCCAACCGCCCTGTGCAAGACGCAGGATCGCAAAGATACGAATCTGAGGCACTCGATTTCGAGAAAACCTCGTCAGGACGTCCCGTCGCTCCCGCATCGGCTGTAGAATCCACGTGTGTCATCGCCGCATCTCATTCACCTGCCGGGAGTCGAAGGCCGCATGCATCAGTCGCGTATCGTGAAGCCGGTTGTGCTCGCGCGCCGTGCGTACGCTGTAGTGCTGGCCGGTGCCGTATCGGCCGGTGCCGTGGCGCTCGGTGCGCTGTCACTTGGTGCGTGCGCAGGGAACCGCGCGGTCGGCACGGCACCAGCGGGGCCAACTCCAGCAGGAGGACCGCAGTCGGCCGGTGGGGTGTCCGTCGCCAGTGACATGCAGCGCTTGTATCGCGGCATGGGGCTGCTGGCCGGAACAGGCACCATTCCGTTTGTGGCGTCCGTGTCCTTTCTTCGTACCGCGTCGCCGGACAGTACGCTGGTCATGATCGCGCTGTCGATGCCTGCACGCGCACTTGGGTTTGCACGCGAAGGCGATCGCTACGCCGCGAACTACAACGTCCGTCTGGAGCTGCGACAGGGCGCCGCGGTGGTGCGGCAGCTCGAATCAAAAGAAAGCGTGCGCGTGCCCACGTTTCGTGAGACATCGCGCACCGATGAAAGCATTATCTGGCAGCAGTTTCTTCGCATCACGCCGGGGCGGTACACGCTGGCCGTCGCGGTGAAGGATGAGTCGAGCATTCGTTCTGCCGCCGAAGAAGTCTCGGTGACGGTACCTCGGTTCGCCTCGGGCGCACTCTCGACGCCAGTGCCGGTGTACGAGGCGATCCCCCGTTCGTCGATCGATTCGCTACCGCGTATTCTTGCGCGTCCGCGCGGCACGGTCACCTTCGGCGTGGATTCCGTGCTGCCGGTCTACATCGAAGCCGTCGGGGCCGACGCGCCCACGAGCATCCGCACGCGACTGATCGGGGATGGCGATCAACTCTTGTGGGACCGTACCACCGACCTTCCGTTGCGCGGCAACACGCGCAGTACCACCCTCGGGTTGCCTGTTGCCCAGATGGGTGTTGGTGTGGCGACGCTGGTGGTCACGTCGGCGGGGCGGCCGGACACGGTACGGACGCGCGTCTTGGTCAGCCTTGGCGACGATTTGCCGATTTCCTCCTTCGACGAGATGTTCGGTTACCTGCGGTACTTCACGACGGCAGATCGCCTGAAGGCGCTGCGCGACGCCACACCGGAAAAACGACCCGAAGCCTGGGCGTCGTTTCTGCGCGAAACGGATCCCGTGCCCGCGACGCCCGAACACGAAGGACTGCGCGACTATTTCCAGCGCATTCGCACCGCGAACGCGCGGTTTCGT
Organism: Gemmatimonadaceae bacterium; assembly: GCA_031372205.1. GTDB lineage: Bacteria > Gemmatimonadota > Gemmatimonadetes > Gemmatimonadales > Gemmatimonadaceae > Gemmatimonas. The sequence goes on along the minus strand of JANMKU010000025.1, from coordinate 1,306 downwards.
GACGACGCACCGGTTGGATGGCAGTCCGATCGCGGGGTCGCGTTCGTCGGACTTGGCGATCCGGACAACATCTACGATGCGGGGCTCAACGATCCCAACCAACGGGTTCGCCAGCAGGTGTGGGAGTACCGCGAGTTGCGCCTGAACCTGGTGTTCATCGATCAGACGGGTTTCGGGCGTTGGCGCCTGAGTGCGCAAGCGATGGCCGATTTGCAGAACGCCATCCGTCGAAAACTGTCGCAGTAGTCTGTGAGCGCCGTCTCGCCGCCCCCTGCGCCGCGACTCTTTCTGGTCGACGGCTACGCGCTGATCTATCGCGCGTTTTTCGCATTGATGACGCGACCGCTGTCGACGAGTCGTGGCGAGAACACATCCGCGGCGTGGGGCGTCGCCAACTTCCTCAAGCGATTGATCGCGGTGCACAAGCCAGAACTCCTGGGCTGGGTGCACGACGCCGGGTCGTCGTTTCGGAAAGATCTGTTTCCGGAATACAAGGCGACGCGCGAAAAATTGACGGAGGAGTTGCAGGCGGACTTTGATCGTGGGATCGAACGGATCACGCAATTGCTCGCCGCGTATCGTGTCCCCATTCTCGCGGTGCCGGGATTCGAAGCCGACGACGTGATTGGCACGCTCGCCGCACGAGGCGTGGAAGCGGGCTACAATGTGGTGATCGTTTCGGGTGACAAAGACTTTCAGCAGCTGGTGCGACCAGGTGTGTGGTTGCTGAACCCGGGCCGTGGTGGACCGGCCAGTGTGGAAGAGAGTTGGGTAGGCGTCGACAACGCGAGTGATCGGCTTGGCGTGCCACCGGAACGTGTCATCGACTACCTCGCGCTCGTTGGCGACACGTCCGACAACGTGCCGGGCGTGCGTGGGATCGGCGAGAAGACAGCGATCGAGCTAATCACGCAATTCGGACCACTCGAAGCAATTCTCGAGCACGCGGCCGAGGTGACGAAGAAGCGCCCACGCGAGGCACTCATCGAGCATGCGGACATCGCGCGCGTGTCGAAGCAGCTGGTGACGATCCAGTGCGACGTGCCCGTCGTGTTCGATCCATCCACGTTGACGGTTGACGTTCCAGACCGTCAAGCGTTGCGCCATCTGTTCCTCGAGCTTGAGTTCGCGTCATTACTCAAGGACCTTGGCGGAACTGTGCCAGGCGCGACACCTGTCACTGCGGCACCAGCGACGACAACGAGTGACGCCCCTGCCACACTGTTTGACCAACCACCACCGGCCAGTGTTGGCCTTGCAGCGCCTCCATCGCGCGTGAGCGGCAGTGGCGTCACGGTTCTGGCTG
>JANMKU010000015.1:0-1288 GCA_031372205.1 Gemmatimonadaceae bacterium | reverse complement strand
CTTCGACTGGATCATCGGGGAGCGCATGCGGAAAGACCACGTCAACCCCGCCGCCCTCGACGAGCACACTGTCCTTCTCATGGTACGCACTGTCTGGCAGCAGTAGCGACCAGCGCTTGCCGGCATAAGCAAATGGCAGCTGCCGATCATTGAAGCTGTTCACCCACTTGGGCACGCTGTTGCGGTAGTAGGTGCTGGTCGTGAAGCGCCCGTCCGCGGAGTACCAGTAGACGTCCGACTTCGACGTGCCGATCGGCAGAATGGCGCCGCGATCCTTCATCGAGACCGAGAGCGTGCGCGTCCGCGAGCTGGCGTCGCGTAGCCAATCGGCGAGCGTCGTGCCGACGAAGCGCTTGGGCGATGCACCCGTGCCGTAGGCGCCAGCGACGAGCGGGGCATCGGCGTCCTCCACCCCGACGCGGTTCATCATGATGCCGGTCGAACGCGGAAAGCGGCCACTGAGCAGCGTGGCGTGTCCGGGTGCGGTCTCGGTAATGGCGTGATCGTGGTGGGCATTGGTGAAGCGCGCACCGCCAGCTACGAGGCGCGACAGCCCGCCATGCAACTGCGGACCAAAGCGATCGAGGTAGTCCGCTCGCATCTGATCGATCGTGATCAGCACAATCAGCGCAGGGCGTCCTTCTGCTGGGCGCCGATCGGCCGTCTGCGACATGCCGGACACCGGCCCGCTGCCCTGTGGCGTTGTGCTCGACCTCGCCACGTTGGCGGACGCATGTGGGGCGCAGGCACCGATCGCGACCAGGAGGGCAACGCTTAAGGACGAACGACGTACGTCTCGCATGCTGGCGATGTGGACGAGAGGATGGACTGGGACAAGCGATCGCGGTGCGATGGTGGTGTGCGTATGGCGCGTTGAGCGTCGCTGCACGATAATTGCCCACGATGATACACCACACACAGCCTTTGGGACGCCGCACCATCCTCCGCGGGAGTACGGGGTGGTGACGAATACGAGCATTTGGTCCGCACCATCGACGCGTGTGCTGGTTCGCGTGACCCTGTTTTACGTGGTGTTGATTGGCGCAGCGGCGCTTGGGTGGAGCGCCATGCCTCATGGCTCGCCCTTTGCGCCGAGCTCGCTGGACGCGCTCTTTGGTACCGCCGGACCACCGATCGCGGCGCGCGGCGCACCAGAGACCGAGCTCAATCAGGTCAGTTTGGCGATCACCGTCGCCGTGGCTTTGCTGTCGGCCGTTTTGCTCTCGGTGCCCGTGGCGTGGATTTACCTGCTGACGCGGGCCAAGCGTGGCTATCAGCAGTCGGTGGT
>JANMKU010000012.1:0-7578 GCA_031372205.1 Gemmatimonadaceae bacterium | reverse complement strand
GTCGCTGAATCTTCAAGAAACGATGCGTCATTGCTGACGAGTGTTGGCGATAAGCACGGCCACAGTGAGCGCGGACACCGCCACGCCGATCACGGAGAGCGCCACCGGCACAAAATTGGCGCGGTTTCGCGAGAACCAGCCCAGCTGCGGCACGAAGATCTGACGCACACCGCCGGCTCCGGAGTCCCAGAGCCGCTGCTCACTGGCCACCGGGGCACCGGTTTGGGCACCCGCTAAGCGCAGCTCCACGATGTCGCGCTTGCCGACCGGACTCACACCGCCAGCCAGAATGATAGCATCACCAATGCTCATGGACGGATCGATGGGGTACAGCCCGGGCTTGAGCACCGAACCGGTGACTGCAACACGGCGGAACGGCGTGATCTCGATAGCGTCGGTAGTGAGGTACTTCCGGTACGCCGCCAGCAGCTGGCCGCGCACCGAGTCGGCCGGAACGCCGCCAGAATTCCACTCACCGAGTTTCGGCAACACAATCACACCGCGCTCGTCCACCAAGAACTCCCCGCTTAGCTCGGGCTCACGAAAAATGCGCACTCGCAGCCCGTCGCCTGGGCGCAGCGCACTCATGGCCGCGACGGTCGGGGACGCCGACGGACGCTGCGATTCCGCTCGCCCGGCCGTAACGCTGCCGACCAGCAGCGCCGCAGTCACGGCGACCATGCGAATGGGACGCAAGGGATGCATAATCAGGCCGGTGCAGTGAAGAGTCAGCGCGCCGCGGCCATGGCCGGACTCTCTGTCATGTTATGCACGAGCCCACCGCAGCACCGTGCAATGATGGCATACGCCTTGGCGTAATCCGCGCTGCTAAGCTGGTACGGGTCAGCGATGTCGTCCATGCGACCTGTGGTGTCGAAATAGCCGAGCGGTACAATGGCGCGCTCAATGGCGGGGTAGAGCACGGCGAGCTCGTGCGCCATGCGGACTTCCATTGTGAGCACCAAGTCGGCCCGCAGCAGTTCCTTCGGTTCTACCGGCCGCGCCATGTGGTACGACAGGTCCAGCCCGTATTCTGCCGCCGCATCAACCGCCTCGCTTGGGCAGCGGGCGCCGCCATCCAAGACGCCGCGCGAAATGACTTTGACGCCCTCCGGCACCACGCGTTGCAGCCAATGTGCGGCGAATGGCGAACGGACGCGGTTGGCGGTGCAGAGCACCAAAATGCGCCGCGCGTGGGAAACGTCGGGGAGACGCCGTTCGAGGCGACGATGGAGCTGCCACCGTTGCAACGCCTGCTTCAAGAGGAGCACGGTGCGAGTGAAAGAGCCAAAGGTGACCGACGTCTGATATGGCTTCGCCGTCTCAGTCCCATCCTGCGGGAAACGAGTTGGTATGAAGCTAGCCATTTCTCAAGCGCCCGCCGTCGGGTGCCTGCTTTCCAACGCCTACGCAAATCCGCGGCGCGCGCCCCGCTAGGCGGAGATGCGCACCAAGTTCTCTACCGGCAGCGAGACCGACACCCCCTGCCCCAGCAACGTCATACCTACCGCTACACGCAATTTCTCGTCCGCTCGCGTGACGGTGGCGCGAATCCCGGCGAATGGTCCGTCGCTGACCATCACCAAATCACCCGGCGCGAACCACGGGATGTATTCGGGCTGTGCCTGCACCAGCCCAAGCCCGGCGGCAAAGGTGCGCACGTCACGCAATGTGTCGGCGTTGACTTCAGCCGCAAGCCGCCCGTCCTTGACCACAGTGTGGACGCCGCTCAAGTCGAGCAAGGGGTACCACCCGTCCAAGGGCACCCGCGCGAACACGTAACCGGGAAAGAGTGGCCAATCCACCATGTGCCAGCGGTCGCTCCACCGGCGGCGCAGCGGCGCGGTAGGTGCCCACGATTCCGCACCCCAGTGCGTGAGCACCTTGGACACCAGCTTTTCCGACCGGACACGGGTACGAATCGCGATCCAGGGCAGCGACGGGTCACTTAACACCTCGCGACTGAACCAGGCCACTAGAACCTCACTATGCTTTTGACGAATACCTGAGGCCCGAGCGCCGCACACTGCTGACGACCCTGCACCACACTCTGCTCAGGTTTTGTGGACTACCTAGGGCACCGGGCACCAACGACGGCACCACGCGTGCGGATACTGCAGTGTCTATGGCGCAAAAGCGCCCCGTCGGCGCGAGGCCCCGGGGCGCTTTGCTGCGAGCGATAGAGACTCAGGCGACCGACCGGCGCCGCCGACGCGAGTATGTGAGTCCAAACACCGCGAGGCCGACCGCGACCAGCGCGTTCGTGGATGGCTCGGGCACTATCGCCGAGCCGAAGGTGGACAGGCCATTGTTGTACGGCGGTACACCGAACGTCCCGGAGGTCAGGTTGAGCGCCAAGTCGACGGTGTAGAAGCCGTTCGACGCCGGGTCTGCGAGGCTCGTGTTCTGAAAGATTGCGCGAAAGTAGCCAGACACTGACGTGGGCTCGGACACCGATTCGTATACGCCAGTGGCGGCATTCCAAACCGTGCCGGTCAGCCCGCTCGCCACCAGCGAGAAGTCGTACGTGAAGAAATTACCTTCCGACGCCGTCGCGGTATTGAAGCGCGGACAGTCGTCGACGAGCAAGAAGCAGTTTGGTGCCGTCGGCCCGCCCTTCGTGTTGTACGTGAACTGGGTGAGTGCGGCGTTCCAATACCCACCCGACGACGTGACAGAGCCCGCCTCCTGGTCATCGATTTGTACAAAGCTGTTGGTGACGTTGGACGGAGTGGACACATGGTTCAGGTCCTCCCAGAACGTGAAAAACTGGAAGGCACTCGGGCCATATGGGGGACCCATATTACCAATGTTGGCGAAGACCGAGTTCCCTGTCACCATGTACATGTGCAGATCGCGCTGCGCCACAACCCCGGATCCCACGGAACCGACAGCATTCTGGGCATTGCTCAAGGTGAGGTACTTCGCAAAGGTGCCGGTGTAGCCCAGTCGGTTGGACTGGAGATACGACCCCTGGGCCTCAAGGGTTCCCGCGCCGAGCCCCACCGCCAGCAGCGCTGCAGTCAATGTGCTTCGCATCTGCCAAACCTCTACAAGTTTGAGTTGCCGGTCGACAAGCGAGACCGTGGAAGCACGTCGTCGTGCCGATTATTCCCTTTCGGTCCCTACTGGGTGCAAGAAGCGGGCCGCAGGCGTCAGCGGCGGCACGGACTCGCAAGTTGTCCAACCAGATTGAAATGAAGCCGAACGCATTCTTCAAGCGCCACCCGCGTGCAGACTCGACAGCACACAGTGTGGCGTGCCCGCAACAGCGGAAGCGCGACATGTCTGGGGCCGTGAACGTTGCGCCGACCGTTTCACAGCAATTTCAAACTATCGCGTGATCCGGATCACAGGCAGCGAAAGCCCGTTGCTGGGCGTAAGATTGGCCTTCGTCACTCCAAATCCGTGTCAGGGAGCTTTCAGTGAGAACCTTCATGCACCGACCCGCGCTTGCCACCGCGTTTCTGTGTTCTGCTGCGGTGGGCGCGACACGGCCGGCGACGGCACAGGTTCCGGCAGCGAGCAACGCGGCAACGTTTGCGGCGGCCACGGTGCGCGAGTACGCCCAGGAGTTCACGACCTATCCGTTCTCCGACCCAAATCCGATTCCGCAGATGAGTCGGATCTACCCGTACTTCCGCTTTGATGGCTTCACCGACCAGCCGGTGAAACGCATGTGGAAGGTGATCGATCTGGAGAACACGTGGATTCGCGTCTCGATTCTTCCCGAGATCGGCGGCAAGATCTGGCGGGCCGTCGATAAGGCGACGGGAAAGTCCTTCATCTACGACAACCACGTGGTGAAGTTCCGCGACATTGCCATGCGCGGACCGTGGACGAGCGGCGGCATCGAAGCCAACTACGGCATCATCGGCCACACGCCGAACGTGTCGACGCCCGTGGATTATGTCACACAGCGTGACGCGGACGGTGGCGTCACGTGCACCATCGGCGCGCTCGACCTGCTCACGCGCACGACGTGGCGACTCGCGATTTCGCTCCCCTCCGACAAAGCCTATTTCACCACCAGTTCATTCTGGCACAACGGGACGTCACTGGAGCAACCGTACTACTCGTGGATGAATGCGGCGATCCCGGTAAGCGACGACCTGGAGTACGTCTATCCGGGGAATCGTTTCCTCGGGCATGGTGGCGAACTTGGCGACTGGCCGTACAACAAGAAGGACGGCAAAACGATTTCGCGGTACGCCGAGAACGACTTCGGTGGCGCCAAGTCGTATCACGTGTTCGGGAACTACACCGATTTCTTCGGCGTGTTTTGGCACAAGCAAGACTTCGGCATGGCGCGCTACGCGGCGCACGACGAAAAGCCGGGCAAGAAACTGTGGATCTGGGGGCTTGCCAGAAGCGGGATGATTTGGGAGCAGCTGCTCACGGACGCGGATGGCCAGTACAGCGAGGTACAGTCCGGGCGACTGTACAATCAGGCCACGGAATACAGTTCGAACTCACCGTTCAAGCACCGCGGATTCGCCCCCTACGCGTCCGACCGCTGGACGGAGTACTGGGTGCCGGTGAAAGGCACCGGCGGATTCGTTGCGGCGAACCAATGGGGCGCGTTGAATGCGCAACCTGCGGCCCGTGGCGTCGTGGTGTCGTTCTCGCCGGTGCAACGCATCGCGGACTCTATCGAAGTGTTTGACGGCACGCGTCGCATTTACGCCCGCATGCTCAAGCTGCAACCGCTGGAGCGGTGGCGCGACACCGTGCCCGCCGTGGCCAACCCGGCCAAACTGCGCATCACACTCGGCGGCCATAAACTAGAGTGGTCGGCAGACACAGCGAGCACTTCGCTCGGTCGACCAGTGGCCGCACCCACCAACTTCAATTGGAAATCGTCCTACGGTCTCTACCTCTCGGGCAAAGAGAAAATTCGCCAGCGCGATTATGTTGGCGCGAAGCAAGATCTCGAGCGGTCGCTGGCGCTCGAACCAAACTATGTGCCGGCACTTGCCGATCTCGCGTCGCTGGCGCTCAGACAGGGTGACGCCACAGGCGCGCTGCGTTCGGCGCGTCGTGCGCTGAGCATCGATACTTACGATCCGGCGTCGAACTTCATCTATGGTGCGGCCAGCCTGCGTGCTGGCTACCGGGTCGACGCCAAGGATGGTTTTGATATTGCGTCGCAAGCGGTGGAGTATCGCAGTCCAGCGTGGACCGCACTGGCGAAGCTGTATCTGCAAGACGGCGACCTGGCGCGCGCGGTTACCTACGCGACCAAAGCGCTCGACTACGACCGCTTCAACGTTGGCGCCTTGCAAGCACGCGCTGTTGCCTATCGCTTGCAGCGCGATCGGACCGCCGCGCTCGCCGACCTCGAGACGATTCGTGCACTCGATCCACTCTCACACTTTGCCAACGTTGAACGATCGGTCACCAGCAGTGCGGATTCGGCCAAACGCAGCGTCATGGCACTCATTCGCAACGAGATGCCGTCGGAAACGCTCCTCGAATTGGCGCTCTGGTATCAAGAGATCGGACAGCTCACGACAGCCGATCAATTGCTGTCGTATGCGCAGCCCAATCCGGAGTTGCTCTACACGCGGGCGTTTCTCCACGATCGACTCGGTGCGTCCGATGTTGCGGCACTCGTCGCGCGTGCGGACGCGTTATCGCCGAAGATGGTCTTTCCATTCCGCGTCGAATCGGCCGATGTCATGACGTGGGCGATGACGAAAACCAGCAACTGGATGCCGCGCTATTTTCTTGGCCTGATTCGCTGGAACCAGGGCGACTTTGTGACGGCGCGTACGTTGTTCGACCAACTCCGAGATGGTCCGACGTTCGCGCCGTTTTACGCCGCGCGCGCGGCCATGCTGCAAACGGCGGTGCGGCAACAAGCGCATGCCGATCTCGCGCGCGCCGCGCAGCTTGATCCCACCGAATGGCGGTACGGTGGCATGCTCGCCGACGAGGCCTTCGCCAACGGAGATTTTGGCGGAGCAGCGGCGATCAGCGCCGACTATCTCCGCCGATTCCCGAGCAAGTCGTCGCTGGCCATGCTCCACGCACGTGCGCTGCTGCGGAACGGTGACGTTGGTGCGGCCCGCGCCGTGCTGGATTCATTGGTCGTGCTCCCGTATGAAGGCTCAGGCGAAGCGCATGCGCTCTTTCGCGAGGCCAACTTGCTTGGTGCTGTCGAGCGCATCCGCGCGAAAGACGTGAAGGCCGCGCAGCTGCTCGTGGACAAAGCGCGCACCTGGCCAGAACGACTCGGTGTCGGCAAGCAGTATCAAGCGGACGTCGATGAGCAGTTGGAAGACTTGCTGACCGAATGGATCCGGCGCGGCAGCGAGCCGCACACTGACCTTGATGCGCGTGTCCAGAAGTCACTCAAAGCGACGCCAACGGGCATCACGGCCAAGGTGCTCAACGCGCTGATCGCACCGTAGCAATCGAATCGACGTGACGGCGGCGCGACTACGGCCAATTGAAGATGTCGCTCGCTGATGTGCCGAGCCGAGCACGGGCTATTTGACTGGACTCGCGCCAGAAGGAGCGTCCGGTGAGGCCAAACGTGAAGCGAATCACGAGGTCCTTCGCGTTTTTATCTGCCATGAGCGGATAGGCAAAGTCGACGCGGGCCAGCGACCGCGACTGTCTCGGCACTGCCGTCAAGATGCCAATGCCGGCGCTCGCGCGCGTGCCCGATGCGCCAAATGGCACGTCACCCGCCCACATATGTGCGGCATCGCCGAAGGCCGCGATTCCCCAGCCGAAGTAGTTGGAGATTCCGGGCATGACAATGCGATGCTCGGCGCGCGCCACCAGCAGACGCCCGCCGGCGAGCCGCGAACCGGCGTATCCGCGAACCCCTGTGAGGGGATCGTCAACTGTCAGTTGGAAGGGAACGTCTTGTCGAAACGCGCCTGCGTATTCCACCGACACGAGCTGCGTTACGCGTGGACTGGGTCGGAGGTACAACGCCAAGCGACCACTGCCAACCGCATTGCGCAGCTGCGCGTCACGGCGGCGCGACTCCACTTGGGTGCGCAGACCAAGGAACGCTTTTGCAGTGCCGACACCGACATACAAATCGCCGGTGAGAAACGGTTCGCGCTGGCTGCCGCGCACCGAGGAGCCGATCGTGGTCACCAGTTGAATGCCGCGACCAACGTCCTGAATGCCTTCCAGCGCATCAAACCCTTTGGCCTTGACGAAGCTGATGGCACGCACACCGGTAACGATACCAACTTGGGTGGCATCGGTTGTCTTGTATCGCTCAACCAGCGTGGAATCCGCGGTCTGCACAAAACCGGAATCCGTGATAATGACCGGTTTCGCTGCCGCGCGGCGCCGTTCAAAGCTCGCGAGTGCACCAAGCAAGACGCGTGTCGAACCGCCGAGCCCGAGACGGAATGCGGCACCAACATCTGCGCGCTCCCGCACGGCACTGAGTGAAAGCGCATCGCCTTCCGGTCGCACGAATCCGACATAGCCGTCGTCGCGGAGAACGCCGGCGAACGCCGCGGTATGTTGGAGATCGGTGAAGAACGGACGTGCCAGCGACGCCAGTACGAATGAACCGAGCGGTTGACGTTGGACCACCAGATT
>JANMKU010000011.1:0-31196 GCA_031372205.1 Gemmatimonadaceae bacterium | reverse complement strand
GCGCTCGACGGAGCGCCGTCCAACATCGACTCCCCCACGAGATCCTGTCCGCGGACGACGTGCAGCGTCGCTTTCCCGCGTTTGCGCTTGGCCCGGACATGATCGGCGTGTGGGAGCCCAATGCCGGTGTGCTCAAGCCCGAGTTAGCGATCAGTGCCGCACTTGACGTTGCGGCCATGTGCGGCGGTGACATCCGCATGAACGAAGCCATGCAATCATGGCGGAGTGTGGCCGGCGGGGTGGAGGTGACGACGGCACTGGGCGTGTATCGCGCTCGACGCATGGTCCTGGCCGTGGGCGCCTGGGTGGCTGATGTGTTGCCGCAGCTCGCCTTGCCCATCCGCGTGCAACGCAACGTGCTGTACTGGTTCGCGCCGGTGCATCGCGCCGATCAATTCACCGATCCGCATTTCCCGATCTTCCTCTGCGAATACGCACCGGATCAGTGTTGGTATGGATTTCCTGATAGCGGAGATGGAGTGAAGGTTGCGTTGCACTTGAACGGCGAACACACGCATCCGGATGCACTGCGACGCGACGTTGCCGACGTCGAGGTCGCGGTGGTGCGTGAGCTACTGGCGCGCTTCCTCCCCGACGCGAACGGCGCGTTGCGCCACGCGACGGCGTGCATGTACACCAACACACCAGACGGACACTTCATCATCGATACCCATCCCGAGCACGCCAACGTCGTCATTGCCAGCCCATGCTCGGGGCACGGTTTCAAGTTTGCCAGCGTGCTCGGTGAGGTCCTGGCCGACCTCGCGACGGGTCGCGTGCCCGCCTTCGATCTGCACCCGTTCCGGTTGTCTCGCTTTACGACGATGTAGTCCGACTTCATCGTCGCGATTGATGTCGGCGCGACATGCGCCGTGCGACTTGCGCCGTGCGACTTGCGCCGTGCGATATTCGCCGTGCGATACGCGCGGCCCTGCTACACGCGGCGCGTCCGCCATCGCCCTCGCTTGAACATGATGCTGCTGACCAGCGCGAGCAGTGAGTACGCTGCCAACACCGACGCGAAGATCGCTTCCGCACCCATGCCCGAGTGCTCGGCCAGAAGCCAGGCGAGCGGAATCTTGAAGAGCCAGAACACGCCGATGTTAATCCGGGTTGGTGTCGCTGTGTCACCCGCCCCGTTGAACGATTGTGTCAGCGTCATCCCAAATGCGAACATCGGGAACCCGGCGGCCATGGTACGGAGTCCGCGCACGGCCACTTCGGCGACCGCCGCGTCCACGGTGAATCCGCGCACGATGAGCGGTGCACCCACAAAGAACAGCAGCCCCATGAAACCGAGAAACACCACGTTGTAGCGTGCGGCGGTCCACACGGCGCGTTCAGCGCGCTCAGGATTGGCCGCGCCGAGCGCCTGGCCGACCATCGTTGCGGCCGCGTTGCCCAACCCCCAAGCCGGCAACAACGCAAACATCACCATGCGCACCGCAATGGTGTACCCGGCCATCGCCGCGCTACCGAACGTCGCCATCAAGCGCACGAGCACGATCCAGCTGAGGCTTCCTACCAACACCTGAAACGTACCGTTCACTGACAGCGCCAGCATACGCCGGATGGTCGTCCACTCGAGCAACAGGTGCCGCCGCCGCACACGCAAATGTCCGGTGCCGCGAAGCAAGAAGGCGAGCGCGATGAGTACACCAACGCCGCGCCCGATCGTCGTCGCGACAGCCGCACCCGTCACGCCAAGTCGCGGGAGTGGCCCCACGCCGAAGATGAGCAGCGGCCCAAGCACGATGTTGATCGCATTGGAGAGCCATAAGACGCGCATCGATATCGCGGCATCGCCCGCGCCTCTGAACGACGAGTTGATGACGAACAGCAGAAACGCGGTGGCGCTCCCGCCCAGCATGACGCGCGTGAACGTCGTCCCTGTGCTGATCACGTCGGGCGAGGCCCCCATCAGCGCGAGCAGCTCTGGGGCGAACACAGCGCCGCACACCCCGATGCTTGACGCAATCACCGCACCGATCGCAAGCGCCTGTACCGTGGCACGCGCTGCGGCATCGGGGTCCTTCTCGCCGGTGCGCCGCGCGACAATTGCCGCTGCCGACATGGCAAGCCCCATCGCCAGCGTATACACGACAATCATCATCGACTCGGTCAGCCCGACCGTGGCGACGGCCGCCGCACCCAATCGGGCGACAAAGAATACGTCGGTCACCGCGAACAGACTCTCCATAACCATTTCCAGCACCATCGGCACGGCCAACAGGAAGATCGCGCGACCGATCGGACCGCTGGTGTAGTCGTGACGCGATCCACGCAATGCGTCGCGGATGTCGTTCCGCGCACCAGAGAACCCTGTTCGGCGTGATGCGATGACGTCGTCACTCGTTTGTTGCACGCGAATCCTCGACTCGTTCAAATGAAAACGCCCCACCCGCTGTGACGAAGCAGGAGGGGCGTGAATCCGCGAGGAGCGGCGAGTGATTCGCGGCTGCTACTCTCGGTACCCTGCTTCGACAACCACGTCCATCCCGACAACCGCCGGGACGGCGATGCGCATACCCCGGCAGACCGGGGCGGAGCGACCGACAGTGTGACCGAGCAGGGACATCATCAAAAAGGTCTCGCAGGAAGTGAACGAACGTTACCGCAGGCTAAGACGACGCTCGCGTTTCGTCAAGCGGCTAGGGTCGCAGCGTAATGAAGTGGCGCTGCACGAGCTGTCGGTACGACACAATGTTGTCACGCCGGACGTCGTCGGTGAATGCGTCCATGGTCTGCAGCAGTTGGGTGCTGTAGTAGCCGGCCACCGATTCGGGGTGGGCGCTGTTGCCGCCAAAGTAGCTCCGGATCATCACGCTCTTGGTGTTGTGCGGCAGCGCCGCGACTGAGCGCGCATATGCGGGGAAACTGCCATCGCGTAGCAGGTAGTCTTCCGCGTTGGAGGCATATAGCGCTGAGACAACCTCGCCGCGTTGCGCGACCAGTCGGCCAATAGACGCCAATGCGTGCGGGCCGGCGAGATCGCCGACCACTGGGATGATGCGATGCTGCCGTTGCAACGACTTCACAAACTGAAAATCAGATTCGTTCGCGAGATAGCTGGCGCGTCGTCCCTCGAGATCGCGCTCCACCAGCAATTGTCGGAGCGTTGGATAATAGGGCTGCGGCGCGCGCCCAGTCGTCGTGAACTGCAAGCCGAGTCCGGACGAGATGAACGTGCCGTGAAAGCGCTCGATGGTGGCCAGATCATCGGCCGACAGCGTCACGCCGGATGCGCGCACCTCGGTCAGGACCGCCATACGCGCCGCAGCCGCGCTACGCTCCGTGACCAGTGTCGAGTCCATCAGGGCGACGAGCGCATCGACGCCGCGTTCGTTCCATTGATCGGTGCCGGCAGGTGCGGCGCGACCTAGCAGCAGCGCCAGGTACTCAATACGGTTACGCGATCGGGCAAACAGCGCCTTGAACATCAGGTGCTGGAGCATATTGTCGCGCCGAATGTCGATGACAAAGGCGATGCTCGGGCGAATGCGCGCGATGTAGGAAAAGTTCTGGTCTGGCCCGACGCCAATGTACGCGCCACCGCGCACGCCGAGGCGCTCGAAGGCACCGACGACATGCAGGTAGCTTCGCTCGTTGGAGATGAGATTGTCGGTGTCGAAGTATCCGCCGACCTCCGACAAGCTCTGTACTAGGCGACCGAACGCTCGGGCGCTGTCGGTCACATCGGCTTGGTTGGCCGTTGCGGTGCGCGTGGGCGCTCCAACTGATGCTTGCGCGCGCGCGTTGCTGGCCGCGATCGCCAGTATCGCAGCCGTTCGGCACGCGCGTCGCCACACTATCGCGCACGCTGCGCTACACGATCGCGTCAACGGCGCACTAGTAGCCAACAGCCCCGGCATCCTTGTCGCGCGGGTCTGCGGCGCCGATCCGCTGTCCGCTCTTGGTGTCAACAAAGATGGAATGCGCGGTGCCCTGTTGTCCGCCAGCGCGTACCTCGTGCCCCATCAGCTGCAGGGCCGCCACGGTCTCCGGCGGCAGTCCGTTGCGTTCATACGTGAGCACGTTGGGCAACCATTGATGATGAAAGCGTGGCGCGTTCACGGCGTCCTGAATATTCATCTGGAAGTCGATGAGATTGAGCACGACCTGGAGCACCGTGTTGATGATGGTGCGACCGCCGGGGCTGCCGACGACCGCCACCAACCGACCACCTCTGGACACAATGCTCGGCGTCATGCTGGACAGCATGCGCTTGCCAGGTTGTGCGAGGTTAGGCAGCGTGCCGATCAGCCCCGTACTGTCCGTCAGCCCCGGTTTGCCGTTGAAGTCCCCCATCTGATTGTTGAGCAGGAATCCAGCGCCACCAACCACCGCCGCAAGACCGTACCCCGCTTCGAGTGTATACGTGACGGAAACGGCCATGCCATTCGCGTCGACCACCGAAAAGTGCGTCGTCTCGGGACTTTCATATCCCGCGGCGATCTGCGCCGGTGCCGATACAGTCGCGCGATCAATCGCGATAGTCTCGCGCAACGTCTTTGCGTACGCCTTGCTGGTGAGCTTCTCGATTGGCAGTGCGGCAAAGTCTGGATCACCCAGATAGCGAGCGCGGTCAAGAAACGCGCGACGCATGGCCTCGGTGACGAGGTGCACGTATCGCGGTGAGTTGTGCCCCGCGGCCGCGAGATCGAAACCTTCGAGGATGTTGAGCATCTCCACCATGGCCACGCCGCCAGAACTCGGCGGTGCCATCGAGATGATGTCGTATCCGCGGTACGTACCGTGAATAGCGGCGCGCTCTTTGGCTTCATAGCGCGCCAGATCGTCCTCCGTGATCAGTCCGCCGCCACGACGCATTTCCGCCGCGATCAAGCGCGCTGTTTCTCCCCGATAGAACCCGTTCTGTCCCTCGTCCCGAATGCGCGTCAGCGTGCGCGCCAGATCTGGTTGGCGCAGTCGCTCGCCGACGGCGTACGGCACCCCGTCTTTCGAGTAGGCGGTAATACTCGCCGGATACGCCTTCATGCGCGTGAGCGCCCCCGCAAGTGACGCCGCCAAACCGGCTGGCACGTCGAAACCGTCCGTCGCCAACTCCGCTGCCGGTGCGACCAACTGCTTCCATGGCAACTTGCCGTACTTCTCATGCGCGAGCGCGAAGCCGGCCACCGTACCCGGCACGCCAACGGCCACATGACTGCGGTGATGACGCGAAGCCGAGTACGCGCCCATTGAATCGGTGAACATTTCCGGGGTCGCGGCGTGCGGGGCCATTTCGCGGAAATCAATCGTCGTCGCGCGACCATCGGGGAGGCGGACCACCATGAATCCGCCGCCACCGATATTTCCGGCCGTTGGATACGTCACCGCGAGCGCGAAACCCGTCGCGATCGCCGCATCGATGGCGTTGCCGCCGGCCATCAGGACGTCGCGCCCAGCCTTGCTCGCGATCGCGCTGGCTGACACCACCATGCCGTTGGCAGACTGAACGCCACCGAGAGCCGTCGGCGCGGCCTTGCTGGACGGAGTCGAGGTCGGCACACCCGCAATGCGCGAGCATGCGGCAAGCAACAGCCACGCGGGCGCGGCGACCGCTCGGACCAATCTGGTAACGCGATGGCGTTGATTCATAAACAGGCAGGGGAGGGAAGGATCCGGGGCAACGATCACTAGCAATTGTCGCCCGCCGGGAACGCCTTCGCCAGCGGAGCTGGCGTGAAAGACGGCGCCAACGCACCTTCGTCTCTCGACGGCGGTGTCCCGTCTGCGCGCGATCACTTCATCAACTACAGGCAATGCGTTCATGCTCGGCTGGTGCTTTGGTGCTCTGCGCAACGCTCACCGCAGGCGTCGGGGATGCGCAAACCCCAGCGGCGGCCGCTGCAGCGGACAGCGCTGACGCGATTCGCGGCATGGTGTCGCGGTTGGACGTGGACCGATACAAGGCCACGGTCAAGGGACTCACACAATTCGGTGACCGTCGGCAGGGCACTGAGCGGAATCGCAACGCGCTGGACTGGATCGAGGCGCAGCTCAAAAGCTACGGCTGTACAAACACGGAACGCATCACGTACGACTATCAGCCGCCCGCCCCAGTGGCCCGTCCGGCTGGGGGAGCACCGGCCGCGGGCGCTGGTGCGGCTGCCAATGCCGGTCGACCCAGAACGGAGCAGGGTGGTGGTCGCTCGCGCGGCATTCGCGCGCGCACTGGCGTGAACAATGACTCCCTCTTGCAACCGGACGCCAGATTGCGTGCGCTCAACGCACCACCGAGCGTGCCCGGACAACGTCAGGAGGTGTTCTGCACCAAGGTGGGGACGACGCGCCCCGAGGAGATGTATATCGTCGGTGCACACATGGACGGCATTGGGTGGGGCGAAGCCGCGAACGACGATGGTTCGGGCACCGCCCTGGTGATGGAGCTCGCCCGCGTTTTCAGCAGTCCGGACGTGAAGACGGAACGCTCGATTCGCTTTGCGCTCTGGAACAACGAAGAGTCGGGACTCAACGGCGCACGGGCGTACGTCGATCAACGCGCTGCACTGCAGGGCAAAGAGGTGCCCGTCGGTTCAGGGAAGTACCCGGAACCCAAATGGCTCGGCATGATTCAGCATGACATGATGATGTTTGACCACGGGATGCCGAAGGCCGATGGCACCCTCGGAAAAGAGCAGCGCGCAGAGGCTGACGTAAACATCGAGTTTCAATCCAATTCAAAGTTCGCGGCGCAGTCGCAGTCGTTGGCGTGGATCCTGCACGGGGCGAACGAAAAATTCGCCACCGACTATCCGGCCGCCGTTGGCAATCACATGACCAATACCGATTCAGGCCCATTCCAGGACCTCGTGGCATCGGTCAGTCTGAGGGAAAACGAACGTGGCGCGCAGGTTGGCAGCGGGTGGGACCCGCATTGGCATCAGCCCACGGACGTGTTCGCAACATTCACGGACAAGGATTTCCGCTTGGGGCTCAACGCGGCGCAGACGACGTTTGGCGCACTGGCTGTGCTGACAGGTGCGAAGCTCCTGAAGTAGCGCGCACGCGCTGTCTACGATGTACCGTCGCTGCCGGCGCCAATCGCGTCGCCAACAACGTTGCATGCCAACACCGTGAGAAAAATCATTGCACCGGGAAAGATGGCCAGCCACGGCTCGCTGGTCATCGTCGTTTGCGCCTGGTACAGCATGTTGCCCCAACTCGCCGTTGGTGGTTGCACGCCAACGCCGAAAAAACTCAGCGCGCTTTCGAGGAGAATCCCGCGGCCAATCGCTAAGGTCGTTGCCACCGACGCGGTCGACAGTACACCCGGTAACAGGTGGCGGACGACCACGCGGAGCGGTGTCGCACCAACGGCGCGCGCGGCCGACACGAAGTCGCGCGCGGCAAGTGACATGATCTCCGCGCGTACGACGCGCGCTGATTCCATCCAGCCCGCTGCGCCTACGAACACGACGAGGAGGGGCACGCTGGGTTGCAGCACCGCCGACACAATCATGAGCAGCGGCAGTCGCGGCACCGCAAGCATTGCGTCCGTGAGGCGCATCAGCACGTCGTCAATCCATCCGCGAGCGTAGCCAGCGGTCGCTCCGACGGCGGCACCGATGGCCGCGCTCAGTAGTGCCGATACCAGTCCAATCGCCAGTGACACCTGTGCGCCGTACAAGATCCGAGTCAGCAAGTCACGCCCTAGCTCGTCGGTTCCAAACCAATGTTCGGCCGACGGTGCGGCACGACGATTCGCCAGATCGATCGCGTCAACCGCGTACGGCGCGATCAGTGGCGCGACCGCGGCCAGCACGACGAGTGCGATGAGCAGCACGGCGGCGGTCCGTGGCGCGCGCGACGTGACTCGGCGACGCGTAGGCGGCGCGATCGGCGGGAGCGAGGTCGCGTCACTCACGAGACGTCGCGCGTACGCGGATCGATCAACTGCACGGCAATATCCGCGATGAGATTCAGGACCATCACGGTGATGGATCCACACATCAGGAACGCCATGAGCACTGTGTAGTCACGCTTGACGAGCGATTCGGCGAACAGACTGCCCACGCCAGGCCATGAGAAGATGCTCTCGGTCACGACGGCGCCTGACGCCATGATGGACGCATCGAGGAGCACCACGGTGACGAACGAGGGCAGCGCGTTTGGCAGGGAGTGGCGCAGCAACAGCGCAGTGCGTCGAACGCCGCGCGCCCGTGCGGCACGAATGAAGGGCCGTCCGATGATGTGCTGCATGGCGCGTCGCAGATAGCGAGACCATGCGGCAGCAAACACCGCGGCGAGGAGCGTCGCCGGCAACACGAGATGCGCGAGGCGGTCGCCGATGCCGTCGCCATCGAAGGTGGCGCGCCCTGAAGACGGAAGCCATCCAAGCCACCCAGCGAACAACAACTGCAGGATCAGACCGAACCAGAACACCGGCAACGAGATACCGGCCACCGTCAGGAAGGTCGTCAGTCGATCAAACCGACGATGCGTCGCCGCGAACACGCCGATCGGGAGCGCGAGTGCGAGCGCGATGAGGCTCGCAGCGCCAACCAGCTCCAGCGTCGCGGGCACACGCTCCGTGAGTCGCTCCAGCACCGGTCGCCCATCGGCGAAGCTGTACCCCCAGTCACCACGCAGAAAGGCCAACATCCACGCGACGTACTGCGCGCTGAGCGATCGATCGAGCCCCATGGCCTGGCGAAGTCGCGCGATATCCTCCGGGCGCACGTTCGGATTTTCCAGATACGTCGAGAGCGGCCCGCCAGGCGCGGCGTGAATGAGCGCAAAGACGAGCAGCGAAATGACGAAAAGCAGCGGTACGCTCTGCGCACAGCGTCGCACGATCAGTCGGGTCACGTGTGCACGACTCGTCGCACAGTCTGTGTGCGCACCAACAGCTCACGGCGGAGCAAAGTCCCACGCGTACACGTTCCAGAACGGACCGGCGTTGGTTGGATTGCCGGTAAAGTGCTGCAATGTCACGGGGACGGCGTCAATCTTGGAGGTGTTGTACAGCGGCAGTTCCGGCACCAACTCCGCCACACGCCGTTGTGCGATACGCAATAGTACCGCGCGTGCATCAACATCCGCCGTCCGATCAGATGCGTACAGCAGTTTGGTCAGCGAGTCATCCCGGAAATAGTTGATGTTGCGGCCCGCTGGTGGCGCACGATCGGCGGCAAAGAACAGCGTGATCTCCGGATCGGCGCCTTGTTGCCACCAGTGTAGCATGGCGTCAAAGTCACCGTTGAACCACAGTCCGCTGATGGACGTACCGTCCACCAGGCGCACGCGCATGTCAACGCCCACGTCGCGAAACTGCTTCTGGATGGTTTGCGCGACATTCTCGCGGATGGCAAACCCGGATTGCGTGATGAGTTCAAATCGCAACGCCGAACCGGCCTTGGTGCGTATGCCATCCGCGCCGACAGTCCACCCTGCCTCATCGAGCATCGCGCGCGCCTTTGCCGGGTTGAACGGATAGGTCGCGACTTTCGCTTCGTAGGCTGGCGACAGCGGCTGGATTGGGCCATTCACGATCTGCACGAGCCCATCGAGAATGGTGCGCACGATGGTTTCGCGATCAATCGCATGCGCCAAGGCGCGCCGCACACGCAGATCGCTGAACGCAGGAAAACGCTTCTCATTGAGCGACACGTGCTCGTAGCCATTGCCAACCACCTGATTGAGTCGAATCGCCGGTGACGCGCGCAGTTCGCGCACCTTGTCCCATGGGACGAGCGCGACCATCTGCACTTCCCCCGACTTGAGTTGGTTGATGCGAGTCGTCGTGTTCGTCAAAAACTTGAACAGGATCCGTTTGATTTTTGGATATTCGGCGCCGCGCCAGTAGTTCGGCACTCGCTCAAGCAGGATGTACTCGCCCGTCTTCCACTCGGCGACGCGATAGGGACCTGTGCCCAGCGGCGCACGGTTGTAGGCGCTCGCACGGTCAATGTCCTGGCCCTCGAGCACGTGGCGCGGCAGCGTACCGCGGACGAACTGCAACTGATACGGCGCGTACACCTCACGGTAGTGCACCACCGCCGTCAACGAGTCCGGCGTGTCGACCGAGGAAATGCGATCGAACCCGTCAACGCTTTCGGGCTTCCAGTCGCCCTTGTTGATCGCGTCGACCGTGAATTTGACGTCGGCGGAGGTGTGCGGCACGCCGTCGTGCCATCGTACATTCGGGCGGAGCTTCCACGTGACGTCCATGCCGCCGTCTGCACGCAGTCGCACCCCACCATTCGACACGGTGGGAATTTCAGAGGCCAAGACCGGGACCACGCGCATCCGTTCGTCGTTGGTGACGAGCCCCTCCACCACGCACGATTCAATGTCCTCCAGAATGTGCGTCGCGTATCGATTCATGGTGTCCGGTTCGCGGTCGTAGCCCACCGTGAGGAGATCGTTTGGCGCGCGAGTGCGAGAAGCGTCCTTGGTGCACGCGACGAGGAGCGGTACACCCAACGCAAGACGCAAATGGCGCAGCGTCGCGCTCACGCGGCCGGTGCCTCAAGCATGGCTGCGACCAGCAACACCGGCACGGAGCCGCGACTGAGCATTGCATCGTGGAAGGCGCGAAGCGAGAATGCGGCGCCGTCACGCGCCTGCAGGCGGTCGCGCAAGTCGCGGATCGCCTGCGTGCCGAGCCAATACATCAGGGCAGTGCAGGGGAACATCGAATTCTTGTTCGCTTCCGCAGCGGCGGTTTCGATCGGCATGCCAACCTCGGTACGGTAGAACTGCTTCGCATCGTCCAGCGAAGATGCGCCGGTATGCAGTTCAATATCGACGATCGCCCTGGCCAACATGCGCACTCGGCTGTGCTGCTCCGACAGTCGCTCAAGGGGGGTGAGCAACCCGAACTCTTCCATCAACCCGGTCGCGTAGCAGGCCCACCCTTCGGCCATTGATCCGCCGAGAAACATGCCAATCCGACTCGCGCAGTCGACGGCGGCAATCGTCCCAACGCGTGATCGCGACTGGTGATAGGCGTGCCAGTTCTGCACGTGATGTCCGATCGATCCGTGATGCACCACGTGATTGAGGGTGATGACACTGTGATTCCACAATTGCAACCGGCGCTCCTGTTCGTCGATGGGCATCGAACGATCGATCGGCGCGACGACGTAATCGTGCTCGGCATACTCGTCCATCGGCGCCGGTGAGCGGTAGAAGAGCCAGTAGAGCGATGGCGCAGCAGCACGCGCCCATTGAGGAATCGGCACGTAACGAATGGGCCAGTCCGGCCAGTACACAGCATCCTGCGCCTGTGCCAACGCACGGCACTCCGCCCATCGATTCGCAAACACGTGGCGGTAGTCATCCACGGACGGATGGTTAGCGGCCATTGCGCGTTGCGCTTCGGCCAGTGTCGTGCCGCGGTCAGCCAGCATGGCCTCTAGCTGCGCCTGCTCGCGCACGATCTCCGCACGAGCAACTGACAGCAGTTCGGCCGGCGTACGGTCGCAAAAGTGCCCGCGTCGCAGCAGGATATTGAACAACGCGCTCCCGCAGCACACCGCGTCATCGGTCGCCGTCGGTCGAGCAGCGAGCCACTTATGACACGCAGAGAACGCGGCTCGTGCGCGCCCGGCCGCAGCGCGAACGGCAGCCACGCGATCCGCCGAGCACTCCTCGCTGGCCAACCACTGCTCGACGCCGTCGCCAAACAGCACGATCGCCGCGGCGCACTCCCGGCTCGCGCGCTCCGTCCAGCCTCGCGGTACTGGGGTAGTGATAACGCGCTGCATCTCGTCAAGAAATGGTGCGATCGCGTCGAGGCGCGATGCCAGCGCGGGCAACCGCTCGTTCTGGCTGGCGAATGAACGGATCATCAGTGACACCGCGCCGAAGATCGCTTCGCCAGTCCACAGCGCCGGATTGCGGTCGTAAAAAAAACCACTTGTATGCTCGGCGAGACGAACGTCCAGACTTGCCCGGGCCAACTCCGCATCAAGCAGCATATCGTCGTCGCGGAGCGTCGTTGCTGTGGCGCGCGACGGCAGGGGGTGGGCTTCGGAGAGTTCCCAATGGAGGTGCTGCATTGCGCGGGCGTCGGCCGCGCGCGCCGAATGCGACCAGTCGGGCAGGCGATGATCGTGCGTGTGCAGTCCCGTGAACGTCGCGTTCACTGGGTGCTGTGCGAAGTACTGCGCAAGAAACCGATCGATCACCGGGCTCAGGATTCGTGCTCCGCCGTCAACGGAATGGAGACCCATCTGCGCTGACGAAACGACCGCTCCACGGCGTTGATCAATTCTTGTACGTGCGCGCCGTCCTCGAAGCTTCCTTCATTATCTGGACCATCGCTCTGAATCTCGGAAATGAACGAGGTGATCAGGTTCGCGTAAAACGACGAACGCCAGGACTCCGTGCGACTACCACCGGGCGGGTAGAAGCGTGTTGGGATGTCGAGCTCGCGAAACTCTACTTGGTCTGCACTGGCGGCCTTGAGCGACTCGCACACGCCATTTTCTTCCACGAGTCGGCAAATCAGGGCGCCCTTACTGCCGTACACGCGCGCCTCCAGACCGGGATAGTTGCCGACCGTGACGAAGCTGGTCTGAATCGATCCGATCGCACCGTTCTCAAATTCGCCAATGAAAATGTCGCCGTCATCGATGTTCATGCGCATCACCGTTCCGGTCGCACGGACGACGCGCTCCGGCACAAAGTTGCGCATGGTACCCACGACCGCCTTGAACCGACTCCCCATGAAGAGATGCCCGAGGTCCATGATGGGGGCCCCGTATCCTTCGAGTGACGACACCTGGATCACGGATTGATCGGCCTCGTGATCGACCTGGCGCAGCGGATTGAGCGGATC
Source organism: Gemmatimonadaceae bacterium (assembly GCA_031372205.1). Classification (GTDB taxonomy): domain Bacteria; phylum Gemmatimonadota; class Gemmatimonadetes; order Gemmatimonadales; family Gemmatimonadaceae; genus Gemmatimonas. Next base: position 18,403 of record JANMKU010000011.1, on the reverse strand, counting down.
GAGAAACTGCGAGTTCTGTTCATACCCATTAAAGATGAAGGGTGTCCCGATAAATCCGTCGTCAATGAGTTCCTTCATGTAGCGCATCGCCGGACTGTACCGAAACGTAAATCCCAATTTCGTCTTCAGTCCCTTCGATTTTGCAAACGCGGCAGCGCGAAGCGTTTCCAGGTAGTTGTAGGCGACTGGCTTCTCGCACAACACATGCTTGCCCGCCTCAAGCGCGGCCCAACTCAATGCGAAATGCGTCGCGCTCGGCGTGCACACGTCGACGAGATCGATGTCATGGCGGGCGATCAGCGCTTCGTGCGATTCATGGACGTGCGGAATGCCGAATGCCTGCGCAAACTCCTGCGCCCGCTCCACCAGCGGATCAGCGATCGCCACGAGTTCGCAGCGCGGATCGCGTGCGTACCCAGGGAGATGCGCAAACTTCGCCCAGGCGCCGGCCCCCAACACGCCCACGCGCACCTTCCCTCGATGTGTCATCTATTGAATCACGCGAGACGTGTCACCGGGCAGCAGCAACTGCCGGTGTGCCCAGATGGGCGCGATACCGTTGGTCATGATGCGCTCATGAAAGGCGCGCAAGTCGAATGCGGTGCCGAGCTTGGCCCGATAGTCCCTTCGCAGCGTCAATATCCCGCGCTTGCCGAGAAAGTATCCGCCGTAGGTTGGGTCATACGCGCCGCGCTCTGCTTCGCGACGTGCCGCTGGTGCCGCCACATAGGCTTGCTTTTCGAAGCACGCTTGCGCGTCGTCAAAGGTCCACTGCTTCGTGTGCAGCTTGATTCCAGACAGCAAACGGCAAACACGCGTCAGAGCATCACTAAGTTGCGCGAGCTGCAGGCGTGGATCACCGCCCCCAAACTGCTCTTCGACCATGAGCTGCTCCGCATAGTGTGCCCAGCCATCTTGCCCCGACGATGGCTGCGGAAATGGATTCAGCCCGATCCAGATACGGCGCACTTTGCCCGGTGTGCGTCGCATGTACGTGGAGTGCAGCCAATGGCCCGGCATTGCCTCGTGCGCCGCAGTGTTGAAGAGAGACGCATAGTTGTACCGCTCAAGCCACGCCTCCTGCTGCGCGATAGGTAGGTCAGCGCTGGCATCCGTGATGTAGAAGATGCTTTTAACCGGCACACGTTCCAGCGGCGGTGACGCGTGCATCGACGCGAAGCCGAGATCGAAGGGCTGGGCCGGCGCGACGATCACTTGTTCGCCCGCAGGAATGGTCGCCAGCCCGCGTGCCATAACGAACTTGGTCAGCGAGTCCACAACCCGTCGCGTCGCGGCAACGACATCACCGCGTTTCGGGTGGTCCCGGCGTACGGCGAGCCACGTGGCCTGCGGGTCGCGTCCGGGCGCAAGCCGTTGTGCCGCGGCACGAAACTCTTGCTGTCCCTGCAACAGTTCGCGTTCGCCGAGCGCCACGAGCTCATCCAGCGGCAGGTCGATCAACTCCTCGGCGCGATAGCGACGGGCGACGTTCGCGCCGCCAATCGCGAAATCTCCCGTGGCCAGTGGCACGACATCACGCTCAAGCCACGTCGCGTACGCGTCGATCAATGGCCGGGCGGCAGCTGCTGCGCGCACCAGCGAGTCCATCAACGGCGTCCGCTCCTGCGCCACGAAGGCCAGTCGCAGATCGTGGTCAAGCATGGCGCTGGCCCCGCGCATCATCACCGCGCCACGTTCAGCGAACAGCTTTGGCGGATTGACGATGTTCGTGCGCGCAGCACCAAGAAGCGATGGGACGCCCGCGAGCTTTCGAATGATGCGACGCATGCGCACGGGTGCGGGAGCGTTTTCCATCGTCATCAGATTGTGCACGCCATCCGATAAGGCGGAGGCGTAAATCATCGGGTTGCGCCGCCAGTTCTGAATGGTCTCCTGCTCAAGCAGCCAGCCATCGACAATACCCTGCAGGATCTTCTTGTCGACGCGTTCGTCGGCCGTTAGTTGCGACGAGGGAAACGCGTTGAGTGTTGCACGCGCCACTTTGAGGTCGGCAATCTCACGACGCATCGCGGTCGCTGAGAAATCATCGAGCAGGTCGTCATGGTCGTGAATGCCGTTGCCACCGGCGATAGACGGATGTCGACGAGCAAAGTCATCGAGGTACCGGTCGACAAACGCCGGGAAGCTTTCCGCCGATCGACGCGGAGCGGGTGTTGCGGCGAGCAGGAGCAGCGCAGACGCTGCGATGGACGCAAAAGCACGAGTGGGTCGCATGGATCGCAAAGTGCTTCGCGCACCATCCGGCCGCAATTCACGCAGCGAGTGCGTTTCGTGCCCGAGTATGCGTGACGAACGAAAACGGGGCGATCCCGAAGGACCGCCCCGCCCGTGCGACCGATCGCTACGCCGTCACTGGCCCGGCGGACGAGGAATCGCCGTGCGACCGGTGGACGTCGAGCCACTGCCGCTCGACGTGCCGGTGCTGACTGGGCCGCTGCTGCCAGAGCTGCCGCTCGAACTGCCGCCTGAACTGCCACTCGAACCGCTACCGCTACTCGAAGGCGCGCGCGACGGCGAAGCATCGGCGCCCGCTGAACTACGGTCACGGGTGTAGCCTTGGCCGTTCACCGCACGGCCTTGCGGGGATGCTGGCTGGTAACTGCCATCATTACCACTGCCGCGATTGACGATGATGACCGGCGTCTGGCCCCAATAGTAGCCATTGCCGTACCCGTAGCCGTTGTAGCCGTAGGCATTGTAGCCGTACTGCGAACCCCTGGAGTACAAGCCGTTGCGGAAGCAATTGGGATCGGCATAACTCATCGGATAATAGCCGAAGCCAAGCATGCGGTCGAACTCGGCGTCGCACGAGTACTGCGACATGCCGTTGCCGCCCCACGGCGACTGTCCATAACCGGGGCGAGCGCCGTACGCATTGACCGTGCGTGCGGTGACGTCAGTCGGCCTCGACTTGGCGATCGCAAACACCTTCGGGTTCGACAGGGCGATCATCAGGTCCATGGTGCGCGATGGCAAGCCAGCGTCAGAAAGACGCGTCAGCTCTTTCGCGTTCAGCCAAAACGTTTGGCCCAGCTCTGCCAGCCATGCATCGGCCACATAGCCATCCACCGCCTTCACCAGCTCCACCACGTCATCGTTGAACATCGGAGCTGCGGCACCCAACCGCGCCGTTTGCGTGGAGAAGCCAACCACCGCCCGCTCCTGCGCAGACTTGCTGCTCGTATCGTACGCGATGGTCACGTCCGTCGACGGCACAAAACGTCGCGCCCGGACTCCCGTGTTCGCCGCCACACCCACACCCTGCACCTGAATCCATTCGCCGTCCGGTGACATACCAAATACGGCGCTGCCTTTCCGCGTGCTGCCGCCAGCGCACAGGAACTCCGATCGGAGCAATAGACGGTGCCCGTCGCGCGACCACGTGGCGCTTTCCCAACCCGGACAACCGTCGCGCGTCGTGGAAACACGACGACCTGACGCATCAATGCTGTCTCGGCTCACAACTTCGCCACCGATGATGGTCGCGACGGCCACACCGTTGCCGGAAGTCAGCGGCACAACGCAGAGCAGCCCCGCATCGCCTTTGCCGTTGAGCGTGACCGTCGCCGAGTCCGGCGAGTTCCAGCAACCGAGCATCGACTTCCACCGAGGGTCAGGCGTTTGCGCGCCGACGGTCGCAGCGAACGACGCCGCCAGCGCAACGACGGTCACGAGCAGGCCAGACTGACGCAGAATCCAAGACGATTTCATGGTGCGCTCCTCAGAAGCGAACGTTCAGACCGGCGGTCATGGCGACCCCGGACAAGTCGATACGGCTGAACCCCTGAAAATCCTTCGTTGTCTGACCGCGCGCTGAGTCATATCGCGCTTCCGTCACCAGACTGAAACTCGACGACAGCGAATATCCGACACCAAGCGCCGCGAACCCCGTGGCAGTGGTCGCCTTCGACGAAAGCGTGGAGCTGAAAACGTCGAGGGTCTTAAAGTCCACGAAGTCTCCACTCTGCTTGTAAAGATACGACACCAGGCCACCGCCCGCAGCAACATACGGCGTCACTTTCGACGGCACCCACGCCAATCGGCCTAGCGAGCGTCCCGGCGAAGTGAGGTAGTACTTGAGGCCGACCGTCACTGGAGTCCGTCGAAAGGTCGTGCTCTGCTCGATGGGCTTTTTCTCGTTATCCACCCAGTCGCGAAACTCCGAATCGGCCATACGACTGCTGTATGCCACGCCCATTTGCAACTCGAGCCGGTTGGCCAGTCGCACTCCCACGTCGAGGCCCCAGCTGCCGCCGAGGTAGTCGGACTGACTCAACGTGAGGTTCTTCTTCGAGAACGCAAAGATGTCGCTCCTCGCCGTCGGTTGGGCGATGCCGCCGCGCACGGTCACGAAGACGTTTGGGTGCCCGTACAAGAAACCGTCGCCCCCGTATCGAGACTGCGCAGACAGCTGCATAGGTGCGCTCAGCGCGCACAGCACAAGGGCGGTACGAACAGGGGAAGGCCGTGACATTGTCTGCGGTTCTCGCGGCAAGGGGGTCGTCCTACGATGGCCGAGCGTCCACACTAACCAAATACCACTCACCTCTATAAAGGTTCATCCTGTTCCGGCGCGCAAGGCCCCTGCCGGCTGGCGCGGGAATCGCCCGGGGCATACCCTCCCGACCATGATGCAACGCCCACAAGGATCTCAGAGTCCGCTGCCGTGGTTGCTACGGGTGCTGGTCGCCGTCGCGGCACTGATGGTCATCGTGGCCGGCGTGCGGGTCGTGGCGCCGGTACTCAGCTCCTTTCTGGTTGCGCTTTTGCTGGCGCAGGTGCTGATCCCCCTTACGCTGCGGCTCATGCGGGCTGGGGCGCCACGTGCCGTCGCGGTGACCTTGACCATCGCCCTGATCCTCGTTGGCGGTGCGGCCATCGTCTACTTCCTGGGCGGTTCCCTCGCCCAGTTGAGTCGGCGACTCCCAGACTATGGACGACAACTCCTTGCGCTCCGCGATGATGCTGTGGCGCGACTCGTCGCACTCGGCGTGTCTCCCGACCTGCTGCAAGGGGAAGGAGCGTTCGACCCCAAGTCGCTGCTCGGCGAGGCGGCGGCGGCCGTCGCCAAGATCGTCGCCGAGTTCGGTCACGTCTTCTTCGTCGTCCTCATCGCCGCGCTGTTCCTCATTGAGTTCGCAGTGCTGTTCCCCACGCTCGATGCACCAGAGGGCAAGACCAGTGCGGCGTTGCTGCGCTTCGTGCACCTCACCAACGACATTCAGAAATACATCGGCATCAATGCGTTCGTGAATCTATTGAGCGCGACCGTGCTCGCGATCGTCATGGCCATCATGCACATCCCGTTTATCGCGACCTGGGTCGTGCTCGCCTTTCTGCTGGGCTTCATCCCCACGCTCGGCGGTATTCTGGCGCTCATTCCGATGGTCCTGATTACGTTGCTTGAGCAGGGACTGCAGCGCGCGCTCATTTTCACCGCGATCTACGGCGTCATCAGCTTCCTGCTTGGTGAAGTAGTCAAGCCGAAATTCATGCAGCGGGGCTTTGAGATTCCAATCGTCGCTGTCTTCGCGTCATTGGTTTTCTGGAACTTCGTGCTAGGGCCGGTCGGTGTCGTGCTGGCCGTGCCGTTCACGATTGCCATGCGTCGCCTGTATCATGAATTCGCGGCGGACGTGTCGGACATTGGACGACGGTAGCGCGTAAACGTCGGCATGATGCGATCGCACAGGCTCATGCCTCCTCAACACTTCATAGACGGTAGACGGACAGATGCAGCCTCGCGGGTGGCCGACGTTTTCCTTGCGCGTTGCCTCGGTGACAGCGCTTCTCCTTGTGGCCGTTCTGTCTCGCGAGGCCGCACCGCAGTCCGACCCGCCCGTGCTGCGGCGGGAGTTCCGCGCGGCGTGGATCGCCTCCGTCGCGAATATCGACTGGCCATCGCGGCCGGGACTCACGTCGTGGCAGCAGCAGGCCGAGTTGCGCGCAATGTTCGATCGTGCGGTCGACCTCAACCTCAACGCGGTGATGCTGCAGGTTCGGCCTGCTGCCGATGCGCTCTACGCATCGCCGTATGAGCCGTGGTCGGCGTATCTCACGGGACTCGAGGGGAGAGCACCAGAGCCGTACTATGATCCGCTCGCCTTCGCGGTGCGTGAGGCGCATGCGCGCGGTCTCGAATTGCACGCGTGGTTCAACCCGTATCGGGCAAGACACCCAAGTGCGAAGGGTCCGCCGGCGCAGACACATATCAGCGTGACACATCCGGCGCTGGTGCGACGATACGGCGCGTATCTCTGGATGGACCCGGGTGAGCCAGCGGTTATTCGTCGTACGCTGCGCGTGATGCTCGACGTCGTCAAACGCTACGACGTAGATGGCATCCACATTGATGACTACTTCTATCCGTATCCGGAAACGGGCAACGATGGCGTCGAGATTCAGTTCCCAGACTCCGCCAGCTACGCCACGTACCAGCGCACAGGTGGTCGGCTCGATCGCGATGACTGGCGTCGTCACAGCGTCGACACGCTCGTGCAGCAGCTGTACGCGCGCACCAAGGCGATGAAACCGTGGGTCAAGGTCGGCATTAGTCCGTTCGGGATTTGGCGTCCCGGCAACCCAGAGCAAATTAAAGGTTTCGATTCGTACGCGAAGTTGTATGGTGACTCGCGGCGTTGGTTGCGTGAAGGATGGATTGACTACTTCACGCCGCAACTCTACTGGCCGATTGCGCAGACGCCGCAAAGCTATCCGGTACTGCTGGATTGGTGGATAAGCGAAAACGTTCGTGGTCGGCATATCTGGCCGGGACACAACGCGAGTCGCGCCGCCGCCGGCGGCACGTGGGCATCGGGTGAACTCAATGCGCAAGTGCTGGCCACTCGTGCAACGGCGGCCACGGGCGACGTGCACTTCAGCATGCGCGCGCTCATGCCGCTCATCACCGTCAAACGCGACTCAGTGCTTGTTGGCGTGGCCACGCCGCCACCATCACCGATGGCTGCCGCAGCACTTGCCGATCAACTGAAGAGCGACGTGTACCAAGCGAGCGCACTGATCCCCGCCTCGCCCTGGTTGTCAACCAAGCCGCCCGCTCGGCCGCGAATTCGCGTACGAGCGGATCCGGGCAGCGGCGAGTGGATGCTCCACATCGTGCCGTTACCCAAGGCCGCGTGGTGGACGGTGCGCGTGCTGACGGACCGTGGATGGCGATCATGGATTTTGCCCGGGGCGCAAACGGAACTGGCCGTTGCCGCCGCCGCAGGTCCAGCGCCCGCGCAGGTCATCGTCACCGCTGTTGATCGATACGGGACTGAGAGCACGCCGGCGACGATCCCGGTGCGATGACGCCACGCGAAGGCTAGTCTTGAGTTTTACGGTGTCGCGCCACGCAGCGCGGTCGCTTTGCGATTGGACCTCTCGGATCACTTCTACGATATGGCGTTGCTGGGCATGCAGGACGTGAGTATTGCATTCGGGGGACCGGCCATCCTCGATCACGCCGGTTTCAGCATCGAACGCGCTGAGCGTGTCTGTTTGCTCGGACGCAATGGGGCCGGCAAGAGCACGATCATGAAGTTGCTGGATGGGAGTATTGCGCCGGACAGCGGAGAGATCGTGCGGCAGAACCGCGTGACCGTGACACGGTTGGAGCAGGACATACCCGTGGGGTTGACGGGCTCGATTTTTGACGTGGTCGCTGACGGGCTTGGACCGTCAGGGATGTTGCTCGCGCAATATCATCAGGCAAGCCACCGCGTCGGAGCGGCGCCGTCGGCGACGGCACTGCGCGAGCTTGATCGTTTGCATCATGCGCTCGATGCGGCCGGCGCCTGGCAGATGCAGACCGCCGTCGACACGGTGCTCGAACATCTTGGACTTGACGCGGATGCGATGTTCGAATCGGCGTCAGGCGGTCGCAAACGGCAAACGCTGCTCGCGCGCGCACTGGTGCGACAGCCCGATGTCCTGCTACTCGACGAGCCAACGAACCATCTCGATATCGACGCCGTCGAGTGGATGGAAACGTATCTGATTGATCGGGCGACGACGCTCGTGTTTGTCACACATGATCGCGCATTCTTGCGACGGGTGGCGACGCGCATTGTGGAACTCGATCGCGGTCGTCTCGCCGACTGGGGTTCCGACTATGGCACGTATCTCGTGCGCAAAGACGCGGCGCTCGCAGTTGAGGCCAAAGAGTGGGCGGAGTTCGACAAAAAACTCGCCAAGGAAGAAGTGTGGATCCGCACCGGCATTCAGGCCCGTCGCACGCGAAATGAAGGGCGCGTTCGATCACTCGAAGCGTTGCGCGTGGAGCGCGGACAACGTCGCGAGCGCAGCGGTGCGGTGAAGCTGCAAGCGCAGGAGGCCGAACGCTCGGGGCGATTGGTCGTGGAAGCGCGAAATGCAGGATATTCCCGTGGCGATCGCATCATCCTGCGCGATGTGAACACGTCGATCACGCGTGGTGATCGCGTCGGTGTGATCGGACCAAACGGTTCCGGGAAGACCACACTCCTGCGTCTCTTGCTCGGTGAGCTCACTCCGGATGTTGGCCACATCAGGATTGGCACGAATATCGAGTTGGCGTACTTCGATCAGCTCCGTGAGCAACTCGATCCGGACCGCAGCGTGTTCGACAGTGTCGCGGACGGCGCCGAGTTCGTGCGCGTCGGCGGAGCGGAGCGGCACGTGCTCGGCTATCTGCAGGATTTTCTGTTCCCGCCGGATCGTGCGCGCACACCGGTGCGTGCCCTGTCTGGTGGTGAACGCAATCGATTGTTGCTGGCGCGACTCTTTACCCGCTCCTTCAACCTGCTCGTCCTCGACGAGCCGACGAACGATCTTGACATCGAAACCCTCGATCTGCTCGAAGATCTCCTGCTTGAGTATGCAGGCACGCTGCTCGTAGTCAGCCACGATCGCGAGTTCCTCGATCACGTGGTCACGAGCACGTTGGTGCTCGAGAAGAATGGACACGTTGGCGAGTACGTTGGCGGATACACCGACTGGGTCCGACAACGACAAGAAATCATGCCAGTCGCCGCGAAGTCCGTTGCGACTGCGACCGCAATGACAGCGAAATATCCGCCCGCGGCGGCAGTCGCGAAGCGGCGCAAGCTGTCGTACAAGGAGCAGGGCGAACTTGCCGCACTCCCCGACCGCATTGGGGCGCACGAGCGCGAGCGCGACGCGTTGTACGCGCGTGTCGCCGATCCTGCCGTATCGCGAGATGCCAGTACGTTGCAGGATCTCAGCAAACAACTGGCTAATCTTGATGTGGTACTGACGAGCTTGCTGGTGCGCTGGGAAGAGTTGGAGACCGTTGCCTCGGACGGTTGAGCATGCCGTCAGCGCTCGCAATTGCCGCAACAGAACTCGCTCTGACACGGCCACGTTTTCTTGACTGTCGTGTTGCGGCGCGCCAACTTCACAGGTGAAGAGGGAAAGTCCATACGTCGCATGCAGATTCCTCGAACCTGACTCCGTGCAATTCCGTCTATTGACTGCTGCGGCCCAACCGCAACAACTGTCGCGCCGTGTGTTGGCGTTCAGTGCGCTGTCCGTGAGCGGGCTGCTTGGGGCGTGCGCCACCGTTGGTACGCGGCCGAACGTGGCAACGCGGGTGACGTCCGACTCCGCGGTAGCTGCGACAGTGTCCAGAGAACGCGGCAGCGTGCCGTCCGCACTCGGCGCGTTAGGAGTCACGCCGTTTCGCCTGACCGGAACCGACGCCACGTTGACGGCCCTTGGGTTCGCGATCGCAGACCTGCTCACCACCGACCTCTCCCGCAGTTCCCAGCTGCAATTGGTGGAGCGCGCGCGACTCGGCGAGGTGCTGCAGGAACTCGATCTCGCCAAGAGCGGACGCGTGGACTCGACGTCAGCACCGCGGGCCGGCAAGCTGTTAGGTGCGCGACGTCTCGTCTTTGGCGCGCTCGACACGCTGGCCAAGGGCGAATTGCGGCTTTCGGTTCGCATTGCCGATGTCGAAACGGGCGTCTTGCTGAAACCGGTCGACGCACATGCACCTCTGGCCGATATCTTGGCCGCCGAGAAGGAAATCGCCATGCGTTTGTTTGACGCGCTCGGTGTGACCCTGACACCAGCTGAACGAGCACTCGTTGAAGCGCGGTCCACCACCAACCCCGCGGCGCTGAACGCCTATGGGCGCGGTGTACAGGCGGAGTTGAACGGCGACCGACGCCGAGCACTCGACGAGTTTCAGCGCGCGGTCGTCTTCGATCCGAGCTTTCAGGCAGCGGGCGATCGCGCGGGACAGATGAAGTTGACGGCGCAGAGTTCGTCCTCTGCGCCGACACTGTTGCCCGGAGTGAAGGCGATCAGTGCACCGGTGGAGGCCACGGTCGATCGCCTCAATCGTCCGCTCGATCTCATCACCAGCCTCACCCGACCGCAGGGTGGCCCAGGAGATCCCGCATTCCCGAGTTCTGTCGTCACTGTCGTGATTACGGTCAAACGACCGTGATGCATGAGACGCGCCGCACGCACGGGACTGTGTGGCTCGCCGGCAGCACGGCCGTGTCGGTATTGCTCGCCGCGTCCACGCTCCGCGCACAGGAGCGACTATTGGGCGATCGAACGATCGGCGCGGCAATGCAGTACGAGTCCATCTCGTTTGGTGGGGCGGGGTTGCTCCAGGCGAATTTTGCTGGCCTCGACTCGTCGCGCATTACTCGCGTACAGCAATTCGGTCTGCCGGTCAGTGCAGCGTCCTCGATCGGCGGTAGATGGCGGTTGGATGTCACCACTTTGCTGGCGCGAGGCGTCGTCACCTATACCGACGGACGGGCCGCCGGTGTCACTCGGACCGCATCACTTGCCGGGCTGAGTGACCTTCGCATCCGCGCCTCTGGTCGGTTTCTTAATGATGCGGTCGTCATGACGATTGGCGTGAACGCGCCAACTGGCCGTACCGCGCTCAACAATATGGAGTTTAGTGCGCTGCGAATTCTCGCTGCGCCGGCCATGGCTCTTGGGAGTTCGCCAGTTGGTGGTGGACCCAGCGGCACACTTGGTGTGGTGTACGGCCGCCAGGCCCGGGGGTGGGGACTGGCCTTCGGTGCGTCGTATGAGGCGCGCGGCACCTATCAGCCTGTGGCCGCTCTGACGGCCGGTTCTCCCTCGGCCGATTTCAAGCCCGGCGGCGTGATTCGCTCGTCGCTGGGTGCAGATCGGGTCGTCGGTCCGCACCGTCTGAGCCTGGCGTTCGCTGCTGACCTGTTCGCGGACGATAAACTGCGTGGCACCCTGGCGAGCCAGCCGCTCACCACGGTCCGCCTGGGTCCGGTCCTTAGTGCTGACGCCCAGTTGCAAATGTCCGCGTCCGGATTGCGGGACCTGATCGTCTATTCGGTATATCGGTGGCGGGCTCCGTTCGCGCGCGACGGACAGAGGGTCGAGCAATCCGCTGGTCACTACCTGGAGACGGGCGCCCGCGCGGTACGGTCCTTGCGGCCTGGGACAGATCTCGTGTTGTCGACGGACGTCCGACTGCACAGTGGGCTTGGTGTGGATCAGGGCCTGCCGACGTCGGGTGTGCGAAGTGGTGGTGCGACAGTGGGAGTGAACGTGCGACGCGGAATGCTGTCCGTGCAGCCGTACGTTCGGGTGCAGGCCGGTTCCCTGAAGCAGCGTGCGGCAACGCTGGCAACAGGACGTCAGGCGTTTACCGGGGTGAACACCGGGCTCGTGATGGTCACCAAATTTTGAGGTCGCCGATGCTTCCTTCGCCTCTGCCCGTGTCACGGTTACCACGCGTGTTGCGCTGCGCGCGCGCGACAGTCGCCGTTGTCGCGAGCCTTTTTGCGCTGGACGCCTGCGGTGATGTATCGCGGCTCGTGACACCCGGATCGCGCGGGATGGCGCCGGCGCACGTCTCGCTGTCGGCGTCGGTCGCCGCGTCCATCGGTCGTGCAGACGATGTCGTCAGTCTCAAAGTGGTCGCGTCGTATGTCCGCAAAGACGCCTCTCGCGTGCCGATCGGCACGCAGACGCTTGCGCTCTCCAGGGCCGAATCGCAGGCCGTCCCCATTCCAGTCGATGTGGCCGCGTGTCTGGCCGACCCGCTGCGCGAGAGCAGTTCAGGCACGGAAACGTCCTGTCCAGTGGTGCTGAACATTGCACTGATCGTGAATGGAACGGTCGTCGACGAGCAAGTGATTGGACCGCTCCGGCTGAGCCCCGGTGCCACGACGAACGTGGCGGAGCCGGTCAGTCTTTTTGACATCGCGTCGGTCGAGGTGTCGGTGGGCGGCGGCCCAGCGCTCGCGTCCGGTGCTTCAATTAACGCGACGCTCGGCGGCACCATGGCGCTTGCCGCCAAAGTGCTGGACGCGCGCCGCGTGGTGGTGCCGAATCGTGCCGTGGTATGGAGCAGTGACGCCCCGACCATCGCCACGATCGGCGCGAGCAGTGGCGTCATTACGACCGTTGGCATCGGCACCGCGCGCATTACCGCCACGAGTGGGACGGTCAGCAGTGCGATCGGGCTCACTGTTGTGCGTCCACCCGCTGCGCTCACCATAGCGGCCGGTGGAAGTAGCGGAGCGGGCGTGGTGCGATCGGTTCCCGCCGGTATCGATTGCCGCGTGAACGGTCCGGTGTCCACTGGTGTTTGCAGTTTCACCTTTCCCGGTGATGCTGCGGTAACGCTTTCAAGCACAGCGGACGCTGGTGCGGTGTTCTCGCTCTGGGGTGATGCGTGCGTTGGTGCGAGCATTGGCTCCAACTGTCAGGTGACGATGAGTCGCGCGCAGCAGGTGAGCGCCATCTTCACTGCACTGCGCCGGATCAGCATTGCAGGGGGCGCAGGTGATGGTCGTGGACGCGTAACTGGCACGCAGGGAGTGGATTGTCGCATCGCGGCGGGCGCGACATCGGGCACGTGCTCGGTCGACGTCGCAGACGGCACCACGGTCACGCTCACAGCGGTACCGGAGCCCGGTGCCACTGGTGGCGCATCGAGGCAAACGTTTGGCGGCTGGGCGGGTGACTGCGCGAGTGCGGCGTCGAACACGTGTGTGCTCATCGCAGCGTTGAGTGGAAAGACGTTGTCGGCGAGCTTCTTTGACGAGCGGACGCTGTCGGTTACGCTGGTCGGCTCTGGCGCCGGTCGCGTCACCAGTACGGCGGGTATTGAGTGCGTCCTGGCGCTTGGTGCAACGAGCGGTACATGCTCGCTGACCGCGCTGCACGGCACCGTTGTCATCCTCACCGCAAGCGCGGGTGCGGCGTCCACCTTTGCCGGTTGGAGCGGCGCGTGTGCAGGGGAGCTCACGCCAGTGTGTACGGTCCCGCTAACTCAAGCGCGTTCAGCTTCCGCGACATTTAGCAAAAGGCAGTTCACGCTCTCCTTGAATCTCACCGGTGCCGGTGCTGGCACGGTGACCGTCAATGGCGCTGCCGCCTGTGTGCTGGTCCTCGGCCAGGGCGGGTCGTCGTGCTCGCTGTCGTTTGACGTCGGTGCGCGCGCCGTTGTCGGTTTCGCCACCACGAGCCCGTCGCAGTTTGATGGGTTCAGTGGGGACTGTAGCGGCATCGGTGCCTGCTCGCTTGAGATGACTGCGTCGCGATCGGTGATCGCCACATTCTCGCGACGTCAGATTCCGCTCAACATCCTCTTGTCGGGTTCTGGCAGTGGCTCGGTGCTTGTGAATGGGACGATCGCCTGCACAATGGCGTCTGGCCAAGGTTCGGCGTCCTGCACGCGTTTGGCAGACTTGGGCGCGGTGCTCTCGATCGGCGGGACGGCGGCAGAAGGCTCGACCTTCGTCGGGCTCGGCGGTGACTGCGGCGACGCACAAACGTGCACCTTGACCATGTCGGGACCGCGCGGCGTGACCGCGGTGTTCACACGACCGCAAATTGCCGTCAGCGTCAACCTCTCTGGCTTTGGCGCAGGACAAGTCCAGATCGGGTCGACGGCGCCGTGTAGTATTGCGCTGGGCCAAGGCGCAGCGAGTTGCTCGCGTCTGGTCGATGCAGGGTCAACCGTCACACTGGTCGCGACAGCGCCTTCTGGGTCGGTCTTCTTCGGCTTCGGTGCGCCCTGTGTCGCCGGCGCCTCGACGTGTGCGCTATTGGTGACGGCCCCGATAACTGTTGGCGCCATATTCAACCAACCGAAAGTACCGCTGACGATTCAGCTCAGTGGCGGTGGTGCAGGTTCCGTGTTTGTCAATGGGACGGCGTGCACGACTGAGGGGAACGTCACGACATGTTCACAACAGATCGAGATCGGCACGTCCGTTATCGTCACGGCGTCCTCGGCCGCAAACAGCCTGTTCCTTGGCTTCAGTGGCGCCTGCAGTGGAACGGCCAGTTGCAACTTCGTAGTGGCGGGTGCGACATCCATTAGCGCGAACTTCGTCCCGACCTCGGTACCAGTGACAGTGCTGATCTCTGGAAGCGGGCGTGGCACGGTGCAGATTGGCAGCACGGCACCCTGCGTCTACGATCCCTCCACTGCGGCGCCCTTGTGCACACGTCAGGTGCCGTATGGAAGCACGGTCACCATAGGAAAGAGCGCGGGCCCAGGAACGGTGGTGGGGACGTTCGGGGCGCCGTGCCCGTCCACCGGGAACACGTGCTCACTGACCGTATTCTCGCCGCAATCCGTGAGTGTCACCTTCACGTTTATCGCACCGGGTGCTTCGCCGCCCGGACCGGGGTTGGAGTCAATGCCGCCCGGGTGGCATTAGGGAATCAATCGCGTCAACCCAACACGTGTTCGAACTCGTCGGTCCGTTCTGCTGCTGAACGGACCGACACTCCTATCACACCTTCTACTCACGCGCCGTCTTGTCGAGCGTGGCCAGTTTGGCCTTGAGCGTCGCTGACTCGGGCAACAGCGCAACGGCCGAACGCAACTCTCGGGCGGCCTTTACCGGGTCCTTGCTATCCTCCGCTTCGAGCGCGCGGCTCATCGCCATAAGCGCCTTGAACTGATTCGGGTTGGAGGCCGCCGGTGCACTGATGCTGGCCGTCTTGAGCGCGGGCAACTTGAGACCCGCGTTGACTTTCGCACCAAGCTGCATGACCATCTCCAGCAATCGCTCAGATTTCCCGCTCACCGTTTCGGTGTACTCGATCGCCGACGTTTCCGTGTTCACAGCGCGGACATCGATCCGCATGTTCTGTTTGGGATCGATAACAAACGTCCCCATCAGGAGGTGGCGAGCACCAAGCGTCTTCCCGAGTTTGACCGCCGTCTCCTTGTCCACACGGTCACTGTTCTGCAGATTTTGCTCTTCCATGAGGGCCTGCATGCGGTCCCGTTCGACCACTCGAACTCCAGCGTTTTGCGCCAACTCGGTGATCAGCATCTCCGCCATGCCCTTACTCAAGGGCGCATATGACGCGTTATCAACGAGCGCGGAGTTTGTGAAATACATCACGGCAATTGTCGGGCGCGCATCACGCGCCGGCTGCTGAGCCGTCAGTGGGACCGCCGTCGCGGCGATGAGCACTGAGAACATCAGGCTCGGCCACACGCGACGAGCTGAAATTTGCAACATACGTGCACCTCTCGTTGTGAGAATTCGTCGAACGTCACACTAACGTCGCGCCACTATGGCCAGACAGTCAATAGTAGCCTCTCTCCCTGATCATGGCTAAGACCTGTCCCGTTTGCGGTAAGAGCTACGAGGACAGCAGCGTCTTCTGTCCGTCGGACGGCACGACGCTCCGTGCCGATGAGGCTGCTGGAGATCTGGTTGGCTCCGTCATTGCCGATCGTTACAAAATTACCAAACTGCTCGGTGAAGGCGGCATGGGGCGCGTGTACCTCGCCGAACACGTGCGACTGCCGCAGAAAGCGGCCATCAAAGTGTTGCACCCGGGCATGGTGAAGGACAATGATGCGGTGGCGCGTTTTAATCGCGAGGCGGCGAATGCAGCCAAGATCGAGCATGATCGCGTCGCGCGCGTGTTTGACTTCGGGGAGACGCGCGACGGGCTCGTGTACCTGGCGATGGAGTTCGTGCCCGGGCGCACCATTCGCGCGCTGCTCACCGACGAAGGGACATTGACACCAACTCGCGCCGCGAGTTTGACATATCAGATCGCCGAAGGCCTCGATGCGGCGCACCGCATCGGCATTGTGCATCGCGATCTCAAGCCCGACAACATCATTGTAATGACGGACGATCAGGGCACCGATCGCAGCAAAGTGGTGGACTTTGGTATTGCCAAAGCGGTCGGCGGAAACGACACGCAACTCACGCGTACGGGGATGGTGGTTGGGACGCCGGAATTCATGAGTCCGGAGCAGGTGTTAGGCGAGCCGCTCGATGCACGCAGCGATGTGTATGCACTGGCCCTCGTGAGCTACCAGATGTTGACTGGCATGCTGCCGTTCTCGTCGTCGACTCCGGAACGCAGTCTCACGGCCCGACTGATTGAAGATCCGCGACCCTTGGCGGTCGCCGTTCCCGAGGGAAATTGGCCGGCCGAGATACAGGCGGCATTCGATCATGCGTTGGCCCGCGAACCTGATCAGCGCACCTCGACCGCGCTCGAATTTGCGGAAGCATTGGTGGCGGCCACTGAGTTGTGGACCGGTACGTCGGTGCTTCGTCCGCGTACGCCGATGTCGACATCGGCCATCACGGCGGCCGCCAACGCGGTCCGTCCAACGTCCGTCACACTGCCGTATGGCGCCACCGCGTCGTCGTCGCTTTCGGCGGTGACAGGCGGCGTGCACCAAGGTGCGACGCAGGGTGTGAATCCTGGTCTGAACGCCACAGCGCCAGCGGCCATTCCACGCGTCGATTCGCTTGCCACACGGAGCAAGGTGCCCATGCTGCTTGGCGGTGCATTGCTAGCTGCCGCAGCGGTTGCGGTGTTCGCAATGAATCGCGACGGAACGCGATCGACCGAACCGACGCCGCCCCCTGTCGCCAGTGCATTAGGCACGACGGCTTCACCAACCGCTCCGGCCACAGCAGATGCCACGCCGGCCGCTCGAGGTGGACAAGGCACGGCCCCCGCGGGAGCTGCTGCATCTACAAGCACCGGGCGAAGTGGTGCGCCTCCAGTACCGACGACCACGTCGCCTGCACCCATGTCACCGAATCCAGCCGCAGCGACGCCGGTCACCGCTGATGGAAGTCAGGCCGCTGCCGAAGCGAGGAAGCTCCTGGCCGCGATCCGTAAAGAACTGGAGGAGGTGTCCGATGGATCTGCCGCGCTGATCGGCGCGGAAGACGCGGTCAAGCTGCGGGGGCTGCTCCCTGATCTCACGACGCGTTCTGATAGCGCATTGGCCTATGTCACACTGGCCATGGCGCAAGGGTCTGCCAATCGCGTGGAGCTGGCCTGCGCCGCGTTCAAGAGCGCGACGCTGTTGGTGAGCAGTCCGGCGCAACGCGACATGATTCGCAACATGCTCGCAGTTGAACCATTCGCCAGCTGTCGTCCGTAGTCCCATCGACACTACGACGCACTGCATTCTGCGCTGCGCAACAGCTCGCGAGCGTGCGGCGTCGCGTCTCGTCCCAGCAGTGCATGCGCTCGTGCTGCCACGCACACGTTTGCTGACGCCGCACACACGCTGTGTGCTGGTTCCCACGCTCCTGTGACGTGGCGCACACGTTTGCTGAGCACCTCGCGCGAAAGCCTGCTTCAACGATCCGCACGGTGTTATCGTATGGTCTGCGGTTATGATCCGGCATCACAATGTGACATTCCGCATTCCGAACCACTGGATTAACCCATCTCACGGCAGGCAAACAGGTGGCCATTCCATCCATGTCAGGTCAACAACGCGGGCGCGTCGCCCTCCTTCTCACCACAGTGGCCACACTCGCCCTCGCGGCGTGTGGTGAAACAACGGTGAATGCACCGCTTGCCGCCGGCAGTGTGGCGACGACGGGCGCGGTCGCATTGACGGGGCCTGTTGGTGCCGCGCTTGTCGAACCGGTGCGCGTGACGGTGCGCAGCACCGACAATCAGCTGCTCGGCGGCGCGACAGTCACGTTCACCGTCACGAACGGCGGCGTTGCTGATCCATCGTCCGCGGTGACAGACGCCAACGGCGTCGCCTCAACACGCTGGACGCTTGGTCGAACGGCTGGTGTAAATTCGCTGACAGCAACATCTGGTGCCGTGTCGGCAACCTTCACGGCAACTGGCGGTGCGGCGAGAGCCGCCGCAGTGTCGGGCGTCGTAGGTGATAATCAGAGCGCGTTGGTTGGCAGTGCCGTCGCAGCGGCGCCAAGTGTCCGCGTCCTCGATGCGTTCAACAACCCGGTCGAAGGCGTGACGGTGACGTTTACCGTGCTGTCTGGCGGCGGTCGCGTTACTGGCGGTGTTGTCCGAACGAATGCCGCGGGCAACGCTGCCGTCGGCAGCTGGATCCTCGGTAGCGCGGTCGGCGCACAATCGCTTGCGG
>JANMKU010000518.1:0-2724 GCA_031372205.1 Gemmatimonadaceae bacterium | reverse complement strand
CCATTTGTCGAAGTCCGCCTGCGCTTTGGCGTACACTTCGTCGCAGAAGAACACGTGGATGCCCTTGGGCGCATAAATCGAATCGAGCTTGGCGGCGACGGACTTGTAGGCGTTGGGTTGCCCGCCACCGTGATCACCCATCAGCACGACATTCTTGAACCCGGTGGCAATCGCCTGTTCGGCGAGACGTTCGAGGGTCATGCTCAAGATTTCCGGTGTGAGGCCAATCGTGCCCGGCAGTGTCGCGCTCGCGTTGTTGGGCGTGTACGGCAGCACCGGCATGGCAATGGCGTTGCCTAGTTGCAGCGCAATCGCTTTGACGGTGGCCTTGCCCATGAGGGTGTGGCCGCCATTGACGTTCTGCGGGCCTCGCTGTTCGGTGCCGCCGGTGTAGAACAGGGCCGTCGTTTTGCCGGATTCGAGTGCGGCCTTCACCTCAGGCCACGTCATCATTTCGAACTCGATGTTCGGCTCGGTGGGTTTGGAAACTCCCTTCACCGTCCTCGGCGTGGCGGGCTTTGCGGTCCCCTGCGCTGAGCTGATTGTCGGAAGTGAGAGCGCGGCGGTGACGGCCAGCGCGAGAGCGGCGAGGGTATTGTGGCGCATGAGAGTAGGGCTCCGGAGGGGATCACGTCGGGCGGATGCGGCGCGCAGCAACGACAGGGGCAACGACGCATGGCAATACCGATGATACAATGAAAACGGGCCACTGGTTAGATCGTTGGTTGCGGACCTGTGTGGATCGATCATGACCGATCTCACGGACGCCCACACGGATGACGGAATATTGCCTTGAGTCCCCCGCATTAGCTGGTAGATTCGCGGCTATGACATACTGCCCGTTTAGCACGCGTCGCTGGCCCGTTGCGCGAACCGCGTGCACCGCCGCCTTGGTCGCGGTCGTCACCATGCCGGGACTGGCGCGCGCCCAGCCCACCATACCAAGCCGACGTTACGATCAGCTGCTCGCGCTCTTCGCCCAGTGGCGCGTGTTCGAGGAGCCGCCGCGCGTGCAAGGTGTCCCGGATTACTCGCCGTCAACGAACGCGCGACGTCTTTTCGCACTGCATGCGCTGCAAGCCAAGCTCCGCGCCATCGATACGACCGGCTGGCGTGTTCCAGAGCAAGTCGACTGGCATCTGGTGCGCGCCGAAATGAACGGCATGCAGTACCACCTCACCGTGCTGCAGCCGTTTGCGCGCGATCCCGCCTACTACGCGTCGCTGCGCACCGAGGAATCGGATACGCCGTCGGAAGAGGGACCGACGATTCACGGAGTGATTCGTCTGTGGCAGTATCCGGTGTGGCCTCGCACCGTACTCGACACGTCGCGCGCGCTCAACGCCGACGAATCGCGACGTCTCACGGTGCAACTCGCCGCCGTTCCCACACTGCTGCGTCAGGCGCGCGTCAATCTTGCACGAGGAAACGCCAAAGATTTGTGGATTGGTGCTGTACGCGCATTTGAAGAACAGCACGAGGCGCTCAACACGCTCACGACGCTCGTCCGCAAGTACAACCCGAACGACGCCGCATTGGCATCAGCGATCACCAGCGCCGCCGACGCAACCGAGTCGTTCGCCGCGTGGTTGCGGGTGGAAGGGCCAAAGAAAACGGGCCCGTCGGGGATCGGCAAAACACAATACACATGGTTCCTCAAGAACGTGCTGCTGGTGCCGCTCACGTGGGAGGACGAAGTCACGATTACCCGACGCGAGCTGGCCCGCGCGCACGCATCGCTGCGGCTTGAAGAGACGCGCAATGCTGCACTGCCACCGATGCGCGTGGCCAATTCCGCCGCTGAATTTGCGGCCCTGCAGAATGAAGCGATTCCGCGCTACCTGCAATTTGTGCGCGACAAAGGGATGGTGACGTACGAGCCGTGGATGGAGCGCGCATTGCGAGAGCGAATGCCCGCCTATTCGCCCGAAGCCACCCGCAACTTCTTTGCGCAGGGTAATCACCGCGATCCTCTCCCACTCTGGACGCA
Source organism: Gemmatimonadaceae bacterium (assembly GCA_031372205.1). Lineage (GTDB taxonomy): Bacteria > Gemmatimonadota > Gemmatimonadetes > Gemmatimonadales > Gemmatimonadaceae > Gemmatimonas. Next base: position 734 of record JANMKU010000518.1, on the reverse strand, counting down.
CCTGTGGCACTGGTGGGACAACGGCCGCTTTCGCGAGCACCCGCACGCGAGTCCGATTCGTCGCACGCCGCTGTTGTACAACGTGTGGATGAGTCGCGCCGAAGGGATGGCCACATCGATGGAAGAGTGGATGATGCAGGCCGGCTTGTATGACCAATCGCCACGGTCACGAGAGATCGTCTGGGCGATGCTGGCTGCACGTGCCGCACGCGGACTCGGCAATCTCTACGCGCATTCCAACGAACTCACCATGGCCGAAGCCGGGAACCTGCACGTCAACTGGACACCACGCGGATGGATGCGCCGCGACCCGTTGCTCGGCTTTGAACAGCACTTGTATCTCCGTCAACCGGGCTATGGTGCGACTTACATCACCGGCGGTCGCTTGATGGAGGAGACGATGGCCGAACGCGCGCGACAGCTCGGCGACGCATTTACGATGAAGCGCTTCTTCGACGAAGTGAACGCGGTGGGGATGATTCCCGTCTCTCTGGTCTACTGGGAGATGACCGGGGACGATCGCATGGTGCGCGAGCTGCAGCCTGGTGTCACGCCACGGCCGTTCCGGTAGCACGGAAGCATCAGCCTCGTGTCCTCGCACCCACCACCTTCACCACTTGTTTGCTACGCCGCGCAGTCCGGCGGACAAACGCTCGATCAGGGCGAAGGTGGCGGCAATCCGTTCGCGTCGGCGCTGATCGAACTGCTCAACAGGTCGTCGCTCACACTGGCTG
>JANMKU010000337.1:0-20213 GCA_031372205.1 Gemmatimonadaceae bacterium | reverse complement strand
TCGGCGTGCCGCACTCGAACGTATTGAGCTCGACACCGACCATTTTCGCGGCAATGCGCCGGGGGCGTGTTCCATTGAGTACTGCGACGTGACCGACGGCACGGACCATGATGCCGCACCGAACGCGTGGAACCCGCTACTGCCTCAGACGCCGCTACAACCACACGCACGTTTTCGGTGGACCAGCGAGATCGCACAGCGGACGGCCACGCACGTTCGCCTCAACATCTTTCCGGACGGCGGCGTCGCGCGACTGCGCGTGTTCGGTCGGCTCGCTGCACGCTGATCCGTCGTAGCATGAAGCTCAACGCGATGACGCCTCCGGTGCTGACACTCACGGATCTGAATCACATGTCCGCCGATCAGGCGACGCCATTGCTGCAATCATGCTGCGGCGCGAGCGCATGGGTGCGCGGCATGCTCGACCGTCGTCCGTTCCACCAGCTGGACGCCCTCCTCGACTCGGCTGACAGTATCTGGTGGTCGCTGGCGAGTGCGGACTGGCTGGAGGCATTCGCGCATCATCCACGTCTTGGCGAACAGCGCGCGCACGCTGCCACGACAACAATGGCACGCGGTTGGTCTGCCGCTGAACAGTCGCGCGTCACCGACGCGACGAACAGTGCGCGGGCCGCACTGGCTGACGCGAATCACGCGTACGAGGAGCGCTTCGGTTACATCTGCATCATCTGCGCCACGGGCAAGAGCGTTGACGACATATTGGCAATCACGCGCAATCGACTCGCCAACACGCCCGCCGCCGAACTTCCTGTTGCGGCCGAGGAGCAGCGAAAGATCACGCGGTTACGGCTCGAACGGCTGGTCGGAGCAACCCCAACCCACGTGTCGTCATGAGTACGATCAGCACCCACGTCCTCGACACCGCACTCGGCATACCGGCAGCCGGCGTCCGCGTAGTCCTGCAACGGGTGACGGACGGCGCCACGATGGGCACAGGCGTTACCGATGTCGACGGTCGTGTGCGCGACCTCACGTCCGTACCTGCGACGCCGGGTGCCTACCGATTGCAGTTCGAGACCGGGGCGTACTTCGCGGCGTCAGCGCGTGACACGTTCTATCCCGAGATCAACATCGTGTTCACGGTTGCCGACTCAGCGCACTACCACGTGCCGTTGTTGCTGAGTCCCTTCGGCTACTCCACGTATCGGGGCAGCTGAAGCTATCACACCCGGCCGAGGGTACGCCGCAGGACCTCTTGCGGCACGCCCTCTGGCGTCGCATCGTTTCCCGACGCTGCTGCCGCGAGCGCTTTCGGCGCGTCCATCAGCGAGACAATGAGGTTGTGCTCCACGAACCGGAGGCTCCTGTGTCTACCACACGACGTGACTTTCTCGAACGCGTTGCTGGCAGCGCGCTTCTTTTGGGCACCATGCCAGACGCGCTGCGCGCCGCGACCATGGCGAGTCCGGAAATGACCTCGCGCGCCGATACCTGGGACCTGACCTGGGTGTCCAAGCTGACGGGCAAATACAAAGTCGTGCTCGATGTGCCAGAAGTGGACAGCGGCTACGGGGTGTGGCGCGCGAGCATATGGGCCAAACAGTACGCGGACGTGATGCAGGCAAAACCGGCCGATCTTTCGACAGTACTGGTGTTGCGCCACCACGGGATCGCGCTGGCCATGACCCAGGCCTACTGGGACAAATACGGCCTGGCCAAGAAGCACAATCCCATGCACCCGGTGACAGAGATGCCCACGGATCGCAATCCGGCGTTGTTGTCCTCCGCGCGCAAGGAGCAGCCCACGATGTTCGACGACTTTGCGTTGGACCGCTACATCGCACGGGGCGGAATCGCGCTGGGCTGCGATCTCGCATTCGCCGATTGCGTCACGCGCGTCGCTGAGCACGACAAGCTGAGTGAAGACGCCGCGCGTGCGAAAGCGAAAACGATGCTCGTCAAGGGTGTGGTACTGCAGCCCAGCGGCGTTTTTGCCGCGATTCGCGCCCAACACGCCGGGTGCGCCTACATTCGCGCCAGTTAGTCGGTCACCCGAGGGCGGCAACGGCAGCGCGACAGCGCGGCCTCTGTGTGTTCAACGAATCACCCCGCCCTGCTCGATCCATTTGCCCAGCAACGCGCGTTCGCGGTCGGTCATGTTCGTCTTGTTGGCCGGCGGCATGGTGCGCGTGACCACCGCGCGCTCACGTATGCGCGCCAAACGCGCGACGATCTGTTCGGGCGTGTCAAACATCACGCCAACCGGCCCAACGCCGAATGTTAGGTCGGATGGTTGGGCCGAGTGACAAGCGGCGCACCGCCGGTCGATGATGCGTCGCGCATCGTCGAAGGCGACAGTGGTTGGCAGGTCGAGCGCCGCCACAGCGCCTACATCATTCGACATCGGACTGGACAGCGCCGCCAACAGCCCGACCACACTGATCGTCACGACTGCAGCGAGCGCGGGGAGCCACAGCCGGAAAGTGAACCGAATATTGAGCAGGTGCCGAACGGCAGCGCCCGATGCAACGATGGCCAGCAGCAGCAGCCAATTCCATCGGTGCGCGTTGAGTGAGGGAAAGTGTCCACTCACCATCAGCGCGATGACGGGAAACGTGAAGTAGTTGTTGTGGATCGAAACCCGCTTGGCGCGCGCAGAAATTGCCGGGTCGGCCCGCCCGCTGCCGAGCACGGATTGCACGAGGAGACGCTGCGAGGGAATGATCGTCATGGCGACGTTACCCGCCATGATCGTCGCCAGCAACGCGCCAACATGGACAAAGGCGGCGCGTCCATTCAGCAAGTGCGTCAATGCATAGACCACGCTCACGAAGAGTACGAGCAGCACAGCGGTTGCAGCGAGAGGTGCCCGCGGTGCGATGAGTCGCTGCACCAATTCATACACTACCCAGCCGCCAACGATGGCGCCGGCGCCAATTGCCACGGCCGCTCCATGCGTAAGCGCCGCAACACCTGGTTCGGCCATCACCGCGCGGCCGCCGGCGTAGTACACGACGATGAGCAGCGCCGCGCCACTCAACCACGTCGTGTACGCCTGCCACTTGAACCAGTGCAGCGGGCGCGGCAACGGTTGCCCGACCAGTTGCGTCTTCTCGATGAAGTAGAACCCACCACTATGGAGCAACCAACTTTCACCGGAGATCCCTTCACCGCTGCGAAGCGATTGGACCAACGTGCGATCCAGCCAGTTAAACAGCAACGAGTTGCCGACCCACATGATGCCCGCGATCACGTGCACCCAACGCGCGACCAGATCCAGCAACTCGTAGACGTTCGCGTTCACGGCGAGATCACCGCGATATCACCGTGAAATCGGCGCTGGCGATGCGGCTGCCGCACCTGACTGCGTGCGCGACTGCATGATTCGCAGGAATGAACGACCCTGAAAGTCCTCCGCGGTCAGCCCGGTCATGCGCAATGCTTCCGCCTCGGTGATCGCACCGGAGTTGATACCGCGCAGGAAGAAATTGAGCAGGCCCTGCCCGGTCGCCGCGTCGTCGAACACGTTGCCAACCAGCGTCGCCTGTGCGGCCTTGTCCACAAAGTTCCGGAGCCGAGCACCGGCAGCGTCAATACCTTCGAGAAAAAATGCGTACAGCGCGCCGTAGCGTGTGACGAGTTGTGCCGGGTGCAGATCCCATCCTTGATAGAAACCGCCCACCAGCGAATGACGCACGTCATCAAAATGCATCTTCCAGGCGCGATGCACCGTGTCTCGATTTTCGTCGCGTTGCGTCTGGGAGAGCGCCATCCCCGCCGTGGCACGATGCGTCGGCACTGGCAGAATCCCCGTCGATCCATCAGAGAGCCACACGCCGGTACCAGCCAGCGATGTCTGCATGACGTGCTTCGCAAAGTCGTTGGCCGGATGTCCCATACGCTGATGCGCGGCCGTAATGTTGAGCGACGCCGTATAGTCGTACGTGCCGAAGTGCGCACCGGTCAGTCGTCCTTCGCACAGCTCAACCAGCTGTGGCAACAGGGAACGACCGGTGTGATCGAGAATGATCTGTGGCGTCTCGACCATCACTTCGAAACGCAGCGTCCCGCCAGGTAGTCCGAGCGCTCGCTCGAGCTTCCGCAGTACGGTCACCGTGTACCGCACCTGCTCGGCGATCACCACTTTCGGGATCGTGATGACGAACCGCTCGGGCAGTGTACCCGCCTGGCGAACTAGCGTGGAGACGACGAGGTCGAGCGTGCGTACACTGCGGGCGCGCAACTCCTCGTTTAACGTCTTGATCCGTATGCCGATGAACGGTGGCAGCATCTGCTGCGTCATGCCCTGCGCCAGTGCTTCACCGACGGCAACGGCGTGACCGTCTTCCTCAGCATCGGGACGGTTGCCATAGCCGTCCTCGAAGTCAACGCGAAAATCCTCCACCGGCTCACGCGCGAGCTTCTCCTGCACGCGATCGAAGATGGTCTGCAGTGACTCGTGCTGCGCGATGCCAACGGCGGCACCAAACACTTCAGCCGTCGCTGCATATTCGGCAAGCGCCGCGCGTGCGATCGCTCCGATCTTGGCCGGTGTGTCCACCGAGTACAGCTGCGCGCCGCCGTAGACGGTATGCACGGGCTGTCGACCTGGTGGGTCACCGGGATGACGACGCGCAAACTCCAGATTCGCCGACCGCAGCGCCTCAGCGGCGTCAGTGAGCCATGCCGGATCGAGCGTGCCGCGGCGTGCATCGTCGGAACTCGTCATGCCAGAACCCGTCATGCCTGATCACCCATTGTAGATCTTGCCGTTGGTGGCGCGATACAGTTCGAGCACCGCCCGCGCGTCGGTCGCCAGTACATCACGCACGATCTCGATCCCACGATCCTCCAGATAGGTGTATGACGCCGGAAACACCGGTCCTTCTTCGAAGTTCAGTCGCGATGCGTCGGCTCGCCCCGCTCCGTAGACCACGCGGCGCACGCCACTCCAGAGGGTCGCGCCGAGACACATGGCGCACGGCTCGCACGACGTGAACAGCTCGTGGACTGGGAGCGACGGCGTGTGCAAGGAAAACGACTCCAGTCGACCTTGCGCCATCATGAAAGCCACCATCTCGGCGTGCAACGTACAATTGTTCAGACGCACGACGCTGTTCATGCCGACGGAAACCAGTCGGCCGCTCTCCCGCTCAAAGATCGCTGCGCCGAATGGACCACCGGTGCCGCGTTCCACGTTGGCGCGCGACACGGCGATCGCGAGTCGCATACGCGCGTCGTCGGTGGGGTACGGTTGCGACCAATCCACGATGTCCGAGACCCAATCGGGATACTCGACGTGAACAACTGGGTGTTTGTCTGTCGTCATGATCGCCAATAGTGCGCGGCAACGTCGAGGGCCGTTAGGGGTCGCCCCGACTCCGACCACAGGCGGCCTTGGTGCGGTCGGCGACACGCGGCACCATCTTGTCCTGAGCACTGGTCCCCTCATACCGAGACGCGCGCATGCCAGCATCGCTCCACGATCCGTTTCTCGACGCGGCAATTGATGAGGCCCGACAGGGACTGGCCGAGGGCGGGATTCCGATCGGATCCGTACTCGTCATCGACGGCCGGATCGTTGGTCGCGGTCACAATCGCCGCGTGCAGCGCAGCAGCGCGACACTGCATGCCGAGATGGATTGTCTTGAGAACGCCGGCCGGCTGACCGTCGTCGATTACGCGCGCGCGACCCTGTATTCCACGTTGTCCCCCTGCGACATGTGTAGTGGCGCCACACTCCTCTACGCCATTCCGCGGGTCGTGGTTGGCGAGAACCGGACATTTCGGGGGCCGGAGGAATACCTGCGCACACGCGGCGTGTCCATCACCGTGGTCGACGACGACCGGTGCATCGCGCTGATGCGGCAGTTCATCGAGGCCCGTCCCGATCTGTGGCACGAAGACATTGGGGTGTAGGCGAGTTGCCAATTTGGACCCCGCCATCTTGCCGTGTGGGGTTTCGTTGGCCCATGTTGGCGTATGAAATATGCCGAAATTCGCAACTACGTCGGCGACGGCTTTGTGTCCGCCGATCTCCCGACGCTCGACGTCTACGATCCGCGCCACGGGCACGTCATATCGCGCGTCCCCCTCTCGTCGGCGCACGAGGTCGACACCGCCGTCAAAGCCGCGCGCGCCGCCTTCCCTGCCTGGGCAGCAACGCCAATCAAGGAACGCGTGCAGGTGTTCTACCGCTACAAGGCGCTGCTCGAACAGCACATCGACGAGCTGGCGGCACTAGTGACGGAAGAAAACGGCAAGATCGCCAGTGAAGCGCGGGCCGAGGTGCTCAAGTCGGCCGAGCTCTCGGAGTTTGCGTGCTCGCTGCCGCAAATCGCTTCGGGCGAAGTGATGGAAGTGAGTCGCGGCGTCGAGTGCCGAGTGGAACGCTTCCCGGTCGGTATCGTCGCATCCATCACCCCGTTCAATTTTCCCAACATGGTCCCCAACTGGACCATTCCGAACGCGATCGCCCTCGGCAATTGTCTCATCCTCAAGCCGTCCGAGCTTGTGCCGCTTTCCGCCGGACGCATCGCTGAACTGCTGCGCGACGCTGGCCTGCCACCAGGCGTGCTGCAGGTCGTGCACGGCGGCAAAGACACCGTGGAAGCGGTGTGCGACCATCCAGACATTGCGGCGGTCTCGTTCGTCGGCTCCACCAAGGTCGCCAAGATCGTCTATCGACGCGCCACCTCGCAGCTCAAGCGGTGTCTGGCACTCGGCGGCGCAAAGAACCATCTCATTGTCATGCCCGATGCCGATCGGGAGATGGCGTCCAGCAACATCATTGCGTCCATGTCCGGGTGTGCGGGACAGCGTTGCATGGCCGCGTCCGTCATGGTGGCCGTGTCGGCGACCGATCACATCATTGCGCGGATGGTCGAGCACGCGCGATCGATGGTGATGGGTCGCGATCTCGGGCCAGTTATCTCGATGGCCGCGAAAGAGCGCATCACGCGCTACATCGACGATGCGGAAGCGCAGGGTGCGACGATTCTTGTTGACGGACGACGCACGACGGTGCCCGGACACGAGGGCGGCTACTACGTGGGTCCGACGATCATTGATCATGTGCGCCCGGACATGAAGATCGCGCAGGAAGAGGTGTTTGGCCCGGTGCTCGCCATCGTGCGCGCCAAGGATGTGCACGAAGCACTGGCGATCGAAAATGCGTCACCGTACGGCAATGCGGCGTCGGTGTTCACCGAGAGCGGCAGTGTAGCGCGCTACGTCATGGAGCACGCGAGCGCCGGCATGGTTGGCGTCAACGTCGGCGTCCCCGTGCCGCGCGAACCGTTCTCCTTCGGCGGTTGGAACGATTCCAAGTTCGGCGTTGGCGACATCACCGGTCGTGGGTCGATCGAGTTCTGGACGCAGTCGAAGAAGATGACGACGAAATGGAATCGCGAGGCCGGAACGAACTGGATGAGTTGACGACTCTCACGGAGCCACACCATGCCCAACCGCAGCATTGAGTTCACTGGTATCGCGTTCGAGAATCCCTTCCTGCTGTCGTCGGCACCACCGACGGAGTCGGAGAACAATATTCTGCGCGCCTTCGACGCCGGGTGGGGTGGCGTCGTCGTAAAGACAATCGGACTCCATCCGGTCGTCAACGTGGTCGGTGCGAAAACGAAGTTTCAGCGGACGACGGCGGACGACAACGCCGTGTCGATGAAGAAGCGACCGGGCGCCGCGTTGCACAGCTCGTGGAACTGGGAGCTCATCTCCGACAAGCCGCTCGACTGGTGGGTGCCGCGCATCGAGCGGATTAAGGCTGCGTATCCCACGCGTGTGATCATCGCATCGATCATGGCTGGCTCGGGCAGCGACAAGGAACTCCGCGCCTGGCAGACACTCGTGCGCGCGGTGCAGGAGGCGGGCGCCGACGGCATCGAGTGCAACTTCTCCTGTCCGCACATGGACCGGAAAGACATGGGATCGAACATCGGCAAGGACGATGAGCTGTGTTCCGTCGTGACCGAAGCAGTGAAAGCGGTCGCAACGATTCCCGTCTGGACCAAGCTCACACCGGCAACGCAGGACATCGTCGCCGAAGCCGGCGCCTGCTTCCGCGGCGGTGCAGATGCGATTGTTTCGTCGAATACGTTCCCGTCGCTGCCGCTGATTGATCCGGAGACGCTGGAATTCGAGATCAACGTTGACGGCAAGGTGTCGACCGGTGGGATGGGCGGACCGGCCATTCTGCCAATGTCGCTGGCCAACATGGCGCGCATGGGTCAGGCCTTTCCCGATAAGGCGTTCTCCGGGATTGGCGGCGTGTCGGATTTCTCGCAGGCGCTGTCCTATTTCCTGTTGGGATGTGGCACCGTGCAAGTGTGCACAGCCGCGATGCTCGATCATGCGGTTGGCCCGAACGTCATCAAGCGATTGCTCGCCGGCCTCGATGAGTTCCTCGACAAACACGCGGCCGACGGTTGGCACTGCATCGAAGACTTCCGTGGTGCGCGTCGCGATCGCGTTGTGCTCCAATCGCAAATTCGTCGTCCTGATGGCGATGCCTATCAGGGTGGCGCCGAGCTGGTTGAAGGTTACGCCGCGCCGGAAGGCGTTGCCGCGACGTCCTGAGCTATTTCCGGAGCGATGCACATGGCATTCGATAGTGTCATCAAGGGCGGCAACATCGTCACGCCGTCCGGTTCGTTCATCGGGGATATTGGTATTGTCGGGGAGCACATTGCGGCGTTGGCCGAGGAGCTCGATAGCACTGGAGCGCGCGTCATCGATGCGGTTGGACATCACGTGCTCCCCGGCGCGATCGATGTGCATGTCCACCTGGAATTGCCGTTCTGCGGAACCGTGTCGGCCGACGATTATCGCTCGGGGACTCGGGCGGCGGCTCGCGGCGGCGTCACGACGGTCATCGACTTTGCGATCCCACCGGCGGGCGGCTCGCTGAATGACGCGGCCGACATCTGGATGAAGAAAGCCGAAGGCAAGTCGCTCATCGATTACACGTTCCACATTTGCATCACCCGTTGGGCCGAACAACGCGACCAGATCGCTGGTATGGTGGCGCGGGGCTTCACGACGTTCAAAGAGTTCATGATCTACGAGTCGGAGGGATGGCAGTCGGACGACCGTGCCCTCTTCGGCACACTCGAACAGATGCGCGAACACGGAACCATGCTGCTCGTGCACGCGGAGTCCGCGCGCGTACTCGACGAACTGATCGCGCGTCATCATACGCCGGCGCTCATGAAGGAATACGGTGCGCGACTGCACGCGATGACGCGCCCCAACTTCATCGAGTCGGAAGCCATCCAACGCGCCGTGCAGTGGAGCGAAGTGACCGGCGGGCAGCTCTACATCGTGCACATGACCACCGCCGAAGGCACGGACATCATTCGCGCGGCGCAGGCACGCGGCGTGCCAGTGCTGGCCGAGACCTGTGTGCAATACCTGGTGCTGGACGATTCCGTCTTCGCGCGCGACGACGGTCATCTCTTCGCCTGCTGCCCACAACTCAAGCAGCCAAAAGACTCGGCGCGACTGTGGGATGGGCTGCGCCGTGGCGAAGTCTCTGTCATCTCCACCGACACCTGCACGTTCACCCGCGAACAGAAGGCGATGTGGAATGGTGATTGGACCAAGATTCCCATGGGCATGCCTGGTCTGGAGACGCTGCTGCCGCTCACCTACACCCGCGGTGTACTTGAAGGGCGTCTGACGCTTGAGGAGATGTGTCTCAAATTGAGCACGAATCCGGCGCGCATTATGGGCCTCGATCCGCGCAAAGGTGCCATTCGTATTGGCGCCGACGCGGACATTGCCATCATTCATCCCACACGCACGCACACCGTGTCTCCGTCAACGCTCGAAACGAATGCCGATTGGTCGCCGTTCGACGGCTGGGAGCTGGCGGGGTTCTCTCGTACCACACTGTCCCGCGGCGATGTCATCGTTGACAACTACAAAGTCGTCGGTCGCGAAGGCCGCGGACGATGGCTGCCACGTACGCGCGCTGGGCTGCGACCTGCCAGCACCGCGGCATCCGGTTCGTCGGCTTGACGGCACACCAGTGACAGCGACTCCGCTCGCCGACCTATCGAGTAGCCCGCTCTGGAATCCCGACCTCGCGCCGACGTCGCCAGAGCGACGCACGTGGTCCACGTACAACATCGCGGCACTGTGGATTGGCATGAGTGTCGTCATCACGACGTACACGCTCGCCTCGGGTCTCATGTCGCAAGGCATGACCTGGTGGCAAGCGATGCTCACCATCCTGCTCGGCAATGTCATCGTGCTCGTCCCGATGATACTCAACGCACATGCCGGGACGCGCTATGGCATCTCGTTTCCCGTGCTCTGTCGCGCTGCATTTGGTGTGCGAGGTGCGAACGTGCCAGCCGTGCTGCGTGCGCTCGTCGCGTGCGGATGGTTTGGCATTCAAACGTGGATTGGCGCGCTCGCGCTTGACGCGCTGATTACTGCAGCTTGGGCCCCATGGTCGTCGATCGCGGGAGGTCGTGCCATCGCGTTTGCCATCTTCTGGCTCATTCAGGTCGCAATCATTCTCAAGGGTACGGAAGGCATAAAGATCCTCGAGAGCTGGTCGGCGCCGCTGTTGCTGGTCGGTGGCATGCTGCTGCTCGCGTGGGGCATCAAGAGCGGCGGCGGATTGGGTCATGTGCTCGACGAATCGCAGAAACTGCAGGGCGGCAAGCGTGCGTTTTGGGCCATCTTTCCGGCCGCGCTGACGGCGAATGTCGGCTACTGGGCAACACTCAGTCTCAACATTCCGGACTTCACGCGATACGCGAAGACGCAGCGCTCGCAGATGCTCGGGCAGGCACTGGGATTGCCCACGACGATGACCGCCTTCGCCTTCATTGGCGTCGCCGTCACCAGTGCGACCATCGTCGTGTTCGGTGAACCGGTGTGGGATCCCATCGTTCTCGTGAGCAAGATCGGTGGCGCGGCGGTGATTGCATTCGCCGCGCTCATCGTGCTGGCCGCACAGTTGACGACGAACATGGCGGCCAATGTCGTCTCGCCATCCAATGACTTCTCCAACCTCAGTCCGCGTCGCATCAGCTACGTGACTGGCGGATTGATCACGGCCGTCGTGGGCGTGCTGATGATGCCGTGGAAGCTCTACTCCGACGCCGCCGCCTACATCTTCACGTGGCTGCTCGGCTACTCCAGCCTGATGGGCGCCATCGGCGGCGTGTTGATTGCCGACTACTGGATACTTCGTCGCCAGCAGCTCGACGTGGCCGGTCTCTTCGCGCTTAAGGGACCGTACGCGTACCGCAACGGCGTCAACTGGCGTGCCATTGCCGCGCTCGTGATTGCCGTGCTGCCGGTAGCGCCAGGGTTCGTGCGGGCAGTCAGCACACCGGGTGGACGCGTCGCGAACCCCAACATGTTCGACACGATCTACACCTACGCATGGTTCGTGACGTTCGCGCTGAGCTTCGCACTGTATCTCGCATTCATGCGAACGCGAGCCGAGTCCACGATATGAACAGACAACTGCAACTGACTGGACAGGATATGAGCAGATAGGAACGGAAACTCACGGATACTACGAACAACAAAAAAGTGTTTTGCTGTTTGTTGTATCCGTGAGTTTCTTTTCCTATCTGTTCATATCTTGTCCAATCAGTTGTGGTTGTTCGTTGCCCTTGCAGCATCACCCATCCAACTGCACCCCGCCATGCCCCAATTCGTGAAGTGCGGACTGATTCAGGCGTCCCACGCCTGCGGAACTGACGAGACCCTCGACACGATTCGCGAGGCCAACATCGCGAAGCACGTGCGACTCATCGAACAGGCCGCCGCCGCCGGCGTGCAGATGTTGTGCATGCAGGAGATCTTCACCGGCCCCTACTTTTGCGCCGAGCAAACGCCGCGCTGGTTCGACGCCGTCGAACGCATCCCCGACGGACCGACCACGAAACTGATGCAGGAGCTGGCGCGAAAGTACAGCATGGTCATCGTCGTTCCGCTCTACGAAGAAGATGCACCGGGCGTGTACTACAACACCGCCGCCGTCATCGACGCTGACGGCCGCTACCTCGGCAAGTATCGCAAGAATCACATTCCGCACTGCGCCCCAGGCTTCTTGGAAAAGTTCTACTTCAAGCCTGGGACTCTCGGATATCCCGTCTTCGACACGCAGTACGCAAAAGTCGGCGTCTACATCTGCTACGACCGGCACTTCCCCGAGGGAGCGCGCGCGCTCGGACTGAACGGCGCCGAAGTCGTGTTTAATCCGTCGGCGACGGTGGCTGGGCTGTCCGAGTATCTCTGGAAGCTCGAGCAGCCGGCCCACGCGGTGGCCACCGCGTACTTCGTCGGCGCCATTAATCGCGTTGGTTACGAAGAGCCGTGGCGCATTGGTGAATTCTACGGGCAGAGTTATTTCTGCGACCCGCGAGGACAGATCGTCGCGCAAGCCTCACGTGACAAGGACGAACTGGTCACGGCCGTACTGGATCTCGATCAGATTCGCGAGGTGCGGAAGGTGTGGCAGTTCTATCGCGATCGGCGGCCGGAGACGTACGCGGGGTTGTGCACGTTGTAAACGCGCCGACGCGAAGGAACGCGAAAGCGAAGTCCACCGCGATCTGACCGCAAGAAGTATTTTCCCCGCATGAATCCCAAGCGCCGTAAGACCTCCGCGTGACCGACCTTCGCACCCAACTCCAATCCACCCTTGGGCCCGGCTACACGCTCGAGCGTGAACTCGGCGGCGGTGGCATGTCGCGCGTATTCGTGGCGCAGGAGCATGCGCTCGGGCGCGACGTGGTGGTGAAGGTGCTTTCCCCCGAACGCGCCGCCGCGCTGAGCGCCGAGCGCTTCGCGCGCGAGATCAAGCTCGCCGCCGCGCTGCAGGACCCGCATATCGTCCCGGTGCTCGTCGCGGGTATCACGAGCGAAGGGCTGCCGTATTACACCATGCCCTTCGTGCGCGGCGACTCGTTACGCGCACGACTGCTAACCGGCCCGGTGCCGGTGGCCGAGGCGCTTGGCATCCTGCGCAACATCGCGCAGGCACTGGCGTATGCGCACGAGCGCGGCATCGTGCACCGCGACATCAAGCCGGAGAATGTGCTGCTTTCGCGCGGCACGGCGGTGGTCACGGACTTCGGAATTGCCAAGGCGCTGTCGGCCTCCAGCACCAAGGCCGAGGGGAATACGCTCACGTCGCTGGGCACCTCCATTGGTACGCCGCCGTATATGGCACCAGAGCAGGCGCTGGGCGATGCGAACACCGACGCGCGCGCCGATCTGTATGCATGGGGCGTGGTCGCGTACGAGTTGCTCGCGGGCACGCATCCGTTTGCCGCTCGGAGCACGCCGCAAGCGATGGTGGCGGCGCACATCAGCGAAGCGCCGCCGTCGCTGGACGCGGTACGTCTGAGGATACCGCGGGAAGTCGCCGCATTGGTGATGCAGTGTCTCGAAAAGGACCCCGCGCAGCGTCCGCCGAGTGCGGATGCGCTGCTCACGCGCCTGGCGAGCGTGACGTCAGGAAGCGTCGAGCAAGCGGCGGCGCCGACTCAGCGACGCACGCCGATGGTAGTGGCGAGCATCGCGGTGTCCGCGCTGGTCATCGCCGGCTGGGCGCTGCTTCGACCGCGGCCCACCGCATCGAGCGCGTCGCGCACCGGCACGGAGACGAGCCCCGTCGCGAGCGACAGCGCGTCGCCGGTGCGCTCGCTCGTCGTGCTCCCCTTCGAAAGCGTGGGCGGCGACACCGCTAACGCGTACTTCGCCGAGGGCATGGCCGATGAACTGTCGAACGCGCTCGGCAAAGTGCCCGGCCTGCAACTCGCCGGGCGCAGTTCGGCGGCGGCGTTCCGCGGCAAGCAGAAGTCGGCCCAGGAGATTGGCGCCGCGCTGAACGTAGGCGGAGTCCTCGTGGGTTCCGTGCGCCGGGCCGGCGGAAAGATTCGCGTGTCCAGTCAGCTCACCAATGCCCGCACGGGGCTGGTGTTGTGGAGCGACAGCTTCGAGCGCGGTGCACAGGACGTGTTCGCGGTGCAAGACGACATCGCGAAGGCGATCGTGCGCGCGTTGCAGGTGACGCTGGCCGGCGGCGCGAGCAGCGCTCCAGTCGCCGCCCGCGGCACCGACGATCTCGAGGCGTACGATCTGTACCAGCGCGGCATGTATTTCTATCAGCGCCGCGGCGCGGCGCTGGTGCGGGCCCGCGAATACTTCGAACAGGCGACCGCCCGCGATCCGCAGTTCGCGCGCGCCTACGCGGCGCTCGGACTGACGTGGCTTCAACTCGCGGTATACTCCATCGTACCATACCCTGAGTCGACCGCAGCGGCCGTGGCGGCGAGCGAACGCGCGGTGGCGCTGGACTCGCTGTCCGCGGACAGCTGGGCGGCGTTGGGATTGGCCCGGTTCCATCAGCGCCAGTGGCGCGCCGCGGACGTGGCCACCGAGCGGGCGGTGCGCCTCGACGCCCGCAGTGCGGTGGCGCAGGCCGTCCGGGCGCGGTTTTTGGCCGCTGTCGGCCGGGTGGACGAGGCGGCCACCGCCGCGATCGCGTCGGTGACGCTGGATCCGGGGAGTGTGGGATACCTGAACGTGGCCGCGCAGAATCTCGCCCTCGCCGGACGGTTCCCCGAGGCGATCCGGTTCGCCAACCGGTACTGGGAGATCGATTCCACGCTGTCGACTGCGGGCGCTGCGGTGCGCGTGTTATCGGAAGGGGGGCAAGTCGCCGTTCGGCGACACGGCGCAGGCGTTGACGGCGATGGAGGAAATGGAGCGACGGGGCCTCTTCGGCGTGCTCGTCCCGCTGAGCAGTCGCTACTACGATCCCCTTCGCGCCAGCCCGCGCTTCGCAGCCCTAGTGCGCAAAGCGGGCCTGGACGTGGCGTTGTTCACGTCGCCCAACGGGGGGCGGCCGCGGTGAGCACCAACGTCGCGCGTCTGTTCCGCACAGGGAGTCACTGATGGCCTTGCCCGACATCTTTGCCGAGTTGGAGGCAGCGCGCGCTGATGGCATCATCGAACGATATGCGATCGGCGGGGCGGTCGGTGCAACGTTCTACTTTGAACCCAGCCTTCGGCGTCGCCATTCCGCTGGGGAGCCGCATCTACGATCCGCTGCGCGCGAGCCCGCGCTTCGCCGCGCTCGTGCGCTCGCTCGGCCTGGACGTCGCGCTGTTCACGTCGCCCAACGGCGGACGGCCGCGATGAGCGACCTGCGCCCAGATGGAGCCCTGCTCATAGCCGCTATCTTTCCTTCATGACGCCGCCAACCACGACTCAACAGCACGCATGGATGGCGCAATGGCGTTCGGCCGCCGTGGAGCTCGCGCAAGTGGGTCAGGCGGAGCTGAGTGTCGTTGACCTGTGGCGTGCAGCTGCCGATCTCCAGGATGCCTGCGTGGAGTCGGCGCGCGCCGATCACGTGGAACCGAGCGTGTGCGGCCTGATCGAGCAGCAGCGCTGGCTGCATCGACGCGCGCGCGTGTGAACACGCTATTCCAGGCGGGCGCACGCCTGCAGCAGATCTTCGAGCGCCACGAATGGAAGTTCTGTTTCATTGGCGGCGTCGCCAATTTTCGCTGGGGAACACCGCGACTCACGAACGATCTCGACCTCACGTTGCTCACGGGATTTGGCGGTGAGGCCACGTACACCACCGCGCTGCTCGCCGAATTCGAGAGTCGCATCCCTGATGCGGAAGCGTTCGCGCTGCGCAATCGTGTGCTGCTGCTGCGAACCCCGGATGGATTCGGCATCGACGTCGCCCTTGGTGCGATGCCGTTCGAAGCCGACGCCATCGAGCGTTCCTCGAATGCGGAGTTAGTGCGCGGCGCCATCCTTCGCACCTGTTCGGCAGAGGATCTGATCGTCCACAAGGCGTTCGCGGCGCGACCGCAGGACTGGGTCGACATTGAGGGGGTAATTCTGAAGCAGCGCGGCGTGCTGCAGTGGGACCAGATCTGGGCGGACCTTGGCGTACTCGCCGAGCTCAAGGAGGCGCCGGATTTACTGACGGAGCTCGATCGTATCGCCACACGCGTGGAGTCGGTCGTCGGTCCTTTTCCACACGTGCGGCCGTAGCCGGTGCGCCTTCCGTTGATCGTGATCTCGAGTCCGCAATGACCGACCTGCGCAGTCAACTGCAGTCCACCTTGGGCGACGGTTACACCCTCGAGCGCGAGCTCGGCGGCGGCGGTCGCGCGTATTCGTGGCGCAGGAGCATGCGCTCGGGCGCGACGTGGTGGTGAAGGTGCTCTCCCCCGAACGCGCCGCTTCACTGAGCGCCGAGCGTTTCACGCGCGAGATCAAGCTCGCCGCCGCGCTGCAGGATCCGCACATCGTGCCGGTACTGGCCGCGGGCACCACGAGCGAGGGGCTGCCGTACTACACCATGCCCTTCGTGCGCGGCGACTCGCTGCGCGCACGACTCGTGACGGGCGCCGTGCCGGTGCCCGAGGCGCTCGGCATTCTGCGCAACATCGCGCAAGCGCTGGCCTACGCGCACGAACGCGGCATCGTGCACCGCGACATCAAGCCGGAGAACGTGCTGTTGTCGCGCGGCACGGCGGTGGTCACCGACTTCGGCATTGCCCAGGCGCTCTCGGCGTCCAGCACTAACGCCGAGGGGAACACGCTTACGTCGCTGGGCACGTCCATCGGCACGCCGGCCTACATGGCGCCGGAGCAAGCGCTGGGCGATGTGAACACCGATGCGCGCGCCGATCTGTATGCGTGGGGAGTGGTCGCGTACGAGTCGCTGGCCGGGGCGCATCCGTTTGCCGCGCGAAGCACGCCGCAGGCGATGGTGGCGGCGCACATCAGCGAAGCGCCGCCGCCGCGCGATGCCGTGCGACTCGGCGTGCCGCGGGACGTTGTCGCGCTCGTGATTCAGTGTCTCGAAAAAGATCCTGCGCAACGCCCGCTCGGGGGCGGGCGCCGTCGCGGCCGACAGCGCGTCGCCGGTGCGCTCACTCGTCGTGCTCCCTTTCGAAAGCGTGGGCGGTGATATCGCCAACGCGTACTTCGCCGAGGGCATGGCCGATGAACTGTCGAACGCGCTCACGAAGGTGCCCGGCCTGCAGCTCGCCGGACGCAGTTCAGCCGCGGCCTATCGTGGCAAGCAAACGTCGGCGCGGGAGATCGGCGCCGCACTCAACGTGGGCGGAGTCCTCGTGGGATCCGTGCGCCGGGCCGGCGGAAAGATTCGCGTGCCCAGTCAGCTCACCAATGCCCGCACGGGGCTGGTGATGTGGAGCGACAGCTTCGAGCGCGACGCCAAGGACGTGTTCGCCGTGCAGGACGACATCACGAAGGCGATCGTGCGCGCGTTGCAGGTCACGCTGGCGGGCGACGTGAACAGCGCTCCACTGTCCGACCGCGGCACCAGCGATCTCGAGGCGTACGACCTCTACCAGCGGGGCATGTACCTGTACGGGCGCCGCGGTCCGAGTCTCTTCCGCGCTCGCTCGTACTTCGAGCAGGCCATCGCGCGGGATCCGACGTTCGCGCGCGCCTTTGCCGCGCTGGCGCTCACGTGGATTCAGCTGGGGTCGTACCGGCTCCTGCCGAATGGGCGAGGAGGTGGTCGAACCGGCCGCGGCGGCAAGCCAACGTGCGGTGGCGCTGGATTCGCTGTCCGCCGACAGTTGGGCGGCGTTGGGACAAGCGCGGATATTCGCGCATCGATGGCGCGAGGCCGACGAGGCCACCCAGCGTGCGGTGCGCCTCGACGCCCGCAGCGCCGTCGCGCAGTCGGCGCGGGGGAAGTTCCTCTCGGTCGTGGGCCAGATGGACGAGGCCGCCGAGGCCGTCCTCGCGGCCGTGGCGCTCGATCCGGCGAGTGTGGGATATCTGAACTTGGCCGCGCAAACGCTGAGCTATGCCGGTCGGTATCCCGAGGCGATCCGGTTCGCCAACCGACTCTGGGAGGCCGATTCGACGTTGTTTTCGACCGCATTGCTCGTGCTCCTCGAGGGCGGGCAGCCCGCCGAGGCGCGCCGGCGCACCGAAGCGATCTTGACACAGTCGTCGTCGGCCTCGGCGGTCTCGTTCATGATCTACGTCATCGCCAAGTCTGGCGACCCCGGGCGCGCGAAGACACTCCTCGACCAACAGCGCGTCCGCCTTGCGAGTCAAGGTGAAGGCGGATGGACCTTTGCGTGGCTCGGACTGGGCGACACGGCGCAGGCGTTGACGGCAGCCGAGGCTGGCGTTCGGCAGGGTCGCGACTATGCCTTCGGCGTCGCCATTCCGCTGGGGAGCCGCATCTACGATCCGCTGCGCGCGAGCCCGCGCGTCGCCGCGCTCGTGCGCTCGCTCGGCCGAGCGGCGGAAACGCACTTGGTCGGGTGAGAAGACGACGCTGGCCAGGCAAGCGCCGCCGCCGCCTTCGTCTGCACCAGCGGAGCGGCTGACGGCGGTCGCGCGTGCGTCGCTCCTCGCCGGGGGCCTGCAATCCGCGTACGGCAAGTCGACTGCCCGTCGCGCAGCATCGCGCACCACGTGACGCATCGGGCGAGCAGTGGCACGCAAACGATCCTGGCGATGCCGTCAACCGACTAATGCACGCCATGTCGGCATTCGGGGCGCCGACCGCACTGATCGACGTCCCTCATCTCACTCGCGCTGATGCCGTCACGCAATTGGGCAGTCCGCCGATTCGCATCGATCTGCTCGCGAGCATCTCCGGCGTGACATTCGAGCGGGCGGCGATCGATGCGGTCGTGGTGGAGATTGCGGGCGAAACACTGCCGGTCATCGGGCTTGAGGCGTTGCGCGCGAACAAGAGGGCCACGCGGCGACGCAAGGATCGCGATGACTTGCGCTACCTACCCGAAGCGCCCCCATCCGACGCGACGCCACGTACCCGGAAGCGTCTGCCACGAGAGCGACATTAGTCGTCAAGTTGACGCGCGATCAACGTGGGCGACATCATCGAACTCGGCCGGCACTTCTGCGCGCGGAGCTGAGCAACACCGGACTGCGGTCGGTGGGCTGCTCTGTCAGGGGCCGGAACATCGAACACAGCGCGATGTTTCGCCGTGAGCTTGGCCGGACAACTGAAGTCGAATGGCGAGGGCGCCGTTCGCCCGGACACAACGCTCGTGCGGTGCAGTGCGTCCAGTGGAAGTGCCGCATACGCGACGGCGCTCGCACCAAGGTGTGCAGGAAGTCTCGACGAATGGCAGACATGGGAGTGAGGTCCAGGGTCCCTGCGCGCGACGACTGGCGTTCTCGCTCACCACGTGTACCGTTGGCCCAGCGCGCCCATGCAACGGGTCCGCCATCACCCTTGCCTCGACCTGATCATGGATCGCCGCGATTTTCTTGCTGACGTGACGCGCACCGCAGCCCTCTGTGCGGTCGTGCCCAATGTCTGGCGCGTGACCTCGCGCCCGCGCTTGATCGACGACCCATTTACACTCGGCGTGTCCTCCGGTGACATCACACCGAATGGCGGCATTCTGTGGACGCGACTCGCGCCGCGACCGCTGGAGGCCGAAGGCGGAATGGACGGTGTGCGCGCGGTGGTGACATGGGAGGTTGCTGACGACGAGTCGTTCAAGAAGATCGTCAAACAGGGTCGCGCTACCGCCGCGCCCGAACTGTCATTCAGCGTCCACGTCGACGTCGATGGGCTCGACGCCAATCGCTGGTACTGGTATCGCTTCTCGGCTGGCGGTGCGACGAGCCCCGTGGGACGACTGCGCACTGCGCCGGCGGACGGGGCGATCACCCCGCTGCGCTTCGCGTTCTCGTCGTGCCAACATTGGGAGCAAGGCTACTTCACGGCGCTCGATCACATGGCGCGCGAAGAAGTCGACATGGTCGCGTTCCTCGGTGATTACTTCTACGAAACCGCTGGGATCGACAAGCTGGTGCGCAAGCATGTTGGGCTGGAGATTCGCACCGTGGACGATTACCGGCGTCGCTACGCGCTCTACAAGTCGGACCCTGCGCTGCAGGCCGCGCACGCGCGCTGTCCGTGGCTCGTGGTGTGGGATGACCATGAGTTCGACAACAACTACGCCGGATTGATGAGTGAAAACGGCATGGAGTCGGAAGAACAAATGCGCCAGCGTCGGGCGGCCGCGTACCAAGCGTGGTGGGAACATCAACCGGTGCGTGTGCCGCGCGCAAAATCATGGGCCGACCTGAACATCACACGGACCATCAACTGGGGGGCGCTGGCGCGCTTCTGGATGCTCGACACGCGACAGTATCGCGATGATCAAGCGTGTGGTGATGGCACGCGGCCGGTTCCC
>JANMKU010000449.1:0-4171 GCA_031372205.1 Gemmatimonadaceae bacterium | reverse complement strand
CATCAAGAGCGCACGACATTGCTCACCGCACCCTACTCGCCGGTGCAAATGCAGATGATCTATGCGGGACAGATGCCGACCGGCCCATTGTAAGTACGTCGATCAGGACCACCCAGCCATGCGAGTGTTCCGCTTGTTCTCACCACGCCGCGTCGCCGGCGGTACGATGTTCGCCGCTGCGGTGTTCGGCGCCGGCGAGGCGCGCGCGCCAATGGAATCGCCAAACGCGCCGGGCTGGCGGACCGAATCGGTCACCGATGATGCACGTGATGTTCGGAGTGACCTGCAGAAAAAGATCACGCGATTTCAGGACACCTGGCGGGAAGAGTGGGAGCGCGTGCAATTCGCGCAGCATGGGTGGCTGGATACACGAGGCATAGGCTCCATCATCAACGCGCGAGACGCGAACGTACGTCGCTACTGGGCCTTGGGTTGCGCTCGCCTCACACCCCGCCTCGTCCCGTTCCAGCCACCCTCTCCCGTGGCGCGGCGTCCGGTGGTGGCAAAGCCCGATCGCGGGGCCGTCTGTCCACTCTGGTCACCGCCTGACGACGGTGAGCCGCCCGATGAAGGCGAGGCAATCGATCTCGCGCTGCCCATTACGGATCGCGCGCGTATGCAGGCATCGCGCGACACGCTGATTGCGGCACTGGAAACGGCACATGCCCAGCACCCCGACGATGACTGGATTGCTGGGCAACGCGTCCGCTTTGTGTTCGATCAGCGTTCACCTGCGCGAACCCTCGCGGCCGCGCTGGCGTGCCGTGGCAACGTGGGATGGTGCGCGGCGTTGGTTGGACTCGCCCACGCGCAAGCAGGACAACTGCAGCAAGCCGAAGCAGCATTTCGCATGGCGGATTCGGTGATCGCGACGACCACGAAGGGCGCGGACTGCAGTGATGCCGACATGCTCGCGCTCATCATCCCCGATGATCGGCCGACAGTCGAGCGCATGAGTTGCGAGGAACGCCGTGCATTCGCGCTGCGTCTGTGGTGGCTGGCGGATCCACTGTGGAGCACGTCCGGCAACGAACGGTACGTCGCGCATCAGACGCGACGTGTTCAGGCAGCGTTGCGCGCCATCAGCGATCGCGACGAACGGTACGTCTGGGCGGCAGCGGGCGGTGGTGATGCCATGCGACAAATGGTCGTGCGCTACGGGTGGCCGAGTTATACGTACTGGCCGGGGTGGCAATATGAAAACGGCATTGGTCGCAGCCTCGAACGACAGAGTCCGCTGCGACGGCAGCCGCATGCGTTGAACTCGGTACGACCACCTCGTGCGGTGTTCTTTCCGTACACCGTCAAGGAATACACCCTCGATCGGACGGCACTCCTTCCAAAAACCGACGCCATCATTGACCCGTTCAGCTTGACGGCCGCGGACTGGAGTCTGAAAAATCCGGACAGCAACAATCCCGACAGTTGGTGGCCGCAAGAACACATGATGCTCAGTTTGCATCTGGCTCCGCTTGGCCCGGGGCAAGACGCGCTGTGGCGCCGCGATTCAACCATCAGCTATCAACTCGCTGTTGATGATCCGCTGCGCGTGCTCGATACGGCGGTCACCGGCGCCTCACTGGCGTTGCTTATGGGTGGATCATCGGCCAACGCCGCGCAGCTGTTGGCACGTTCCGCCATTGGCGAAAGTCTGACCCTGCGGCTGTTCACGCAACTCACCTCGGCGCCCGTCGTACTGAGTGCGGAAGTGCTCCCGCGCAGTCCGCGCGAACACGCACTGCGCTTGCGCTATGGTGTGCGTCCCCCACCCACACTGCGCGACATGAAGGACTCCGAGGTCGCGCTTTCTGATCCCGTATTCCTGCGCTTGGCCAATCGGATCATGGATCCGCCAACGGACATGGAGAGTGTCCTGCGCTACATGGCGGGTGGGCTGACGTTTCCACGATCGGAATCCGTGGCACTCTATTGGGAGAGCTACGGATTCGCGTCGGCAGATACGGTGCAGATCGAGATGCGCGTGCGTCGTGATGACGACGTCAGTGCCACACGGCGTCTTGGTGCGCGCCTTGGCGTTGTGTCCGCAATGCGCGACAGCATTAGCATCCGGTGGACCGAACCCGATGCCCGTCGCAGCGGATTGGCAGCGGCCAGCAGTCGGCCCGTGGTGGGTCGTACGGTGGCGCTTGACTTGCAAGCGCTTGCGCCCGGCGGGTACGTGGTCGCCATTACAGTGCGAACGAGCCGCGCGTCAGCGCGCAGCGAACGCCGTTTCGTCATCACGGAACCGTAGTGAACCGGCCCCCTCCCACCACGCGACCTATGCCCGCAGCAGCGCCCGCGATTCCCGTTGTCCGGAACCTGATTGAGTACGCGGCGATCATAGCGTGGTGGGGCGTCATGCTTGTGCTGCATGCGACGGGCGCCGTATCGCCGTCAGCAATGTGTGTGCTCGTGGTTGTGGGATGCTGGAGCAAGACGGTGTTCTTCGGCACGGAAAACATGCGTCAGTTATTTGACGCCGCGCGCACCAACATGCCGCATCACCGGTTTCTCATGCTCATGGGGGTCAACACGTCGCAGATGATTCTGGCGTTCACGCTCGACTTTCATTTGCTGCACCGTGTCGATGTCGCGAGTTTTACCGGCATCGCGAGCACCGCAGGGCAAGCCGAGTTGCTGTTCAATTTTTTCGGTTCATCCGGGAATTCCGGGAAACGCCGCACGGATTTTCAGGAAGAAGTACGCCTCATCGCGATAGCCATACGCGACGCGTTTGAGGACTTTGATCTTGTTGTTGCACCCTTCGAGCATGCCGGAGTTGATCGGGAAGCGGCAGTGACTGAGGACGCCGTCGAGATGTCGCTGCAGCATCGCCGTGAACGTCCGTAGCGCGGGAATGTGACTGCGCAGCGCGCGTCGTCGCCAGTGTTTCCAAAAGCGCACGGCGGCTTTGCGGTAACGGAAGCGCCACAACTGTTTCAGATCGTCCTTGAGCACATAGACGATGAACAGGGCGCGATTCGCGCGCAGCAACTCGCGCAGACGCACGCGGTCGTCCCGGGATTGGAGATTCGTGCGATTGCGCAGCAAGAGCCACCGCGCGCCTTTGATGACGCGCCGGGCGTCGCGGAGGGGGCCCTGGCCGGCGGCTTTCGCGAGGCGATTGGTTTCATCGACGCGCACGCGATCAATGACCTCGCGCCCGTATTTCGCGACGACGTGAAACAAATCGTACACCAACTGGGCCCGTGGACAGCGCGCCCGTACTTCGGCGGCGTACGGGGCCCACATATCGACCGCGACGGCCTCGAGTTGCTCGCACCGCGTCTCCCCAAGCGCGGTGAAGAAGCCGCGCAACGCCTCCTGATCGCGCCCGCGCGCAATCCACACGACGCGCTTGCGATCCAGATCCAAGACGACCGTGGCATAGCGATGCCCGCGCTGCACGGCGAACTCGTCGATCGCAATCCGTCGAATCCCATTCAGGTGGTCCTCGACGGCCCCGAGTTGCTGCGTGAGCGCGCGCTGATCGATCTGTTTTACCGTATCCCAGCCGACCCGAAACCACGCCGCCACCTGTTTGATCGGCAACACCGACGCGAGCCGCGCAATCTTCTCCGCCAGCCGCGTCGTCATCCGCTGATAGCGATCGAGCCACGGCACGGCCTCGACGGTCGGCCCGCACTGCGGACACTGCACCCGTGCGCGAGGAAAGACGAGCCACGTGTCCCACTCACCCAGCGGCAGATCGCGCACCCGACGCTCGCTCACGTCATGAATTTTCTCGACGATCGCGCCGCACTGACTGCATCGCTTCGGGTGATTCGCTTTCGGCTGCAACACCAGCACCAACCGCGGCGCCGGCGCGCCAAACACGTCGCCCATCGCCTCGTGGTCTGACGACACACTGATCACATCAAACCCCTCCCACGTCCCCACCAACTGCAGCAGATCGCGCGATGCGGATTCGCTCATGGCCTCCTCCTCCGTCTACCATGTCGACTCGCCGCACCCTTGTCACGGGTCTTTCCCTAAATTCCCGGAAGACCCATTTATTTTTCTTGTTTTACTTTTGGGATGGCCTTGTCTCCAAACCCGCGATGGGTAATGAAGGAGACGATAGAAGTTCGATCGTTTTTGCGAAACCCTCGTATGTCTCCAAACCCGCGATGGGTAATGAAGGAGACGATTTCAAACATTCGCATTG
>JANMKU010000434.1:0-7690 GCA_031372205.1 Gemmatimonadaceae bacterium | reverse complement strand
CGGCTCCGCCGAGATTCGTGATCTGCTCCCCGACGTCGTCGCGGAGACACTGACCCGTGCCGATGCGGTGCGCGTGCAGGCCCATCTGGACGAGTGCAGTGCGTGCGTCGAAGAGATCGCGCTCCTGCGCGTGGCGCGTGCCGTGCGTCCGGCTGCCGCGCCCATTGATGTCGCGCGGATTGTGGCGGCGCTTCCTCGGTCGCCAGGAGCTGCGAGAGCGCTGACGCTTGCACCGTCAATGGCACGGCCCGCCCGCCGCGCGTCATGGCAGCTGTGGAAAGCGGCCGCCGCCGTTGGCGTGTTGCTCGTGGGCGGATGGTCGGTGATGGTCGCCCGGAACGGTGGATTGGCGTCTATGTCGGAAGCGCGGTCAGACTCGGCGCGCATGGTCGAGATTGCCGAGCGCGCGCTCGTACCCACACGGACGAAACCGTCAGCGGACGATCGCGGTGCGGTCACTCGTGCGTCGGACCCCGGCACCGCTTCCGCGCAGTCGGTGCACCCAGTGCAGGCGGTCGCGCCGAACACGATGGCAGTCTCCGTCGGGGACCTGAGTGAGTACACCGATGTCGAGCTGGAGCGGATGTTGGCCCGACTCGAGAAGTGGGACGGCGCTACGTCAACAGAGCCAGCGTCACAGGTACCGATTGTGGCGGTCGTACGGAGCGGGAGCGAGCGGTGAGACGTCTCCTGGTGGCCATGACGGTCTCGCTCGTATGTGCACTGCCGCTCAACGCACAGGGTGCATCGCCCATCGGTGGGCGCGCAGCCGGTCGTGCTGGCATCCTGCGTCCCCAGGTGGATGCGCGGGCACTGCTCGAGCAGCGCCTGCAGGACCGCGTCAATGAGATTGTGCGCACGCGACTCGCACTGTCCGACGAACAGTTCCAGCAACTGCGAGAGTTGTCGACGCGCGCCGAAGCCGAAAAGCGCGCACTGCGCCGAGACGAAGTGGATACCCGCGTTGCCCTGCGCCGCGAATTACTGGCGGGCGATCGGGTCAACGAGTCGCGCGTGAGTGAACTGCTTGATAAGCTGCCAAGGCTGGAGCGTCGGCGCATTGACCTCATGGAGGCAGAGCAGAAGGATTTGGCGCGTTTTCTTTCACCGTCGCAGCGCGCACGTTACTTCGCACTCCAGGACGAATTGCGTCGCAACATGCAGGACATGCAGCGGCGGCGTCTTGGGGGTGCGCAAGACGGCGATACGACCGTCGTGTCACCGCTGCCTGGTCGGGGCCGTCGGCTCAAGCCACCTCCGCCACCGTCTGAATTCTGAGGCAACGGAGGCCGTTTCGGTCGGGCGGGGCGAACTGCACCGGTGGCGTCGCGACAGAGCGCCGACTACACTTGCTGCAGTGTGACGCAATGCATCGCGCACGCGCCCGGGTGGCGGAACTGGCAGACGCAGGGGACTCAAAATCCCCCGACCTTACGGTCTTACGAGTTCGACCCTCGTCCTGGGCATGACTGTTTGCTGGACGGTTCAGCGAAGCGGTGAGCGCATCACAATGGCTGCTACAATGCCTGCTTGGTGACGTTGGAGTGCTCCGCGACGTCAGTTCACCATGCGCAATCTCTTTTGGGCTCTCGCGGTCGGTCTGCTGGCCCTCGTGGCCATCGTTGAACGGTTTTGGCCGCCGATCCTGTGGCTACTGGTCCTCATCCTGCCGCTCGTGCTGCGCGGGATGATCGACATCGCTCAAACCAAACAGGCAATCCGGCGGAATTTTCCAGTCATTGGGAACGCTCGCTACCTGATGGAAATCGTTCGGCCGGAGATCAATCAGTACTTCGTCGAGTCCAACAGCGACGGCAAGCCCTTCAGCCGCAACGATCGGTCGGTCGTGTACCAACGCGCGAAAGGGGCAGTGGACACGTTGCCGTTCGGTACGCAGCGCGATGTCTACGAAACCGGCTACGAATGGATCAACCACTCATTGGCGCCGGTGCATGTCGAACTCGCTGAGGCACGAGTGCTCGTGGGTGGCCCGGACTGCGTGCAACCGTATTCGGCGTCGGTGTTGAACGTGTCGGCGATGAGTTACGGCTCGCTCAGCAAGAACGCCGTCATGGCACTGAATGGGGGCGCGAAAATCGGGGGCTTTGCGCACAACACGGGCGAAGGAGGACTGAGTCCGTATCATCTCTCGCCCGGCGGTGATCTGATTTGGCAGATCGGCACGGGCTACTTCAGCTGTCGCGACAAGCAAGGGCAATTCAGTCTCGAGGCATTTGGCAAGCGCGCTACGCTACCGAACGTCAAGATGATTGAAATCAAACTGTCACAGGGTGCGAAGCCTGGTCACGGCGGCATTTTGCCGGCGCAGAAACTCACGCCAGAAATCGTGGAAATCCGCGGCGTCGAACCGGGCAAGGACGTCATTTCCCCGCCAGCGCACACGGCATTTTCGTCACCGCTTGGTTTGCTCGAGTTTGTGCAGGACCTCCGCAATGCGTCCGGCGGTAAACCGGTCGGGTTCAAGCTCTGCGTTGGCAAGCGTCACGAGTTTCTCGGTATTGTCAAAGCAATGCTCGTCTCGGGGATCACACCAGACTTCATCACCGTCGACGGCTCCGAGGGTGGCACTGGTGCGGCCCCGCTGGAATTTTCTGATTCCGTCGGCACGCCACTCAACGAAGGGCTGTCATTTGTGCATAGCGCGCTCGTCGGCGCCAATGTGCGCGATCGCATTCGCATCATTGCGTCCGGCAAGGTGAACACGGGATTTCAGATTGCGACGAAGGTTGCTCTCGGTGCGGACATGTGTAACGCAGCACGCGCCATGATGTTCGCGATTGGCTGCATTCAGGCCCTGCGGTGCAACACCAACGAATGTCCCACCGGCGTGGCCACGCAAGATCCGGAATTGGTGCAGGGGCTGCACGTAGGCGACAAGGCCACGCGGGTGTCCCGCTACCATGCCGCGACCGTCAGCAGCTTCCACGAAGTGCTCGGTGCCGCAGGACTGCGTCGCCAGCAGGATCTCAAGCCCTGGTTCATTCTCAAGCGAGTCAGTGCAATGGAGACGAGGAGCTACGCCGAGATTTATCCGCAGATCGAGGCCGGTGCGCTGCTTGCGGAATCGGTCACGGGTCCCATGGCACGAGCCTGGCAGGCGGCGAACGCCACCAGATTCTAGCGCGCGCCGCTGTTGCGATGCGCGTAAGCGATTTAGCTTCGTTCTGTCATCGGTTGCCGATGTGCAATTGTGATGGGGTGTAGCTCAATGGCAGAGCGCTCGACTGTTAATCGAGTGGTTGGAGGTTCGACTCCTCCCGCCCCAGTGGACATCCAGCATCATGCGCGCGCCCGGTCCAACCTCTGTGGACCGGGCGCGCTGCATTGGAGTACTCCTGTGTGAAGTGCTGCTGCGACCGGACCGGCGTTCGCTTGCCGCGCATGCTGCTCCCCTCCTAGCTTCACCGACTCACCGACGGGCGCCCGCGTCCACTCCGCCCCTTCTTCTGCAGACTCACGCATGTCACTTGCCATTCACGCCAGTCACGGCGCGCCGCACAGCACAGATACACCGCTCCTGGTCGTGATTCTGGCAAACGATCCATCGATGACACCGCCACTCGTTGCGATTGATGGGCCGCTTGGTGGCGCCATGTCACGAAGCCTCTCGCGGCGTGATTTTCGCGGCACGCGCGATGAGACCTTGTTGCTCGTGGGCGGCGACGGCGGCGCGCAGCGCGTGCTGCTGGTGGGTCGCGGCAGTGCACCGTTAACTCGAACAACAGCGCGGCGCGCCACGGCCATTGCCGCACGCCAAGCCATGAAGCTGGGCACCGTCAGTATGCACGTGCTCCTCCCGGATGCAGATGCTGACGCCATTGAAGGCATTGCGCTCGGAGCTGCGGCTGGCAGCTGGGAGTACCGCGAGCTTCGCGCGCCCGTGCCAGACAAGGACAAGCGCGTACCCCTCGCCTCCGTAGCGATCTTTATGCCCGATACCGCCGAGGCGCGCGACGCATTGGCGGCAGGCGTGGCCGTCGCCGAAGGGCAGGCTATTGCGAAACGTCTTGGCATGATGCCGGGCAACTATTGCACCCCGGAGACCTTTGTCGAGGTGGGGCGCGACATTGCCAATCGACATGGCATGACGCTGACGGTGCTCGGCCGCGCCGACATGGAGCGGGAGGGCATGGGGTCGTTTCTCTGTGTGGCGCAGGCCACGCCGGAAGAGCCCCGATTGGTGGTTCTCGAATACCGTGGTGGTGCCGATGGCGACAAACCCGTGGTGCTGATCGGCAAGGGTCTGTGTTTCGACACCGGCGGCATCTCGATCAAGCCAGCGCCCGATATGGAGTGGATGAAGTACGATATGTCCGGCGCGGGCGGCGTCATGGGTGCAATGGAAGCCATTGGACGGCTCAAGCCTGCCGTAAACGTGGTTGGCATCATTGGCTCGACCACGAACATGGTCTCGGGCACCGCGATTAAGCCGGGCGACGTGGTGCGCGCCTCGAACGGCAAGACAATTGAAGTCATCAACACCGATGCCGAGGGCCGATTGGTGTTGGCCGACCTGTTGGTGTTCGCCAAACGATTTTCGCCAGCGATCACCATTGATGCGGCCACGCTAACCGGCGCAATCGTTATCGGGCTCGGTGCGAACGCGGTCGGCGTGTTTGGATCGGACCAGAACGCGGTGGATACGGTCCTCGCCGCCGGTGAACGCGCCGGGGAGCGCGGCTGGCCGATGCCGCTGTGGGATGAGTACAAGGAGCAGATCAAGTCCGATGTGGCGGATCTCAAAAACACGGGCGGTCGCGCAGCGGGTTCGATTACAGCGGCGCTCTTTCTCCAGGAATTTGTTGACGGATTTCCCTGGGTGCACCTCGACGTCGCTGGTACCGCGTATTCCCAGACGGACCTCGGCTGGATTCCCAGGGGGCCGACCGGCACGCCTGTCGGAACGTTTGTCGAGATCGTTCGCGCGCACGGTCGTTGACGACCGCTTCACCATGCACGTGACGCACCAGCACCGCACGGCGTTCCTGAGCAGCGTGTGCGTCGCAGCGATCGTTGGCCTGTGCGTGCTCTCGACGTCCGAGCTGCGCGCTCAGGTCCGGGTCGATACGACAAAGAAGATCGCGCCGAAGGATTCGATCGGTAAAGGCGCACCTGTGATCACGCGCGACCCGTTGACGGATTCGTTGCGTGCCGACTCCCTCGCGCAGGCGCGCACACAGACACGCATCGACAGCGTGGCGCGGGCGCGATTGCGTGACACGATTCGGTCGCCGATGGCGCATTTTGAATCTCCACGCGCACTGGATATCAGCAATCGCCTGCACTTTAGTCGCGAAGAAATTCTGTCGTCGGGCGCGTTGAATCTCGCCGACCTGCTGGATCACGTGCCGGGGGTAACCACGTTTCGTACCGGATGGCTCGCCGGCATTCATGCGGCGTCGTTGCACGGTGATTTCTCTCGCATCCGCATCTTCGTCGATGGTATTGAGATGGACGCGACCGAGGCGCGCAACGGCGGAGCGCTCGACCTTGACGATGTGCCGCTGTGGGCGCTGGATGATCTGGTGATCGAACGAGCCGCCACCGAAGTGCGCGTGTGGTTGCGCAGTTGGTCAGTGACGAGCGAGACGCCCTACACGCGGGCTGACATCTTCACCGGCGATCGCAATACGAACGCATTCCGCGGTTTCTTTGCCCGTCGGTACCGCAACGGGGCGATCGTGCAAATCGGCGCGCAGCAACTTGCGACGCAAACGGGGCAGGTGTCTGCCTTCACGACCGCCGGAACAACACGACGCGCCGGCGATGGCAGCCAACAGGTGTTCAACGCCCGATTCGGATGGTCGCGCGGCCGACTGAGTGTGGATGTCTACGGCACGTCATCAGCGCGTGACCGCGACGCGCAAACGTCTCGCAAGGGGTTCCGCAGTCTGCCCGCCTTCAAAGGCGCTCGGCGCGACGGCTATGTCCGGGTTGGATACGGCGACACGCTGCAAGGATTCTGGACGCAGGCAATGATTGGCGTTGCGCGAACCCGCCTCGAAGGAATCCGTGATAGTGTCGTATCGACAGATACGACAAAGGTCGCGGTGTCGAGCGACACGATTGGGTCGCGCACGCAACAGGTCCTGGCCGTCGGCTATCGCGGGCGTTGGTTCGAGGGCTCCCTCACAGACCGTGCCCGACCGATCAACGGCGACCTGTTGCACGCGCCGGCGCTACGCCTGGGCCTTGGTACGGCGCGGCTCGGCGTGGGCACGTACGTGGAGCGTCGCGGCATTGACTCGACAACGACCATGGAGCTGTTCCTGCGGGCAGCTCCAACTTCGTGGCTCGTACTGACTGCCGCACAGGGTAATCGCAATCCGCGCAGCGAAACGGATCGCCCGTCCGTCTCGTCGACCCGGGCCGAGGCCGCGGTACGCGTGCGCCGCTTGTGGATTGGAGGCGGCGCGATTCGCGAGAACCCGACCGTCTTCAACACGCCGGTGATTCTCTCCTTTCCCTCGGTACAACTCGCGGCAGCAAAGGCGTCGGGAGTGCTGGGGAGCATTCGCGGACCGGTGTACAAAGACCTCAGCCTCGACGTGCAAACGGTGCGATGGAACGCATCGCAATATGGACGCCCGCCGGTACATATCCGTGGCGAACTCGCGCTGGTCAGCGAGTGGCGATCGAAATTCCCCAAGGGGCAGTTTGGCTTCAACGCCCGCGTCATCTACGACCGCCGCAATTCGGCACCGTTCTACTTCGGCGTCGGCGCGGATCAAACGGTAGACACGCGTTTCAGCGAGCGCGCCGAGGTGATCACCGCCGTCCTGCAGATTCGAATCCAGCGCGCGTCGATCTTCTACCAGTATCGCAACCTGACCGGTGGTGACTACGAACAGATTCCCGGATTGACCATGCCGAGGCAGGTGCAGGTTTACGGCGTACGTTGGGAATTCGCGAACTAGCCGTGAATCATGCGACACGAGAATTGACGATGGATGCGCGTCGCGCTTCATTGCCGCGCAGATGATTCGCTCCATGACCGGCTTCGGCCAAGCAGATGGCATCGTTGGTGCCACGCGCGTCAGCGTTGAGGTGCGCACGGTGAATCACCGCTTCTTCTCGCCGAGCATCAAACTGCCGGGCGCCTTCTCTCGCTGGGAAGGTGAAGTGCGAGAGGCCATGCGACTGCGCGTCAGTCGGGGCCATGTGACACTCACCGCACGACTGGAACGCGTGCCTGGTGCCGCCGTCGCCATCGATGAGGCACGTTTCGGTGAGGTCGTTGCCCAACTCCGAATGCTGCAATCGCGCCATACGCTGGACGGCGGTGTCGACCTCGCGGCGGTCTTGCGGATGCCGGATGTCATCGCGGCGCCGCGGGATGATGATGAAAGCGGAACGGTCGGCGAGTTGGTCGCCGTCGTGGACCGTGCCTTGGATGGACTTTCGCGCACGCGGGACGAGGAAGGGGGGCGACTGGCCGACATCCTCGGCCAACGCCTCGAGGTCATTGCCGGCTCGCTCGCTCGCATCGCCGAACGCGCGCCGACGCGCATTCTCGCGCAGCGGGAGCGTCTGCGGAACGCCGTGCGCGACCTGACCGAAGGACTCGCCATCGACGAGCATCGTCTGGCCCAGGAGATTGCCATCCTCGCCGACCGCCTGGACATCAGCGAAGAGATGGACCGGTTTCGCGCGCATATCGCGGCCTTTC